>DASXAK010000139.1:0-2500 GCA_036406715.1 Bryobacteraceae bacterium | reverse complement strand
CCGCCGCCCGCAGGTCGTCGAGTAGTGCGTGCACCTCCGCCGCCGTCTCCCCGAGCCCCACCATGAAACCGGATTTCGTCAGCGCGGTCGATCTGTGGGTCGCTGCGAACTCGAGCACCCGCAATGAGCGTCTGTAATCTGCCTGCGGACGCACGCGCCGGTAAAGCCGAGGCACCGTTTCAATATTGTGATTGAACACGTGCGGTCCCCCGTCCAACACGCGTGCCACCGCATCGAGGTTGCCGCAAAAATCGGGTGTCAGCACTTCCACTCGCGCCTGTGGAACTGCCCGCCGCACTTCGCGCACAGTCTCGGCAAAATGCGCTGAGCCCCCATCGGCCAAATCGTCCCGGTTCACGCTCGTGATCACCACGTAACGCAAATTCAGGGCCGCCGCCATCCGGGCCACGTTCGCCGGCTCGCTGACATCCAGCGGGGGCCGCCCTTTGGGTACCGAGCAAAAGCCGCACGCCCGCGTGCAGCGGTCGCCAAGAATCATGAAGGTGGCGGCCTTCCGGTGGAAACACTCATGAATGTTGGGGCATCGGGCCGATTCGCACACTGTGTGAAGGCCTAGCCGCCGGAGTTCGCTCTTCAGCCCGTTTACCGATTGGAAATGCGTCCGCGGCTTGCGCGCCCATTCCGGTAACCTGGGCCTGTCTTCGGAACGCGGCTTCGAGCCGCCAAGTTGTATTAGCCCGCCGGTCACGCTACTTCCGCACGGGATGAAGGCCGGCAGCTTCCAATTGGGTTTTGGCGCGTCCCATGGCCTGTGTATCCGTATACGGCCCTACTAGAACCCGCACCAAGTTATTCGGCCCGGGGCCGAGCGTCGCCGGAAATCCCTTATCTTTCAGGCTCTGCTGCAGAGCTTCCGCCGCGGTCCGGTTCGAAGTCGCAATCACCTGCCAATACGATCCCGGCGGCGCCTCTGCGGCCGACGGTGTGGGCGCTTCTGCGGGCGCTGCCGGCAGCGCCTCGCGTGATGTCGCGGGAGCCGGCTGCTCTGGAGTTTCCGCCGTCTGTTTGGAAGCCGTCGGCGTGTCCGCGGCCGGTGGCCGGGATCCCGAATCGGCCGGAACCGGCGGCGGAGTTGCCGGTAACGAATCTCTCCGTGACTCCTTTGGCACGGACGCTCCCGTCGCGGTCTCCGCCTGGAGTTTCGTGGAGGGCGAGGAGTTCCTTCCCACGATGTACCCCATCGCAAACGCTACCCCGAACAACAGGACGACAATGAAAAAACCGCTCAGCAACTGCCGGTTGCCCAGCACTAACTCGAATTCCCCGGTTTCTGCGTTCTTCATGATTTCGTCACGCCGCCGGCCGGCTCATTCCCTTTTCCCAATCCGTTCAATGCGCGCTCTATTGATGCCAGTATATCGACTGGCAGCGGAAAAACGATCGTCGTGTTTTTTTCTGTTCCTATCTCCACCAGCGTTTGCAGATACCGGAGTTGAATCGCCGCGGGTTGCCGCTGGATCACTTCCGCCGCCATCGCCAGCTTTTCGGCTGCCGTGTACTCGCCCTCCGCGTGGATGATCTTGGCGCGGCGTTCCCTTTCGGCTTCAGCCTGGCGCGCAATGGCGCGAATCATCTGCTCCGCTAGATCCACCTGCTTGACCTCCACCAGCGTCACCTTCACTCCCCAGGCCGCCGTCTGCTGATCCAGAATCGTCTGCAAGCGGAGATTCAGTTTCTCGCGTTGGCTCAGTAATTCATCGAGTTCCACCTCGCCGAGCACGCTTCGCAAAGTAGTCTGCGCCAACTGCGAGGTCGCATACAGAAAATTCGAAACTTCGTTCACCGCCAGCCGCGGGTCGATCACACGGAAATAGAGCACCGCGTTCACCTTCACGGTGACGTTGTCTCGGGTTACGACGTCCTGCGCCGGAACTTCCAGCGTGTCGATCCGCAGTGAGACCCGGACCATACGATCAATCGGCGCAAATACCAGGGCGATCCCCGGACCTTTCGGATGCGGTAGTAGCCGCCCCAGCCGGAAAATCACTGCCCGCTCGTATTCGCGCAGAATCTTGATCGAGCTCAGCAGGTAAATCACGACGATCGCGACAAAGATGAGAGTTGCATCGCTCATATCCGCCTCCACCAAAAAACGAAAAAAGGGGGACAGACGTTTCAGTGAACGTCTGCACTTTTTTCAGGGGCCTCGCCGACCGGTTCCACCGTCAGCTTCAATTTCTCAATTGCGGTTACGCGCACGGGTGCGCCCGGCGCCACCGGCTGGACCGCTACCGCATCCCAATATTCGCCGTGCACGAACACCTTTCCTTCCGGTGCCAGTTCAGTGACGGCCGATCCGGTGATTCCGACCATCCCTTCCGCGCCCGTAACCACCTTGTTGTGCCGCGCGCGCACCACCAGGGACAGCAACAGAATCGTGATCGCCGAAAATGGCAGCGCCAGTCCGATTGCCGTGCTCCAGCGAATCCGCATTTCCGGAATCGGCCCGTTTACCAGAATGACCGCCCCCAGCACCATG
>DASXAK010000138.1:0-2968 GCA_036406715.1 Bryobacteraceae bacterium | reverse complement strand
CGGGCTCGCCTTTGCCGCGTCCACCGGCGGCGTGACGGCTGCAATATTGATCGGTGCACAGATACGCCCCGCCGCGATGTACGCGCTTGGCGACTCCTGGCTCGCTCGGATCAAAGCTGTTGGCCGGCCCCTTGGGATTCACGGCCTCTTCGCCACGGGCGGCCAGCGTCGCGTAGTAGTCGGGCCGATACCAGTCCGAGGTCCACTCCCATACATTGCCGGACATATCAAACAGCCCGAATCCGTTGGCTGGGAATGAGACTACAGGCGCCGTCGCTTTGTACCCATCTTCGCCAGTGTTGGTGCTCGGGAAGTGTCCCTGGAAGATATTCGCCATGGTTTTTCCGCCAGGCCTGAGCTCGTCGCCCCAGTCGTAGCGCTTGCGATCGAGTCCGCCGCGCGATGCGAACTCGAATTCAGCTTCCGTCGGCAGCCGTTTCCCAGCCCACTTGCAGTAGGCCACTGCATCATCGTAGGCGACGTGCACGACCGGATGGTTCATCCGGCTCTTGATGTCTGAGCTCGGACCTTCCGGATGACGCCAGTTTGCGGCAACCACGTAGCTCCACCACTGAAAGTGATTGTTGAGCGCGACCTGACTCTTAGGCGGTGTGAAGACAACGGAGCCCGCAATTAGATTCTCAGGACGAGCGCCGGGATAATCTTCCGCCCTGGGCGTAAGCTCCGCCACGGTCACGTAGCCCGTAGCCTTCACGAACTCAGTGAACTGCTTGTTGGTGACTTCAGTTTTGTCCATCCAGAAACCGTCCACGTATACGCGATGCCACGGTTTGGCGTCCTGCCAGTGCGGTTCGTCGGTTCCCATCCAGAAGTGGCCGCCCGGAATCCAGATCATTCCTGCGGGCGCCGGGCTAGGAGGCGCGCTGTCGTTGACCTTTGGAGACCATGCGGCTTCAGACGCAGAGGCGATTGGATCGCTCGCCGCCGCCGCTAAGGACTTAGCCGCCCCGATGCCATCATCGCAATGAGCGCCGGAAGCCTGCGGTTCCTTCGCAGGTCCCAGACGATGATCGCGTAAGTTCGACCAGGCGATTAAAGAGCCGAAAAGCAGCGCGCAGATGATGAGCCACGTCCGCCGGCGCTTCAGGACTCCGAGAACATCAGTTGACATTGCGGGCCTCACAATTCCTCCCAAGTGGATGTCGTCGAATTATTCTTCGAAAGCAAAAAGGCGCTTCCAATCGTTTTTCATGCTGATCACGGTCCAACCCTTGTTCTTTGCCTCGCCGTACAGGGCCTGGGTGAAGGCGCCGACCTTGGTGTCAGGCAGCCCTTTGGCTGGACCGTAGGCATACTCGCGGTTCGCGTCGTCGTGGAGCACGAGCATCATCAGCCGTGCGCCGTCGCCTGCCCCGGTGTACTCCAGCATCTGCCGGTCGCCCGTCGAGTTGCCGAATGCTGCGTACGGCCGGCGCCCGATCATGAGGTGGATCCCTTCGGGCTTTCCCGCATTATTGTCATTGAGCAGGAGCTTGGGATCTTTGGTGAGCATCGGCCTGCCGCTCTTGTCGTAGCCGTACTTAGTCCCGCCCGCGGTACCGACTACCTGTTCCGGCGGGATGCCGTATACCTGCTCGGCATACACGCGCACGAAGTCCTGGCCACCGCCGGTGGCGATGTAGATTTTGTAGCCGTTGGCGCGCAGGTAGCGCAGCAGCTCCAGCATCGGTTGGTAGACCAGTTCGGTATAGGGGCGATTCCAGCGTGGGTGCCTGGCGGTCGCTAGCCAGTTCTTCACCTCGGCGCTGAACCGTTCCACCGTCATGCCGGTGAGCGTGGCGGCAAGAATCTTCTCAAGGTCCGGCATCGTCAGTTTCGCTATCGCCTCGCGGTCGCCCGACAGCACGGTCTTGAACGGCTCGACGCTCTTCAACTCCGGCTTCTTCTCCGCGAGCGCTTTGACTCGCTCGAGACTGTAGACCACCTGCGTGTACATCGGGTGTTCGACCCAGAGGGTCCCGTCCTGGTCGAAGGTGGCGACGCGCGCCTCAGGCGTCACGAACTTCGGGCTCGACTGATCGGTGGTCGCTCGCACGAATGTGAGGATCGCCTGCTTGGCCGGGCCGTCGTTCCACGACGGCAACGGATCGGTCTGCGCGGGGGCTTGCAGACTTACCAGTAGCAGCGAGCACAGCGTCAACGCCACTAGGCGGAATCTCGCCAAACTTCGGGTGACAGATTTCATTTGAACACCCCCTTTTTTGTTCCGCGGCCAACGCCAGCGTAGAGATCGGAGGACGATGGCGAACACTGCCGCGATTTCATGGCCTTCGTGTACATGATTACGACTCTTTGTCTCTGCGGGCGGCCCGCGACGGGGCGCCCGCTTCGTGACATCCCGCTCGCCTCAGGCCGCTAGTCCCCCGGGTGATTCGCTTTCTTGACCTGCTCCAGGACCTGACTAAGATTGTAGGTCTCGGGAGCCTGCAGCGGCGGGTACTTCTTGTACGTCGTGAGATGCTCCAGCCACAATTGCTGACCGATGGGCAGCATGTTCCAGTCGTACTGAAAAGCGGTAGCGGGGGCGCCGAGGGAGCCGCCTAGGCTCATCGCCGACTTCTGGGCGACGCCGACAGCCTGCTCGAAGGGATCGCGCTTAATGTTCTGGACCAAAGTGAAGTGAAAAGGGATGAGTGGCATGATCCAGCCAGCCGGCCCAGGCTGCGACATGGTGTAGTACATCTTCCAGTTCTTGTAGCGCACCGCGGACGGCGTTGCCCCCGAAAAGTAGAAGAAGTAATCGCGCGCCGACTTATCGGACTTGCCTGTCAAGTAGTCGCACTGATTGACGCCATCGAGCGTCGTCTTGACGATGCCGGGATACTGCCCAGCCTCGATCTGCTTCTTCAGCCCGTCTCCCTTCGGTCCGCCGGCAAATTCCACCAGCGTGGGTACCCAGTCGAGCGCGGCAAAAAGCTGGTTGTGCACCGTGCCCGGCGGAATGACG
>DASXAK010000137.1:0-10742 GCA_036406715.1 Bryobacteraceae bacterium | reverse complement strand
TATTCGAGGAAGAGCATGATCCTCTACCCGAGCGCTTTTCAGGATTGGTTGAAGCAGGAGAAGACGCTGAGCAGCTCGGGCTCTAGCTAGACAGGAAATCACGGCAAGTTTTGACGGACGCTGCGTGTGCCAAGCGTGCAGTTTCTGGACGCAATCGGTGCAGGTTTTGGACGCTGGTGGGCCCTGTAGGATTTGAACCTACGACCAACGGATTATGAGTCCGCTGCTCTAACCGCTGAGCTAAGGGCCCGTGACCCAATTCTACCGTAGACGCGGGACGAGGCTGCGCGAGTGAAATTGGGAATTGCGTAGCTGTCCCCGAATTAAAGACGCTATCCTAGCTGAATGCGGGCTGTGGCACTTGGCATCGCACAGGTTCTGCTGTTGAGCGGTTCCTGCGCAATTGCCATGCTGCCGGCGGCCGCTCAGACCAAAACCAGCAAGAAGCAGAAAGGAAGCGTCATCATGCAGATCAAGTTCGCCCGCAGCGGCGGCTTTGCGGGCGCTGCCACGAATGTGTCCGGTGTCGTGGAGTTTCAGGATACCGGAGCACGGGTGCGGTCGGAAAAAGCGGGTTACGAGCGGGAGGTGGCTCCGCAGGAGGCCGAGCAGATCCGGAACGCGGCGGCCGCGGCGATCAATCCTCAGGCCAAAGCGGCGATGAAAGCGCCGTCATCCCAGCGCGACGCGTACCAATACGATGTGACCGTGGTGAAGCAGGACGGGAGCACGGAGAGCCTCACGTTCACGGGGGAAAAGACAGCGGACGCATTGCAACAGGTTTCGCCGGCGGCGGCTCACCTGATTTCCTGGGTGCGGCAGGAAGCGCAGCAGATCTGGAAACAACGGGCCGCCGCGCGGAAGTAAAAGGCGGGCAGAGACTTAGAATACCCGATAGAAATTTTTGAGTCTTAGTGATATGATCCGGCCCACCGATTCACTGCGGAGTGAAGAAGGAGGAGGACCCCGTATGTTTTCCAGGAAACGTCACTCGATCTTCTGCATACTGCCGCCGCATATCCTCACCGAAATTGCGAAGAACGGCACACAACAACAACGCGAGACTGCCTTGCGGGCGTTGGCGATTGACCAAAGCGTTCGCACAAATCGGCTGACCCACGCTCTTTTGGGCGGGCTGCAGGTGGCCCACACGCCTGTGGCGCCGCCGCAACAGCACCGAACCATTTCGGACGCGAAACATACGGAGAACCTGCCGGGACAAACCGTGCGGACCGAAGGACAAGCGGCTGTTTCGGATGTCGCCGTGAATCAGGCCTATGACGGGTTGGGCGACACGTTCAGTTTTTATCTGGATGCATACCAACGCAATTCGATCGACAACGCCGGCCTGCCGCTCAAAGCGTCGGTGCATTACGGCCAGGATTACGACAACGCGTTTTGGGATGGCGAGCAGATGGTGTTCGGCGATGGCGATAATACGATCTTCGTCGGGTTCACCGGATGCCTGGATGTCATCGGGCACGAACTGACCCACGGAGTGACGGGGAGCGAAGCCAATCTAACGTATCAAGGCCAGGCGGGCGCGCTGAACGAATCGATATCCGACGTGTTTGGCTCGCTGGTAAAGCAGTACAAGCTGAAACAGACGGCGGACCAGGCGGACTGGCTGATCGGGGCGGGGCTGCTGGCGCCGGGAATTCACGGCGTTGCGTTACGTTCTATGAAAGCGCCGGGGACCGCGTACAACGATCCGACGCTGGGGAAGGATCCGCAGCCGGCGGACATGGCCCACTACGTCAAGACGACCCAGGACAACGGCGGCGTGCACACCAATTCGGGAATTCCGAACCATGCGTTTTACCTGGTGGCGACGAACATCGGCGGGCAAGCTTGGGTCAAGGCCGGACAGATCTGGTACGACACGTTGCTGGACAAGCGGTTGAAGCAGAATGCCAACTTCTCGACATTCGCGAATCTAACGATTCTGAATGCGGGGCACCGGTACGGGAGCAACAGCGCGGAACGCAAAGCGGTTGCCGACGCGTGGCGCCAGGTAGGCGTGAAGGTCAGCGGGCACGCAGTGGCCGCGGGCGCCGGGTCGTAACCGGGCTTCGCAGCCAAAACCACAGCAGGAGCGGTCCGCTCAATCCGCACCCTGGAGGTGTGCGAGAATCCCAGGGTGCGGAGCGAACACGGGCGGAGTCCGAAACCTATCGAGGTTGCCAACGAAGGTCTGACGCTCGCGGTGTGGGAATGGGCGGGCGCGGAACCCACGCTGCTGTTTGCGCACGCGACGAGTTTCCACGGACGGTGTTGGGATGCGGTGATCCGGGAGTTTCCGGGACGGCGGTGCGTGGCGATCGAGGCGCGCGGACACGGGCGCAGCAGCAAGCCGGCGCCTCCGTACCATTGGGGCGCCTTCGCGCGGGATCTAACAGCGATTGCGGACGCACTGGGCGTGCGGAGCGCGATCGGCATCGGCCATTCGGCGGGAGGGCACTCGGTGGCGGCGGTGGCGGCCTCGCGGCCGGAAGTGTTTTCCGCGCTGGTGCTGGTGGATCCGACGATCCGGCCGCCGGAGGCGTATGACACGCCGCCGTTCGATGTTTCGTTTGTGCGCAAGCGCCGTGTGCGGTGGTCGTCACCGGATGACATGTTCGAGCGCTTTCGGGGGCGCGGGAATTTCGATAGATGGAAGCCCGAGGTGCTGCGCGACTACTGCGAATTCGGGCTGCTGCGGGATGGCGACGAGTTCGTGCTCGCCTGCCCGCCGGAGGTGGAGGCATCCATTTACGAAAGCTCGAAAGAGCCGGAGACGAGGCTGCACGACGTGCTTGGGTCGGTGCGCGTGCCGGTGAAGGTGCTGCGCGCGGGGTATGCGGGAGATCTTTCGTTCAGCACTTCGCCCACGGACCCAGGGCTGGCGTCGCGCTTTCCGAACGGTGAGGACGTGCTGCTGGACGGATATTCCCATTTCATCCCGATGGAGGGGCCAGAGGTGGTGGTGAGGCAGATCCGGCGGGTGATGGAAAAGGGGACCTAATCCAGAGGGAGCGCCGAAACGAAGGGCTTGGGGTTCTGGTGGACTTCAACCTTCAGTTTTTCGCTCACACCCAAATTGCCCGTCAAGGTCAAGGTGTAGTGCGAGCGGACGACTTCGAAGACGCGCGGGCCGGGCTCGGCAGCGCCGGACTTCTTCATGTCGCGAAGATTGAACACCGCGCCGCCGCTTTCGCGGGCGAGTTGCTCGAACAAACCGCGTTCGTTGCCGAGGGCATAGACCGGATAAATCGAAACCTGGTTGCGGCGGGCGAGCCGGATGACGTCGCGATCGCTGGTGCGGCTAAACCCTTCGACACCCGAAGTCAGCAGCAGGATGACACGGCGAAAGACACTGTTCTGAAAGCCGCCGTCGATGGCGGCGAATAACGCGTCGAGCACGTGGGGCTCATTGCCGTACTTCACGCGGGCGATGGAGCGCATGATGAGTTCGCGGCTCGAAGTGAAGTCCTGGATCAGATCGGCGGAGGAATGATAGGCGACGACGGCCATCTGCTCTTTGGGCTGGAGCTGGGCGACAAAGTTTTCGGCCGCGGGCTGTACAAGACCGCCGGCGAGGCTGGTATCGAGCAGGAGCATGAGGTCGAGGTTGTCACGCGAGAACTCGGCGGCCTCGACATGACGCGGGGTTTTGTCATCCAGAACTGTGAAGTCATCGGCCTTGAGGCCCGGCACGACAACCCCGGATTTAGCGTCGACGACGGTTACTAACAACCGCGTGGCGGCGGACAGCGGGGCGAGGGCGGACAGCAAGAGGACGGCGATCAGGAGGTTCATTCCTTCTCTTCTCCGATTTTTTCGACGAGGCGCTCGACGTGCATGGAGTAGAGCGCCGGCTTGCCGTGACGGTCACTTTGAAAATAGACGCGCTGGGCATCCGGGGAGAAGATGGGCGCGACGGCGTCTGGATGGCTGGCCTTGTGCTCGCAGAGGGTCAATTCGCGGCGGGTGACGCGGAGCAGGATCAGGACTACGGGCGAGGCGACGTTGCGGCTGGCGCCGACGAAGACGGAGCTGTCGCGGTTGAAGCCGAAGTGGACGTACTGGCTGGTGGGTGCGACGAGCTTGTCTTTGTCGTCGTCGGGAGAGAGTTCGCGGATGGCGTTCAGTTGTCTGCGGTCGTCTGGAAAATTCAAGTAAAGCAATGTGCGGCCGTCGGTGGACCAGTTGGCCGGGCCCGTGGCGCCGGAAGCCAGTTTGAGGCGGCGGTTGTGGCGGCCATCGGAGTCGACGAGCCAAAGTTCAGGCGGCTGCCCTTCGGAGGTGGCGCGATACAGGATCTGCGCGCGGAGCGGACGCTCGATGGCATTGGAGAGCGGCACGGCGGATTCAAGGATGGTGCGCGGAGCGGCTTGTGCGAAAGGGACGGCGCGGAGGCGCGAACGGTCGTCACGGCGCTCGGCAAGAATGGCGTGGGCGCTGTCGGCGCCGACGGACAGGCCAGGGGCGCGGTCCCAGCCTTCCGGAACCGTATACAACTCGCGCTCGCGGAGGTTCGCCAAATTGACGAGATACAACGTGCGATCGGCGAAGTAGCAGAAAGAACGCCCGTCGGGGAGCAGGTTGAGCGAGGCGCCGTCGAGATCGGGGCGCTCGGTCAACTGGCGCGTCTCGCCGGTTTTGAGATCCATGCGGAATGCCTGTGGGGAACCGGCGCGGTCACAGCAGAAGAGCAGGGAGCCGCTGTTTCTGGAGATGATGCGATTGGTGTAGTCGGGAAGTGTGCTGGTGTACGAAGGATCGGTGAGGCGATAGACCTCAAACTCGGTGGCGGGATCGGAGTACCGCTTCCAATCGGAGTCGAAGAGCTGGCCTTTGGGGCCGTGGGGCTGGTCGGCAAGCGCGCGGAGCGCGAGGGCGCCGGTCGCGAGCAGGGACCGCCGGGAGAAGCGGTGTATCCAAACCGCCATTTCTCGATGGTAACCCGATGGGGCGCGCGCCGCTCAAAGGATACACTGAAAACAAGGATGCGCGGACCCAAATTGCTTCTCACTCGAAGGGTATGGGGCCGGATCGCCGCAGGGGCGCTGGCCTGGGGATTTCGAAGAAGTATTTCCGCGGCTGACCCGACTGGCGGAGGCCGGTTGAACTGGGCGCAGGAGCCGCCGGCCGACAGCGGACGGGAGCGGCAGTATCGAGCCACTGCGCAGATTCTGGTGCTTTCGATCCCACTGGTGCATTGGCCGAATGTCGGCGGCGGGCGCGCCGTATGGCGGGAAACGGAGCGGCCGCAGAAGCAGGGAGTGCGGCTGTTGGAGTTCAGCGGATTTTCGCGTCCGGAGCGGGCCGGGGGTCTGAACCGGTTGGGTTTCATCCAAGAAATCTCAAGGTTGGGCGAGAACGGCGCCGGCGAGTCACTGTATTTTGGCCTGATGACAGCGTCACCGGAGGAAACAGCGGAAGACGCGAAGAAGGCGCTTCATTCCCAGGCGAAACAAGCGGCGTACACAGCGATTGACGGCCGCATCGGCGACGGAATGGTGGACACGGTGGTCGCGCATTTTGAGGCGCCGTCGCATTGGTCGGTGAGCAATCGGAATGAGCTGATAGACTTAGCGCGCAAGGCTCTGGCGATGACACCGGCGCGGCCGACAGAAGGAAAGACAGGCGGCGTGGAGGTGCGGCCGTTCCTCGAGACATTGGCGGATGCGCTCCGGCCGAACGGGCCGGCGGAAGCGCGGTTCGCCTATGCCGGCCGGTTCTACCGGCTGTCGATTCAGAAGGCGCCGGACGCCAAGGCTACGGCGAATTACCGGCAGCGCGGGCTGATCGGCGCGACCGCTCAGGTGGTGCGCGCGACGGGGAAACTGAGACGCGAAACCGGCGGCAAGGAATCGAACTTTCGGCTGTGGGTGGAGGAAGGCGCAGCGCGGCCCCTGCCGCTACGGATTGACTACCAGGCGCGAGCGTTTTTGAGACTGGTTTTTGAAGCCGAGGGTTAGGAATTCAGATCGCCGCGCCACCAGCGGGCGGAGTAGACGACGGCGGCAGCGGCGAGCCAGCCAGCGGCATAGGCGGGTTGAGCGCCCCATCGCATCAAGGCCGAGTGCATCAGACCAAACCAGGAGAAGGCCGAGGCCAGCAGGCACCAGGCAGCGGCGCGGCCGAGGCGGCGGTCGATGATTTCGGTGACAAGCGCCGCGACGACCAGCACGAGAAACAGGAAACCGTTTCCGAGGCCTTGGACTGACGACCAATAGATGGACCGGTTCAAGGCGGCCTGAACGGCGGCATTAGCGGCCGAGAGCTGGAGGGCGGGCAGCGCCGAGTTCATGGCTGCGGCAACCACCGCGCCAGCCGGCAGCACGAAGCCCAGCAGAACGACGCTGAGGTATTTGGGATCCACGCGGCGGAGCGTGGCCATGCCGACTCCGATCGAAACGTAGGCGATCATGGCGGCCAAAATCGGCCAGGGGAAAAGCTGGGCGATAAAGACGGTCAACCCACTGAGCGTCACGGCGAGGTAAAGGAGAGGCGTCCAAAAGGAGAATCCGATGCGGGCGCCGATGGCTTTGTACGGCGGAAGCATCGCGTAGACGACGGGGGTGACGACGCTGCCGGCGAGACCGCAGATGAGCGTGCCGAGGCCATCGACGGCGAGTACCGAACGGACGTCATACTCATCACCGACGGCTGCCGCTCCGGCGACGGAAGCGATGTCCTGCAGGACGTGATAAATCGCCATGGGGGCGATGACGGAGAGATAGGGCACCGCGGAGGCCAAGCCGCGAACCGGTTCCGGACTGAGGGAAAACGGCCACACGGGCGAGATGCCTTGCCAGACGGGCCTGGAGTAACCGACGGCGAAACCGACCAGCAGCGGAATGATCCACGCGACGAGGAACGGAGGAATACGCCAGCGTGTAATCGGAAGATTGCCGAGAACGCTGGTGGCGACGATGGCGAGCGCGACCAATCCGACCAGCGGGTGATCGAAGACGCGCTGCAACAAGACCAGGGCCAGATAGCTGTACATGGCGGCGCCGAAGACAGTCATGGCGGCGGCGGTGGGAATGAAGCGATGGAAGGTACGTGCGAAGGGGGCGGCGGCGAGTTTGATGAGGCCGGTCCACGCGACGGCCGCGGCGCCCATCTGCCAGGCACGGACGGGATCGTGCGTAGCGAGATAGACGGGCAGCATGATGGAGAGCGTGTAGGAAATGATGGCCGGGACGTTGTTACCGTAAACGTGCGCGGTGACGTTGCGGCGATCCTGGCGGCGCGCGAGGCGGACGGCAAGACCCACCATGCCGAGCGATCCCACGAGGAACCCCAAGGCATAGCCGGGCAAGAGATGCGCCACGCTGAAGGCGGCCGGAATGCCGACCGGCAGCAGAAGAAAGACGGGGATTACGGTCTGGGCGAGGTTGAAGCCGAGGTGGGCGATGGTGGTATCGATATCGCCGCGTTCCAAAACCCACCAGCGTTGGGGCGGCGGCATATCAATCGAACTAAATCTTGAAGGACTCGAGAGACTCGGGCGCGAACAGCTCGCGGGGAGTCAACAGGCGCTTGGAGAGGCCCTGCTCGAAGGAGTAGCGCAGAAATGTGCTCAGGGTGTGTTCGTTCGGCTCGACGCCATACGGCCAGAAATCGCGGCCCATCAGCTTCTCGGTTTCTTCGACGTGGGGAAGCAGCCAGGGAAGCATGAACTTGAGGGCGGCGGTCTCGTGGACGTCGGCGTAGACTTCGCGCTGCGCGGCTAAGAACGCCTTGAGGAGCGACTGCGCGATCCAGCGGTTTTGTTCGTACACCTCGCGGCGGATCACTACGGCGTGCATAATGGGAAAAATTTTCGTTTTTTGAAAATAGGCGCGCTCGACGGCCGCATAGTCGGGGAACAAGCGGCGGACCTGGCCGGAGCCGTCGGCGAAGGTGGACGGTGCACGCGCGGTGTAGAGGGCGTCGATCTCGCCGGATGCGATCATGCGAGAGAGCGTTTTGCCGGCGGGTATGGGTTCGCACCGGCACTGCGGCGGGAGCGAGAGCGCAAGTTTCTCGGGGCGGCCGGGCTGTTCCTCGCCGCCAGTCAAATAGTAGGCGCTCGTGACAGGCACTCCGTATTCATCGCTGAGAATGCCGCGAATCCAAACGGCGGCGGTCATCTGATATTCGGGGCTGCCGACGCGCTTGCCGGCCAAGTCTTTCGGATCGCGAATGCCACTACCGGCGTGGATGTAGATGCAGGAATGCCGGAAGAAGCGCGAAGGAAAGACCGGAATGGCGATGAACGGGGAGTCCTCGCGGAAGACCGAAAGGGTGTAGGACGAAAGCGACATTTTGGCGACATCGAATTCCCGGTGGCGGAGCATGCGGAAGAATGTCTCCTCCACCGGGAGGTTCAAATAGTTGAGTTCGATGCCGTCGATGGGGACGCGGTGTTCCAGGAGCGCCCGCGTACGATCGTAGTTCCAACACGCCATCGTGAGGCGGAGCTTCGCCATAGCTGTGTTTCCACAGACTATCACGCTGGCGGAGGAGGTTCGCAGGCCGAGGCCTGCGCGATGTTATGGCGCGACGAGCTCCTGCGTGCGAGCCTGCTGCAAGAGGGGCTTAGTGATTTCGGTCAACAGATGGTCGGCGCTCTCTTCCTCGCCCAGTGTTTGGTTGAGAATGCGCGCCACGTTCCATTCTTCGAGCTCATGCGCCAGGGTGCGTGCGTTGCCGTACGCGGCAATTTCGTAGTGCTCCACTTTTTGCGCCGTATCGATCAGCATCAGGTCGGCAATTAAGGCGTCCCTTTTATGGCTATGGTCGATTTTCTGCTGGCCTTGTTCGACGAGCCCTCGCATAGCGCGGCAAGGTGAGCCCTCGGGCTTGGCGCCCAGGAGCTGGAATGCCGAGTTTAAGCGCTCGACATGGGTCTCGGTCTGGCGCAGATGTTTTTCGATCGCCTGGCGCAGCATGGGTGATTTGGCGGCGCTCACCATCTTGGGCAAAGCTGCTACGAGCTGGTTCTCTGCGTCGAGCAGACCCTGCAGTTGATCGATGAGAAGTTCTTTTAGCTCAGCCATGACTAGTCCTTTCGTTGCGTCGTATTCTCTTCCGCCGGGTCAGGCGGTCTTCCTGGTGGGAGTGGGCTTGCGCGCTTCGGACTTGGCGGACGCCCGGGGTTCGGCGCCACCATCGCCCGAGGCCGATCTTGTTCCGCTGATCTCGTTTTGCAATTCCCGGAATGCGGGAGCTTCGACGAACTCCCAATCCTGGCCTTGGTTCCAGGGACCGCGCGCATCCACCTCTCCGCGATCGCCGGCTCCCGTGGAATCATTGAAGTATTGCATCACCAAGTCCGGCGACGGCGGGATGCGGCCGATGGAGAACGGCGGTTTGCCCATGCTGTCCAGCGCCAGAGTGAACGCTTTCATGTGGGTAATTTCACGCGTCATGAGAAACTTGAGCGCGTCAATGCTATCGGGATCTTCGCAAAAGTCGATCAAGCGTTCGTAGACGATCTTGGCACGGGCCTCGGCGGCGATATTGCTACGTAGATCGACGTCGAGTTCACCGGTGATCTTTAGATAGTCTGCCGTCCAGGGATCGCCCATGGAGTTGTAGAGGTTGACGCCGCCGCCTCCGGCGATGGCGATGAGAGGATCGGCGAGCGCGGCCTGGCGCTTGGTTTTGGACGGCTTCAAGTGCATGCGCGCAAGGGTACCAACGACCTCGAGGTGGCTAATTTCTTCGGTGCCGATGTCCATCAGGAGATCTTTCCGCTCGAGGTCGTCGCAGTTGATGCCCTGCACGGTATATTGCATGGCGGCAGCCAACTCGCCGTTGGCGCCGCCAAATTGTTCGAGCAGCATGTTGCCGAACCGCGGGTCAGGCGTGCCGACACGCACGGTATACATAAGTTTTTTGACGTGGTGGTACATAAGATGTGGCCTCGTAAAAGACGGCAGCAGTTTGGAGGCCCTAGTAACCTTCGGAACGCGAGTTCAAGCGTGGGGTGGGTCTCGGGCGTACCTGGTCAATTGGCAGGTCGGAGACCTGCCAACGGGCCGTTGGGGTTACTACTTTTTCTTGGGGGCGGCGCGGCGAGCGGGGGCGCGACGGGCCGGGGCGGCGCAGGGAGTGACGTTCAAGCCGTCAATCTTGGCCTTTTCCGTGTCCATGGTGAGCATGAACGGGTCCTTGCTGAACTCGGAAGGAACGCCTTCCCAGCGAAATTCCTGGTTGAGGTCGGGCTTGCCGGTGAGGGCGGTGTCAAGTTTCAGAGTGATTTCGGAGCGCAGAGGCTGGGCCGCATCGGGGAGGGGAACGGCGACGAGCAACTCCTTCGGGCGGCACTCGGGCTTGGCTTCGACGAGGGTTCCGCGCAACTGCGGGACAGCGGAATTCTTCAATTGATCGTTGAAATATTGCTCGCCGCCGGTATCCGCTAGTTGGCCCTTGACCTTCATCCATAGAGCGAGCTGCGGGTTGCTCTTTTCAAATTCCTGTTCTTTTTCCTCAGCAATTTTGGTAGCTGTTTTGATGGTGAAACCGTCCGGGGGAAGCGGCGAGTTCTTCGCCTGCTGTTTGAGCTGGTCCAGGCCTTCAGTGCTGCCGTGAACGGTGGCGTATGCGTTATCGGCGAATGTCTGGATCTGTTTGGGATCGGCGCCGCCGCCCAATGTCGGATCAACGACGGCGGCGCGCTCGAATTCGTACACGGCCAGCGGAATTTTGTCCGGATTGTCCTTCTGCTGGCAGCGGAACGCAAGAGCGAGCTTGTAGGCGTG
>DASXAK010000136.1:0-10086 GCA_036406715.1 Bryobacteraceae bacterium | reverse complement strand
GGCATTCGAGATTGATGCTGTTTGCACCTTTAGGGACCGCGCAACTGTTGGGCGCTTTCTGGCGATAGAGTTCGACCAGATCGAATGCCAAACGCGTTGAATTCGGATTGAGGACGAGACCCTCCATCAGTGGCACCGCCGCTTGCGGAGGATCGCCCATTCCCAGGCGGGTCAGCGACATGTCTTCCGAAAATTCGTCCTCATCAGGGCGGCGCAAGCGACCGTCGGCGAACGCGTCCAGTGCTTTTTGCGGCTCGCCGAGACGGCGATAGACGCGGCCCAATTCGAGATAGAGGTTGGCCCAACCCGGGGAGGCCGCGACCCTTCCCGATGCGAGGTTCTTCGTGCGAATTCGCTCCCTCTCCGCGCGATCGATCTCGTCTCCGCGCAACAAAGCCGCGAGCGCCTTTCGATACCAGAGCCCGCTCGGGCTGTCGGGATCCGGGTTTTTTCCGCGCGGCGCGAGGCTGTCACCCTTCTGGCGAAAGGCTTGTCCGACGACATCGTAAGGCCGGGCGGATAACAAGTCTGTGGGGAGCGGATCCAAAATCTTCAAGATGCTCTCTGCTTCCTTCATCGCGTTTTCAACGTCCGGGGGCCGGGCATTGAGTTCCGCAGAAGCCAGCAATTGGTGCGTTTTGAAACTACCGGGGGCTGCCGCCACCGACGCGCGTCCGAGTCTCAGTTCATCGTGCCAATCGAAGTTGCGAAGAAAGGTTCGAATCGCAAATGCGCCACAGAGGAGAATGGCTGCGGCCCACGCGGCCTTAGGCACACCGAGACGGCGGACCGCCGCAAAAAGGGCCACCACGAGGCAGCCGGCGAGTCCGACGGACGGCAGGTAGAGAAAGCGTTCCCCCATGATGGTTCCGATCAACATCGCGATATTCGCGACCGGGCCGAGGGCAATAAAGAAAAAGAAGATGAAGAAGAAGATCGGTTTGGCGGTGCGGTAAAAGCGGATTGCCAGCGCCGCGGCAGCCAGACAGCCAGCCAGTGCCAGAATGGCGGCAAGATCTTCCCAACGGTCGAGCCGCCATTCGAAAAGCGGGATGGCGTTGTAGGAGTAGTCCGCCGAAAACCGGGCCGGCCAAAGGAACAGCCAGAAATATTTGCCGATCACCTTGATGGCGGTGAGGCGCGCGGTCCAGAAATCAGAACCGATCAAGGGATTGTCGAGGAAGGGAACAAGGGCCGGCACCTGATGCGCGAGCATGTCGGCGCGGAGCTTGAAGAACAGGCCGAAAGGAAGGGCCATCGCGACATAGCCTTTGCAGCGCTCCTTCCACGGAGCGGATCGCGCCCACGTCACGTCATACAACAACATGATGACCGGCAGCACGATGGCGCTTTCCTTGGAGAACATCCCGATGCCGGCTGAAAGCGCCAGGCCGGCGAGCCATCCGAGCTGCCGCCGCCCTGCGGAACGCGCGGCCTGAACATGACAAAGGAGACCGGCGAAGACTCCGAAGGCCGCCAGCAGATCGGCCCGTCCAACCAGATTGGTCACCGATTCGGTCAGCACCGGATGCAGGCTCCACACCGCGGCGAGAGCCCAGGCGAGAGTCGAATCCTCGAGCAGCAGAAATCCTAACCAGTAAACCAGCAGAATATTGGCGGCATGAATCGCGAAGTTCACGGCATGATAGCCGGTCGTGTTGGTGCCGTTTCCAAAGATTGCGTAGTTTACCAGCAGCGAAAACGTGAACAGCGGGCGGTAGGCGCCGGTGGTCGAGCTGTTGTACCAGAGCTCCTCGTTCAGGATGAGTTGCAGGTTCTTAGAATTGAAGGCGTGGACGCGCGTGTCGCGGTTGATCGCAATCTCGTTATCAAAGGCCAGGCCACCGCCGAAGGAATTGGAATAGGCTGCGAGCGCAGCGATCCACAATGCCAGCACGCGCCAGGCGTGTGGCCGCCAGGCGACCGGGGCAGGAACCTCGGCGATTATTGGCTCGACCGCCTCGGCTTCTTTCACTGCCGCCGGCCTTCGCCAGGTCTTTTGCTTCATTTTTAGGAACCAGGATAACTTACTGCGTCCTGACACGGCGGGCTTTGTTTCGCCTATTGTTCGCCATCAAATCAATATCTTGTATGTTTCCGGATCCATGTAGATCTGATTGCGTAGGAGTAACCCGTCCGATTTCAAATACTTCCTGAAAAAAGCTCTTGCAAATTGCGGGAAACCCATGACACTATTGGTTGTGGCTAGAATCTGGTCTTAATGTGGTCCAAAAGTGGGTGATTGGAGTCAGCAATTGGAAATGGTCGAGCCTCCCCGGGGCATGTACCCCGCCCGGCTTGACGACAAAGGCCGCCTCAAGCTGCCGGCCGGGTTCCAGCAATTCTTTGCCGCCCTGCGGGAAAAGAAACTATATGTCACCAGTCTTGACCGCCGCATTGCCCAAATATACCCGATGGCGGTGTGGCGCGAAAATGAAAAATTTTTCGATAGCTACCGCGAGGACCCGCGGATCGCGCGCAACGTCGCCTTCAACGCGGCCGATCTGGGTGCGGAGTCGGAAATGGACGCGCAGGGGCGGATCCTGTTTTCGCCCGAGCTGCGCCGCGAATTGGGAATCGAGAATCAACCCGTGAAGCTGTTCGCGTACAAGAGCCGGATCGAGGTTCTGAGCGAGAAGCTTTACGAGGAGCGCAAGCGGGAAGCGGCGCAAACCGCCGCCGATGACGTTTCGAAGTTGGAGGCCGCTGGACTGAATTGATGAGATATGCATTTTTCCGTGATGCCCGGCGAGGTGATGGAATACCTCGCGGTTCGTCCGGAAGGTTTGTATCTCGATGCCACTGCGGGACTGGGCGGGCATACGGCGCTAATTGCGCAGCGGCTGACCACCGGGATCGTGATTGCGAACGATCGGGACGCGGAGTCGCTCGAGAAGGCGCGGCAGAACACGGCCGGGTATGCGGACCGGATCCGGTTTCATCACGGGCCATTCAGTTTGCTCGCCGATGCGGTTCGCGGAGCAGGTTTCGAACGGGTGGACGGGCTGCTGGCCGATTTGGGAGTCAGCCGGTATCAGCTCACGGATCCGGAGCGGGGATTTTCGTTTTTGTCCGATGGGCCGCTGGATATGCGGATGGATCGATCCGCGGGGACAATGGCGGCCGACCTGGTCAATCGACTTGCCGAGAAGGCACTTGCCGACCTGATCTTTCAGCTCGGCGAAGAAAGGAGGGCGCGGAAGGTAGCCAGAGCCCTAGTTCGCGCACGGCCCATACGGAGCACACGACATCTGGCCGATGTCGTGGAGCGGGCCGTGCCGCGGACAGGAAGATTGCACCCGGCCACGAAGACGTTTATGGCTTTACGCATGGCGGTGAACGACGAGCCTGCGGAGCTGGATCAGTTGCTGGCCATCGGTCCGGAACTGCTCGCCCACGGCGGCCGCATGGTGGTGATCAGTTTCATGTCGTTCGATGACCGCAAGGTCAAGGAAAGATTCAGACAGCTCGGAAGAGAGGCGCGCGCGACGGTCTTGACCAAGCACCCGCTTCAGCCGAGCGAGGAAGAAGTGGCTGAAAACCCGGCTTCGCGCAGCGCCAAGCTGCGCGCGCTGGAGTGGATTTAGGGAACAGGTTAGGGAGACAGCATGGCGACGCTGCCTGCGTTTTTGAGAAGAATGGAGCCACCGGCCCGGTCCAATTCGGCGCCGCGGCCGGCGCCCTTGCGGGCCGAGCGAGACCAGTATCTTTTGCGGCCGCTTCCATACGAGGACGTATTCTTTTATTGCAAAAAGATCGACAATTCGCGCCTCGTGCGGGAAGCCGATCCGCAGGCCCGGGGGGCGTGCTGGTCAGCGATCGGCGCAGCCTGCGTGGCAGTGCTGCTGCTCGCCGTCCTGCTGGCGCCGAGCGTGGCCGGAACGCTGGCCGGCTATAAATTGGAATCGCTGCGCGCCGAAGAGCGGCGCCTTCTCACCGAGCAGCGCGTGCTCGATCTACAGGAAGCGGGGCTGCTGCGGCCTGACCGCCTGGAAAAGCTCGCCAAGAGCCGCAACCTGGTTACGCCGGTGTCGGGGCAACTGGTGCACCTGGAAGGGAAGAGCGACGCGGCGGTGGCGATGGTGCACTAAGCAACGGAAAAGTCAAAAGGCAAAAGGCAGAAGTGAAAAGTCAGAAGTGATTCAGTACGCTTCGCCTTCGGCTCAGCACTTTGTAAAGAGCGCGCGCAGCGCATCCTACTCACTTTTGACTTTTGCCCTTTGACTTTTGCCTTTTGACTTTTTCTTTTCTATATGGCCGAGCGGCGATTGACAATTCTCGCAGCCCTCATACTGTTATGGGGCGCCGCCATTTTTGGCAAGCTTGTCTCGCTGCAGATCCTCCATCACCGTGAATATCAGCGGCTCGCCCGTTCGCGCCAGGAGCTGTCGATTGAGATTCCCGGTCCGCGCGGCACCATCTTCGATCGCAATGGACAGCCGCTCGCGATGAGCGTTCCCGCTGAATCGGTTCACGTCAATCCTTTGAAAGTCCCGGATCTCGGGCTGGCCTCGGAAATCCTGGGGCTCGTGCTGCACCTGGATCGCCGCGATCTTCAGAGCAAGATGGAGGCGGCGTATTTGAATCACCGCGGGTTTATGTGGGTGAAGCGGCAGATCACGCCGGAGGAATCCCAAAATCTCCGCAATCTCGATCTCGACTGGATCGAGTTTGAGAGCGAGAGCCAGCGGCACTACCCGAAGGGCAAACTCGCCGCCCATCTTCTGGGATCCGTGGATTTCGAAGAGAAAGGCAACGCGGGTATCGAAAGGGCGCTCGATGCCGATCTGCGCGGGGAGCCCGGCCACATCCGGCTGCTGACCGACGTCAAACGGCGCGGCATCGAATCGCAACTCGATTCCGAGCCGCGGGCGGGCACTCCGGTCACACTGACGATCGACGAGCGCCTGCAGTTCGTCGCCGAGCACGAGATTACGGAGCAGGTTGAAAAGCTGCACGCGCGCAGCGGCAGCGTGGTGGTGATGGATCCTCATAATGGCGATATTCTGGCCCTCGCGAGCTATCCGGTGTACGATCCCAACCAGCCTCCCGGCGCCGGCCAGAGCACAGCCAATCGGCAGAATCATGCCACCTCCGTGCCGTTCGAGCCAGGCTCTGTATTCAAAGTGGTGACGCTCACGGCGGCGCTCGAGACCACCAGGTTGCGTCCCGACAGCCCCATCGATTGTCATGGCGGAGTGCTGAAGCTGCCCGGACGCGTGATTCACGATTCGCACTCCGGTTTGCACGTGATTCCCATGGCCGAGGTGCTCGCGAAATCGAGCAACATCGGAGCGGTCGAAATCGGCAGCCGCGTCGGGCAGGCGCACTTGTACGAGTACGCCCGGCGGTTCGGGTTCGGGCAGAAAACAGGCATCGAGCTGCCGGCGGAGTCGAACGGCAAACTGCGCAAGCTTGCTCGATGGGGCACGACGTCCTGGGCTTCGGTGTCGATCGGCCAGGAAGTCAGCGTCACCACCGTGCAACTGGCGCGCGCCGCTTCGGTTTTCGCCAGCGGCGGACTGCTGGTCCGGCCGCGTCTGGTTCTCAAGAAGGGGAATGTGTTGGTGCAGCCCCAGTCGCCAGTCCGGGTGATCCGTCCCGAAACGGCCATCACCATGCGCCAGATGATGGAAGGCGTGGTCATGAAGGGTGGCACCGCGCCCAAGGCCCAACTGGCGGGCTACTCGACCGGCGGTAAGACCGGGTCAGCCCAGATCTTCGATATGTCGACCCATCGCTACTCTCATAACACTTACAACGGGTCTTTTATCGGCTTTGCGCCTTTGACAAATCCAGCTATTGTAGTAGTAGTCACGTTGAACGGAACCCACGGCTCGGCGGGCTTTGGAGGTGCTGCCGCCGCTCCGGTTTTTCATGCGGTCGCCACGGAAGCTCTTCGGGTTCTGGATGTTCCCAAGGATTTGCCGGATCTGCCCGCGCCGCCACTCGTTACTAAGAAGCCGGTCGAAGATCTGAGCGCGGCGTTGGATAGCGATTCCGATGAGCCGAATATTCTCGAGGACGTCGACGATGACGACGATAAGCCAGGTATGTTGGCCCAAGTGGGTCCGCGCGTGCCGAACTTCCAGGGAAAAACGATGCGGGCGGTGCTCGCGGAAGCCGCGGCCAAAGGTTTGAACGTGCTGCCCAACGGCAGTGGAGTGGCGCGGGTCCAGGTCCCGGCGCCGGGAGCGGTTCTACATCCAGGAGAAAGCATTCGGGTCCAGTTCGTGAGATGAAACTCGGCGCGATACTCTCGGGCGTAGGGCTGACGCAGCCCCTTTCGCCCGGTATTGCCGGAGTGGAGATTGACGGACTTGAGTTTGATTCGCGACGCGT
This sequence comes from Bryobacteraceae bacterium, assembly GCA_036406715.1. GTDB lineage: Bacteria > Acidobacteriota > Terriglobia > Bryobacterales > Bryobacteraceae > PSRJ01. The sequence goes on along the minus strand of DASXAK010000136.1, from coordinate 3,744 downwards.
GGGCAAAGGGTTTCTGTTCTTCGCATTTCCGGGCGCTCGGACCGATGGGCGGCGTTTCGCTGAGGACGCGCGAGCGCGGGGTGCAGTCGCCGTGGCCAGCGAATCGGAAGCGCCCACGGGTTTCGATGGCGCGTGGATTCAGGTGGATCACGGGCGGCAGGCTTTAGCCGTCGCCGCGCGCAATTTCTACGGCAAGCCCGACGAGGGCCTTTGCCTGACCGGTATCACTGGCACCAACGGTAAGACCACCACCTCCTATCTGCTCGATTCGGTGCTGCGTGCGGCCGGTCACACCACGGCGCTGATCGGGACGATCGAGTATCACCTGGCGGGGCGCGTCATTCCGGCAGTGAACACCACGCCCGAATCCCTCGATCTCGTGCGGCTTTTCGCCGACCTGAAACAACAAGGCGGGGACTACGCCACCATGGAGGTCTCCTCGCATGCGCTGGCATTGGGGAGGGTCTTCGGCCTCCGCTTTCATACCGCTGTCTTTACGAACCTTACCCGGGACCATCTCGATTTCCACGGCACTATGGAGTCGTACTTCGCCGCCAAGCGCATGCTGTTTGATGGCGCCGGCGCGCCCGCTCCGCGTTTCGCTGTCCTGAACCGCGACGACGAAACGATCCAGGGAATGAAGCTTGGTTCGCAGACGGAGATTTACTGGTACGGTCTCGGCCCGGAGGCCACCTTGCGGGCGCGGCAGGTCTCTTCCGGCTTCGACGGGCTGAAGTTCGAGATTCAATTCGGCAAAACGCGCTTGGCGGTGGAATCGCCGCTCATCGGGAAGATCAACGTCTATAACATTCTGGCGGCGTGCGGCGCGGCATTGTCGTACGAGATTCCGCCGGAAACGATTGCTCGAGGCATTGCGGCTCTGCGGGCGGTGCCCGGGCGATTCGAGCGCGTGGATGAAGGTCAGCCCTTTGTGGTGGCGGTGGATTACGCGCACACCGATGACGCCCTGCGCAACGTCATCGCCGTGGCGCGTTCGTTGAATCCCAAACGTGTGATCACGCTGTTCGGCTGTGGCGGCGATCGCGACCGCACCAAGCGTCCGCTCATGGGGCAAGCCGCGGCCGAAGCGAGCGACCTGGTGGTCCTGACCAGCGACAATCCGCGTTCCGAAGACCCGCTCACGATCATGAATGACGCGCTGGTCGGCATCCGCCGGATCGATGTACCGCATATCGTCGAGCCCGATCGCGCCACCGCCATCGCTCGGGCTCTGAAGGAAGCGCACGAAGGAGACATCGTGATTCTGGCCGGCAAAGGCCACGAGACGTACCAGATACTGAAAGATCAGACGCTTGCCTTCGACGACCGGGCCGTGGCCCGGGACGTGCTCAAGAGCTACGGGTATCACAAGGCCGGGTAAGCCATGACAGTGGATCTCGAACAGGCCGCTCGCGTCATGAACGCTTCCGGCGCTCCGCAGCCCGTGAAAGTTGCCGGTTGGAGCGTGGATACCCGGACACAGAATGCCGGCGACGTGTTCTTTGCGCTACGCGGGCCGAATTTCGACGGCCACGATTTTGTTCCGCCGGCTCTGGCAAAAGGCGCGTCGGCTGTCGTAGTCGAGCGCAGTTCGGGCGCCGATCGCGAGTTGGTGGTGAGCGATTCTCTGATCGCTCTGCAGCGGCTCGCCTCGTGGGCGCGTGACCAGTGGAGCGGGCGGGTCATCGGGGTTACGGGAAGCGCGGGGAAAACCACGACCAAGGACGCCATCGCGCACCTGTTATCGGGCGAATTCGCGGTGGGCAAGACGGTCGGCAACCTCAATAATCATGTGGGCGTGCCGCTCTCGATACTGCGGCTCCCGGACGAAAGCCGCGTCGGGGTTCTGGAGATGGGAATGAACCACGCCGGCGAGATCCGGACGCTGGCGGAAATCGCCCGGCCCGAAATTGGCGTCGTGACCAATGTCGGCTACGCGCACGTGGAAGCTTTCGACTCGATCGAAGGCGTCGCGGCGGCCAAACGTGAGTTGATCGAAGGACTACCCCGCGACGGCGTGGCGGTTTTGAATGGCGATGACCCGCGCGTGTGTCAATTCCGCGATGTTCATCCCGGCCCGTCGGTCACGTTCGGGTTTTCCGAATGCGCCGAAGTCCGCGCCGAAGCCCTCGCACTGAACGGCGAGGTCACCCGGTTTCGGGTAGGCGGCGAGGAATTCGAGACTACTTTGGCCGGCCGCCACGGAATCATGAACCTGCTGGCGGCGATCGCCGTGGCGCGCGTCCTGGGGATCGCGCCCGCCAAACTGACTGGCGCCGTTCGTTCGTTCACTGCCGGAAAGATGCGCGGCGAGCGCATGGATTGGAACGGAATCGCGATTTGGAATGACTGCTACAACTCTAACCCCGAGGCCGCGCGGGCCATGCTCGACGTATTGAGCCAAACACCCGCCGAACGCCGGATCGCCGTGCTCGGTGAAATGCTCGAACTGGGCCATGCTTCGGAGGAATTGCACCGGCAGGTCGGCCGCTACGCGGCCGAAAAGGGTATCGATTTCTTGATCGGCGTGCGGGGTTTTGCCCGCGCCATGATCAACGCGGCGGTCGGCGCCGGGATTCCGGAGAGCGCCGCGATTTTCTTTGAGGATGCCGGAGAGGCCGGCGCGGCGTTGCGGGAAATGGCGCGTCCGGGCGACGCCATCCTGCTGAAAGGTTCGCGCGGTGTTCGAGTGGAACGTGTTTTGGAGAGGCTGTTAGCGTAGGAACCTCGATGCTGTATTTTCTCCTCTACGAACAGCTTTACCGGTACGTCAGCCCGTTTCGTGTATTCCGTTACACAACGTTCCGAACCGGATTCGCCAGCCTCACCGCCCTGTTCCTTTGCATCGCGCTGGGGCCGTGGCTGATCAACCGCCTGCGCCAGTTCCAAATCGGGCAATACATTCGCGAGGAAGGCCCGCAGTCGCACCAAAAAAAGGCGGGCACTCCGACCATGGGCGGCGTTCTCATTATCATCTCGATCGTAATTCCGACACTCCTGTGGGCGGATCTGCGCTATCCGTACGTGTGGATTGCGCTCATCGCGCTGATCGGCTACGGCTGGATCGGCTTCCTCGACGACTACGCCAAAGTCACCAAGCAGCGCAATCTTGGGCTGACCGGTAAACGCAAGCTGGTATATCAGTTCGCGCTGGCATTCGCCATCGGGGCGGCGCTGCTGTATCTGCGATCCTATGGCGAGTATTCCACGGCCGTCAACATTCCATTCGCCAAACAGTTCCAGCCGTCGCTGCTGATCGATTCCCTCATGCACAGCCCGTGGACCTACGCGTTCGGAGTGCTGCCGTTCTGCATTGTGCTGGCCTTGATTGTCGTGTTCATGTCCAACGCCGTGAACCTCACGGATGGCTTGGATGGGCTCGCGATCGGGCTGACCGTGATCGCCGCGGGAGCGCTGACCGTGCTCACCTATGTCGGCAGTCATGTCGAACTGGCGCAATATCTACAGCTCGCGCGCAACCCCCGCTCCTCGGAGTTGACGGTATTTTGCGGGGCCATGACGGGCGCCAGCATCGGGTTCCTCTGGTACAACGCGCATCCGGCGGATATTTTCATGGGGGACGTGGGGGCGCTGGGGTTGGGCGGCGCAATGGCCGTCGTCGCCGTTCTCATCAAGCAGGAGGTGCTGCTGCTGTTCATCGGAGGGATCTTCATCCTCGAGGCCATCTCGGTGGTCTTGCAGGTGGGGAGCTTCAAACTGCGCGGCAAGCGGATTTTCAAAATG
>DASXAK010000135.1:0-34787 GCA_036406715.1 Bryobacteraceae bacterium | reverse complement strand
CGTCTTCGGGTCGTCTACGGTGACCTCATAGCGCATCTCGTTTGGACCCACACGCGTGTAGCGTTCCACCAGCTTTAGTGCTTCGGTGGTGGGAGTGCCGCCTCCATTCAGGCCGATCCCTGTCTTGCCGCCCAGGAAATTCGTGGTTTCAACGACCAAGGTATTTCCGTCCCAGTGACCGCGCGCATCGCCCATGTACGAACGGACATTTGGCCCCGGGTGCGGGCGGCCGTCGACCGGAATGACCCGCGCTTCATGCACCATTTCCTGAAGGATCGTCACGTAGCCGGGCCCTTGAACGATTTCCTGGCCGTTGCCGTAGATCACCGGCAGGATCGAACCGGTCACACCCCGGCTGATGCAGCGGATGTAGTAGCTGAAATCTTCCCAGGAGTCGGCTTTGGGATTGTTGTTGCCGGCGCCCTCGGGAATGGGCCGCGCCTTGGCTTCCGGAAGCAACTCGGGCTCGTGGCCATTCGCCGGATCGACCACCAGTGACGTCTGCTTGCAAGGCCGCCGCGCGCGTTCGCCCCAGTGCGCCGGCGGTCCGGTACCCACACGCTGATCGGACGCGACGGTTTCCTGCAGATCCCGCTCCTTTTGCTTAGCCAATTGATCCTGGCGCTTGGCGAGGTCCTCCTCTGTGAAGAAGGCCTTTTCGCCAAGATTCGCGGGCCGGTTTAGGGGCGTGCCGATGCAGTCGTCGCTCGTCCAGGTCCCCTGCAAATCCGGATCGCCCCACGGGGTTTTGGACTGCGTCCAGCCTTTGGGCGCCGATTTTGTGTTTTGTCCGATTGCCGGCCCGGCTGCCAAGGCGAACCATGCAGCCACGGCCAAGACTGTCAGATGCTTCATCCCGGACCTCCTACTTCTTTTTCAGCTCCCCGTAAATCAGCTCTTCCGCATATTCCACGCACTTGAACTCATTGAGCTGGGCATTCTTTTCTTTACGACGGTATAAAACCGTGCTGATCTTCCACGGTCGCGTATAGATGGTCTTGTCTTCGATGGTCGCTTCGTAATTAATGTGATCGGCGTCGGCCAGCGAGAACCGCTCGACAACGTGCGTATTCTCAGTCTGAAAGTTTCCCGACCGGTCGAACCAGCTATTGCCGTTCAGGCCGCTGACATCGACTACCAGCGTGTCGCCTTCCCAGTGGCCGTTCGACGTTCCCATCCAAGTGTCCACTGCACCTTCCTTGAATTTTCCCATGTTGACTACCCGGTTGGCGGTGGCGTATTCATAGGCGAACGCGACATCACGCTGCGATTGAACGATCTGGAACGGAAAAGCCATATAATTCGCGCGTGGAATTCCCGGCATGTAGCACTTCACTTCCGGGTCGAGCTTCAGCCGGTTTTGCAGGTTCTCTTTTTGCTTGGCGGCGGCTGCGGGAGTGTACGGAATTTCGCCGCCTTCGACGATGCCCTCGCCAGCGGGTTCAGCCCCGGTCGCGCCCAATTGAAATAACGGTCCCGCGTGTGCGCTGTGATCCCGAATGTCCCAGTATGCCGTGCCCAAAGCCTGCCACAGCCCGGTGAAGTTCGGTTTGCCATCCGGCATGCGGGGAACCTGCGCGGTTGTTCGGGCCGGGGCCTGCGCTCTGCCCGGCACGGCGAGCCAAAGCACAACCAACGCCGCGGACCATTGAATCCAGGTCCGCCCTCTATAAGCCATAACTATGGTCTCCTCGGCTCCTCATTCTACTTCAGACAGTGGCGTTGCTATGGGTTGGCGGGTTACCTTGAGGCCGCGCTGGAGGGGCCCGCCGGCCAGGGTTCAATGCGAATCAAAGCGCCGTCGTTCTCGGCAGTTAGTAAATAGAGATAACCGTCGGGTCCCTGGCGGACATCGCGGATGCGCTGCTGCAACTCGCGCAACATCGACTCGCGGTGCAACTCCTCCCATTTTTCGTTGAAGTCGATCCGCTCCAGATGCCCGGACCGCGGAACCTCGCCCTGCCGCATCCCCCCCACGAACACGTTGTTCTTCCAGTTGGGAAACTTGTCTCCGGTGTAGAAGGTCATTCCGGAGATGGCGATCGCCGGAACCCAGAACACCAATGGCGGCTCCATGCCTTCCTTCCAGGGATCCTCGCTGACGCGCGAGCCGAGGTAGAAGCGGCCGTAGCTGACCACCGGCCAGCCATAGTTCTTACCGGAGCGCAGGATATTGATCTCGTCACCGCCATTAGGGCCGTCCTCGCATTCCCAGATTGCGCCTGTATCCGGCTGGACCGCGAGCCCCAGCGCGTTGCGGTGGCCCAACGTGTAGATTTCCGGCCGGTATCCAGCGCGGCCGACAAACGGATTGTCGGGCGGCGCCGTGCCGTCGTCGCGCAGCCGCAGCACCTTGCCGGCGAGGTCATTCGGGTCCTGGGCGCGCGCCGCTCCAGGTGGATCCCCGACTCCCACGGTCATGTACACCATCCCGTCTTTGCCGAAAACAATTCGCGAAGCGTTGCCGCTGGGCACGGCCGAAAAGAGGTCGCGCACTTCAACCAGCGCATTCCCGTCCCATCGTCCCCGAGCGAGCGTGATGACGCCGGCGTTGTTTCCGCTCTGAGCGGCAGACGGCTTGTGATAGGTGAAATAAATCAGGTGGTTCTCGGCAAAACGAGGATGCAGAGCGAGGTCCATCAGTCCCGAAAGTCCCTGCGCGCGCACCTGCGGCACACCGGTTACGGGCACCGGGTCGAGTACGCCATTGCGCACGATCCGCAGACGGCCGGGCCGCTCCGTGATCAGAATGGCGCCATCGGGAAGAAACGCCATGCTCCAGGGCTGGTTCAAGCCTTTCGTGACAGTGAGCCGGATCTGATGCTGGATCCCGGTATCGAGCACGATGGGGCCGTCGGCCAGCGGAGGAGATGGCCAGGTGATCGGGGGCGGCGCATTCCGCACGGCGGCCGTTTGGGCGGCTGCGCTACCGCCGAAAACGAAGGCCGCTGCCAGCACGGCCGAACGGATCGGGTGATATCTCTTCATTCGGTTGCCTGTCTGTTCGCACAGTATATTTCAAACCGCGGATCCGCGTGGGATACGGATCCAGTACCGATTGGCACTGCATCCTGCCGAATTGATAAGATGCCCTGCGGGACTAACGCGTGAAGCAAATGAGATTTGTCTTGGTTGGGATTAGCCTCGCGGTGGTCGGGCTGGGTGCACAGACGCCCGCGGCCTCCGGCCCGGTTGCGAGTTTTACCGCGACAACGGCGAATGTGACGGGCGCGCCGGACTCCATCCGCATCGAGATCCTTCGCTGGTCGACCGATGCCGAACGCGACAAATTAATGTCTGCGTGGAATACGAAGGGGCAGGCGAACGGCGCACCCGCACAAGCCCCGGGCCGAGCAGGGGCGCCGCCCGGGCGAGGAGCGGGAGCAAGAGGTGGACGAGGCGGCGGTCGCGGTGGGGCAGAAAATGCTCCGCCTCCGACTTCCGAAGCGGCTTTGGCGGCTACATTGCAGGAGGCCGCGACCGTCGGATATCTCTGGTCCTCCGAGGTTGCCGGGTACGCGCTTCGATACGCAGGGAAGGTGGCCGGCCCGGATGGCGCCGATCGCATCATCCTGATTACAGACCGGCGTCTCGGAGCGGCAAACGATTTGTGGAAGCCGACGGGTCAGGCCGTCCCATCCACTTACGACTTCTCCGTCATCGAGCTTCGTGTGAACGCGAAGGGTGACGGCGAAGGCAGAATCTCATTGACGGGCAAGGTGGCGCCGGACACAGCCGCGAAGATCGTCGCGCTCGAAGACTACGCGACCGCGCCGGTGGTGCTCAGCCATGTAAAGCGCCGCGCCTCCGGCGGCCACTCCTGAGGGCCTGTTGACGAGACGCCGCTGCGCGGCGATTACTTGTTCGAAGCCGCCTCGAGAAGCGCGCGAACTTCGGCGATAGCTGCCGGGTCGGCGCCTCTTGGGCCGGGGCCGCCTCTCGCTCCGGCTGCCGCGGGAGGATCACCGGCACTACCGGTAGCGCTGCCCCGCGCAGGCGGTTGAGCGCCACCTGCCCGCGCGCCGGCGCTCGCGACCAGGTCGATCGGCTTGTGGCCGTTGGCGTCGAGCAGGCCGGGGTTGGCTCCCTTCTCAATGAGGTAACGCACGAGATCCGTCTTGCTCCCCTGGGCCGCCACGTGCAGCGCCGTCATGCCTTCGGTCGAAGAGGGAGCGCGGGAGATGCGAAGAGAATACGTCTTCGTGCCGGTGACTTGAGCGTTGAGATCGGCGCCGTGCTGCAGCAGCAGATCCATGATCGATTGATTCACCGCTCCGCCGGCGCTCGTGGACGCGGCGAGGCCGGTGCCGCGACCGCCGGTTCCCACTCCGGCCGCAATCAGGAACGGCGTGAGCCCCATCGCCGAGATGTTGGGGTTCGCGCCCTTATCGAGAAGAAGGCGAACAACCTCCGTATCCCCAGCCTCAGTGGCGCGGAACAGAGGCGTGCATCCGGTATTTCGAAACTCTTCGATGAACCTGCCGCTGTTCCCACCCCGGCTGGGGCGGTGCATGTTGAGCGGAACATTGACATCGACGCCAGCGGCAAGCAGCGCCTGGATGATCTCCATGCTGGAAACGGCCGGCCGGCTTGAAGCGCGAGCCGCCGGTGGTGCCACGCCGCGAGCGCCGCGCCCTCCAAACAATCCGCCGCGCGCCGGGGCCGCCGCAGTGGCTTTTCGATCAATCGCAATGTAGAGTGCGGTGCGTCCCCACCAATCCCAAACGTTTGGGTTGGCGCCGCGGTCGAGCAGCAGTTTCGCGACATCGTTGTGGTCGTTATCCACGGCGAGCATCAGCGCGGTCACGGCTTCCGGCGTCGGCAGGTTTACGTCGGCTCCGGCCGCGATCAGTTCATCGACGCACTCATAGCAGCCGTTGCGTGCCGCATACAGCAACGTAGTCAGCCCGCCGACCGGCCGGTATTGCGCACGCGGCTCGGACGTAATCTGGCTCTCCCAATCGCTGTAGAGTGCCCGAGGCTTGAAATCGGCGCCTTTCGAAAGCAGCAGCTTAACGATTTCACCGGCGTTCTTGGGCGCCGAGGCCGCCCACATCAGGGCCGTCTGCTGATGGAATGTCTCCATCGCGTTGGCGTTCGCGCCGGCTCGGATCAGCATTTCAACCACCGGCAGTTCCCCGGTTTTGATCGCCAGCATCAAGGCTGTCTCGCCATCCTGGTTGGGAGTATCGGGCTTTGCGCCGGCGTCCAGCAACGTCTTCACCATCCGGGCGTCGCCCAGCTTGGCGGCTTCGGCGAGCGGAGTGGATCCGAACTCGTTGGTTACGTCGACCCTGGCTTTCTTGGCGATCAGCGCATCGAGGAGTTCGTAATCGACCCGGTAGACTGCCCAGTGGATGGGCCGGGTGCCGTCGGGCTGCGCTTCGTTTACATCCGCTCCGGCGCGAATCTTTTCGAGCGCAGCCTTGCGGTTGCCCTCTTGAATAAGGCTGGCCAGAGAACCTTTCTCGACGTCAGCCACGAGGGGCGCAGCGGCAGCAATGCAAAGAATGGCGAGGATCGAAAGTTTCACGCTTGTCTCCCCGCAGGCTGGAAGCCTGCGCCACTACACCACATTGGGGTCGAGTTTGTCATGATGAGCCCACAGCCCTTTAGCTGCGTCATACAGGAATCTTTTCGGATCTTTCCACGCGCGGGGCAGGCCGTTGAGAAGGCCTTCCTCCAGCATGTCGGTGGGACCCTCGCCTTCGCGAATCTGTTTGAACAGGCGCGCCCGAACTTCCTCCATCAGGTCGCGTTCGGCCTTGAATTCGGCTTTCGTCATTACAGGGCCATACGCGGGCACGATCTTTGTCTGGTCGTTGGCTAGTTTCAGCAGCAGATCCATCGCGTCGACGCGGCCCCCGATCCAGGCCCCCGTGAAATAGTCGAGCGCCGGATCGCGCAATGGCGAAGCCACGTCGCCCACCGCCAGCACATTGGAATTCTTGAAATGGACATAAATGTCGCCGCTTGTGTGGGCCATGAGCAGGTAGCCATACTCGATCGATTCATCGCCCGATTTCAATAAGCCGGTAGTCTGAAAGGTTTCGTTGGGCCGGGCCGCCTTGGGCCGCGCCTTCTCGTAACGGTCTTCCGCCGGAACCCAATAGTCGGTCGACATCCACTCCCGAGTGCGCTCATGGGCAATGATCTTCGCTCCGGCCTGCGCGAACAATTCGTTGTTGCCTGTTTGATCGAGATGATAGTGCGTATTGAAGAGCATTTGCACTTTTGCCTCGGAGCTCAGGCTCTTGAGCGCGGACGTCACCGGGTCTCCGGATTTGGGTGCGCCGCTGTCAACGAGCACCAACCCGCCGCCGCCGGAGAATGCCAGAATGTTGCTGCCGCCATCAACCACGGCCAGTTTGTCCGTCAGGCGGCGCACAGCGCCCGACGTCTGCTGAGCGCGAATCCGGGGCGGCGCCCATAGTGCCAGCGAGCCCCCTACCGCGCCCTTCAAAAATTCTCTACGATCCACCTGGCCCCCTAGATCGCCGCGATCGTGCCGGTGCTGTCGCCAAATTTGTCGCGCTCCAATCCGACTTTCTGCAGCAGCGTCAGGTGCAGATTCGCGATCGGCGTCTTCTCCGGCAGCACCAGGTGCTGGCCGCCGAGCTTCATCTTGCCGGCGCCGCCGCCGACAACGATGTTCGGCTCCGGATAGTTGTTGTGCAGGTCGCTATTACTCATGTTCGACCCGTACATGAAAATCGAATGATCGAGCAGGCTGCCTTGCCCGTCCGGCGTCTCCGCCATCTTCTTCACGAATTCCGAGAACTTCTCCACGTGCCAGGTCTGGATCTTGACCAGCTTGTTGATCCGCTCGAGATCGTCGGCATGGTGAGAGACGGGATGGAACGAATCCGGAACGCCGATGTGGTTGTAGGTCCGGTTGGTGCCTTCGGCCACCATGATGTATGTGGCCACGCGCGTGAGATCGGCTTGGAACGCCAGCGCCAGCAGATCGAACATCAGCTTAACCTGCTCGTCAAACTTATCGAGTTCGCCGGCCGGAGCGGTGGGAATCTTCAGACCCGAAACGCCCTTCGCGGATGCCATCTGTGTGCGCCGCTCGATTTCACGAACGCTATCGAGGTAGCCGTCCAGGACGGCGCGGTCGCCGCTACCCAGATCACCTTGCAGTTTTTTCGTCCGATCCATGATCAGATCCAGCAGGCTGCTGGTCTGATGGCTGATCGCGGTGCGTTCCTGCGCGGTATCGCCTTCGCCGAAGAGTTCGAGGAATACTTTGCGCGGGTTGTACTCCATGGGCAGAGGCGAATCAGCATCACGGAAAGACAGCGTCGTGTACGAGCCGCCGCCGCCCGCCGCCACCTGAGAGGTGGTCTCCGACGCGAGTTCCAGCGAAGGCAGCGGAGTATCCTGGCTGATGAAGTTGGCGATCACCTGATCGAGCGTCGTGGCCATGTGCGCCTTGGGACCGCCGGTGTCCGGACGCGTGGCGCTCAGCCACGTTGCGGGTGTGAACGTATGTACCGATCCCGCCGTGGCCGCGTTCTCCAGATTGCCGAACGACGACACGTACTTCTTGTACGGCTCGAGCGAGGCAAGAATCGGGCTGAGCTTGAAATCGGCGCCCGAACCGCTCGGCGTCCACTTGTCCATGGCGGGACCATGCTTGGTGTTGTACATGATGGCGCCATGGGGGAGATAGAAGAAGGCTGCGCGCATTTTGGGAACGGCAGCCGTCTGGGCCAGCGCCGTACCGGCAGGCACCATCGCATCCAGAAATGGCAGCGCCAGTTTCACGCCGGCCGCCTTCAGTACCGTTCTACGCGCCAAGTGTTTCTTGGTGAGGAACATATGATCTCCAGATCCGCGTTTATCGGCGTTCATCGGCGGCTATTCCTTTTGCCGCCGGCGCCGCTCCCTGTTTTCGGAAGGCATCGGTATTGACGATGCCCAAAACGATTGAAGAAAATTTGTAATTGTCTTTCGCCGCCGCACGAACCACCGCGCGCGTCTGCGGCATATCGAAATATTCGAGCTGCCGGTTGAGCGCGTACATCATCAGTTTTTCCGTCACCGCTTGAGCGAACAGGGCCGGGCGATCGGCCAACTGCGCTCGCAGTTCCACGGGGCCGTCGATGGCGACTCCGTTGGGCAGCACCGTGCTGGCATCGATCGGTGCGTTCGCCTGGCGGTCTACGGTCCGCCACTGCCCGATCACGTCGAAATTCTCAAGCGCCAGGCCAGTGGGATCGATCACGCCATGGCACTGCTTGCAGACGCCCTTATCGCGATGCTGTTCGAGCCGCGCCCGGACGGTTTTCGGCGCCTCGCCCGCTTTTTGAGATAGGTCGGTGGCGGTGTTCGGCGGAGGGGGCGCCGGCGGCGTGCCGAGCAATTTGTCGAGAACCCACTGCCCCCGCAATACCGGCGAGGTGCGGTCGGCATACGAACTCCGCATCTCCACTGCGGCCTTACCGAGCAGGCCGGCGCGCTCTTTCTCGCTCAGCACGACTTCGCGGAATTGGCTGCCGAGCACGCCTGGCACTCCGTAGAGCCGGGCCAGCCGGTCATTCAAAAACGTGTGGTTGGAGGTCAGCAGATCCAACACGCTGTGGTCCTCCAAAAGGACGCTGCTGATGAACTGCTCCGCTTCTTTCAAATAGTCCTGGCGCAGTTGTTCGGTGAATGCCGGGAATAAGTTCGGGTCGGGCTTCACCGAATCGAGCGTGTCGAGATTGAGCCACTTCATGGCGAAGCTGGTGACCAGACTGGAGGCCTTGGGATCGGCCAGCATGCGCCGCACCTGCTTTTCCGTGGCTCCGGGTTTGCTGAGGCCGCCCGCCGCGGCCAGCTTCAGCAGTTCCTCGTCCGGACCGGTATTCCACAGGAAGAAAGATAGCCGCGAGGCCAGTTCCAGATCCGTGAGAGCCAACTCGGAATTCGGGGATGCACCTTTCGGGCCGCGAATCGCGCGATACAGAAAGTCGGGGCTCGCCAGCACGGCCGCTACCACTTGCTCGATGCCCTGATCGAAGCTCCCGCCGTCTTTGCGCCCAGCCTCGTAAAAGGGCATTAGGAGCGCCACATCGTCCGCGGTGACCGGCCGGCGGAACGCGCGCCGCGTCAGGTTTTCTGTGATCTGCTTCGCGCAGGCTTCCTCACCCATCTTCTTCGGATCGCAGATGAAGATCAGAGCGCGGCTCGCGGTATTGGAAATGCCAGTCGGGTTATACGGCCCAAGAATTTCAACTCCATCAGCCAGACGCGCCATGCGCCCGTTGCCGTTACCGAAGCCGAGTGCGCCAATGCCGCCGAATCCCGCCGCCACGTTCTCGTCGGACTCCACGTGCGCGCGGTCGACAAAAGCGACCATCACATCGCGCACGCCTGCCTGCACCTGCACCGGAATCTTCTGGAATCGCTCCGTGATCTCCTTGCGCGCCTCCGCTGCCTTCCGGTTCGCCAACTCCAGATCGGCATGTCCGCCGATCGGTTTTCGGAACACGATCTTGCCATCGATCATGATGACGAGGGTGCTCTGGTTCTCCATGGTGTTGGTGTACAGGCCCACGGAAACGTCATTGACGTTGATGCGGTACTCGCCGTCGGCGGGGAAATTATGCTTGAACCGCACGCCGCCGTGAGTGCCCGGTGGAAACGGCACGTCCGGATCCTGATTGGCTGAAATCAGGTACTTCACATTCGAAAGCCGGGGACTGGGCTCGCCGACCGCGAGTCTCGCAATGTGCCGCGCCGCGCTGACGTACTGATCGAGGAACGCCGGAGAGACGCTCAACGCTGCGGCGATATTGTCGAACCCGTCCACCTGGACATCCTGCGGCAGAACGTCCTTCGCATCCACTTCCACACCGATTAGCGCTTTGACGGAAGCGGCATACTCGGTCCGGTTCAGCCGCTGAATTGGGACGTAGCCCGCCTTCGGCCCTTTAGGATCCGAATCGAGTGTATTCTCCATCCAGGCCGCGAACGCATCCACGTCTTTCTGCGGCGGCTGCTTGCTGCCGGGCGGCGGCATCAAATGACCGCGCAGTTTGCGGAGCGCCTTTTCCCAGGTCTGCGCGTCGTTAGCTGCGGTCGTGAGATCGAGGCTATCCAAAGCCAAACCGCCGACCTTCGCCCGCGAGTTGTGGCAGGTGAAGCAATAGGTGCTCAGCAGGGCGTGATACGAATCGGGTCCGGCCGCCGGAGACGAAGGTTGCGATACGGCGAGCGAAGCCGTCAGAGCTCCCAGCGCAATGGCAGAAAGAAAACGCTTCATAGGTTCAACTCTTCGCAGAATCAATGATTTGCAACCGGATCATGTCATCCTGTTTTATCACACAAAACTAAGGTATGGGCGTTCGTTCAGAGCGCGACGTTACCGTTCGTGTATAACCGCCCCGAGCGCCCGGTCAAGATCGACCAGGAAGTTGATTACCTGCGCCGGCAAACGTGTCCGCTCTACACCAGACAAGTGACGATCGCCCGCCCTTGGGCCGCCGCATTCGAATAGAAATCGCGGAGACGCTGAAAGGCATCCATCAGCCATTCTTTGTCCTGGTCTCCGCCGTGCCAACCGGGATAGATTTGCAGTTGTGACATCGTCTCGGAGTCGAAACGTGCGGCAGCCTCGGATTCCACTTCCGGGCGGCGCAACTCTTCGCTGAGCGCACGCACTTGAGCCGCGCGGAAGTAGCGCGCCGGACCGTAGCCAGAGAAGCCCTCCGGATCGTCGCCCAATTCCACGCCGCCGAGTACCGCCTGACTGCGCAACTCCGCTCCGGGTTCGGCGGCGCCCGCCAGAAGATAATGCACGCCGTGCCACGCCTTCTCCAGCGAAAGCACGTCGCGCTTCCTGGCCGGGTCTCCCCGCCTCTCCAGCCGCTCCGGGAGCAGCTTCACCATGTCCTGACCCGATGCCATGGCGGCATTCGTTCGCCGCATACTTCCTTCGAGCTGCTGCCGGAGAGGCTCCGGCAAGCGTGAGAGCATCGCCGTCATCTGTTCAGGCCCCATTGTCCGCAGCCGCTCCTGCATCGTCACCGCCAGGTTCAGCATGCCGGCCGAGGGTAGCGTCCCGTTCGTAAACAGCGCCTCCACCGAATCCGGATCGGCCTCAAACCCAGCGATTTCAGAATCTTCGACCTGCACAAACACAGCGTTCATCGACATCGGGATGTGCTCCTCATCTACATCGGCAAAAATCGCGCCGAAGCTAGGGGTGGCGAAAGGCTCGCCAAGACCATTACATCGGCAAAGCGGTGCGGGATGAAAGCTATCGATCCGGAGTAGAGTCGAATACACCGGAGTCGATAGCCGGTTCGGGCTTGCCCCGCCGCTGCTAGCATGAGATAGATCAGCAGGTTGGTTTTTTACGGAACAAAATCCGTCATACTTCGTTTGAATGAGAAATCTCATGATCCTTTTCCCTTGTAAGGCTCCTTGGGCCGCTGGGCTCTGTCTGGCTTTCGCTTCGATTTCGAATGTTTCCGCGCAGCCGCCGCGGCCGGTAGACGCCAAAGTTCTCAAGACTGCCGGAACGGCGAATGATCCGCTGCCCGGCACGTGGCTCACCTACGGCCTCAATCAGGCCGAAACCCGCTACAGCCCGCTGAAGCAAATCGACACGTCTAACGTCGGCAAACTAGGCCTGTCCTGGTCCCTGGAACTCGGCGCGGGCGGCGGCAATCAGGAAGCCACGCCGCTGGTCTGGAACAACACCATCTACGGCATCACCACCTGGAGCGTTGTCTTCGCGGTTGACGCCCGCACTGGGAAACAAATCTGGCGCTGGGATCCCGAAGTGAACCAAACCGCGGTCCGGACCCGCATGTGCTGCGGCGTGCTCAACCGCGGCATCGCGCTCTCCGAGGGCAAGATCTTCGCACCGGTCAATGACGGCCGCCTGGTCGCGCTGGATGCGCTGACCGGAAAATTCGTCTGGGAAGCGCGAGTCGCCTATCCGCAGGATTGGTATTCACTGACGATCGCCCCGCGCATCGCAGGCAACAAGGTCGTCGTCGGCGTGGCGGGCGGCGATCATCCTACTCGCGGATTCGTCGATGCCTACGACGTCGCCACCGGGAAACACTCTTGGCGCTTCTACACCGTGCCGGGCGATCCCTCGAAAGGCTTCGAAGACGACGCGCAGCGCACCGCGGCCAAAACCTGGACCGGCGAATGGTGGAAGTGGGGCGGCGGCGGGTCGGTTTGGGACGGTATGGTCTACGACGCCGACACCAACACGGTCTTCGCCGGTACCGGGAACGCCGAACCCTGGCCGGAAAAATTCCGCGGCGGTGACAAGCACCTCGACAACCTCTACGCCTGTTCGATCGTGGCGTTGGATGCCAACACCGGCAAGCTCAAGTGGTATTACCAGACCACCCCGGATGATCAATGGGATCTCGACGCGGTCGGCGGGTTTATCCTGGCCGATTTGCAGATCAAGGGCCGCACGCGCAAAGTGATCATGCAGGCCCCAAAGAACGGCGTCTTCTACGTGCTCGACCGCGTCACCGGCGAGTTCATCTCCGCCGCGCCTTTCGTGCAGGTGAACTGGACCAAAGGCTTCGACGAAAAATCCGGTCGGCCGTTCATCAATGCCGAGGCGAATTATGACGACAAGACTCCCGTGCAGATCTATCCGACCGGGGGTGGCGCGCACAACTGGGCGCCGATGTCCTACAACCCGGCCACCGGGCTGATCTACCTCCCGGCCTCGCAAGGAAGCTACACGTTCCTGGCGGCCGACGAAGTGCGCGGTTTCCCGTTCGGCCATCCCGGGGTCGCGTTTCCCGGGCCGGGTGTGAAGCCGAGGGTGCCGCCAATCATCGGGCCGGATCCGGAGCCCGGCACACGCGGCGTACTGGAAGCTTGGGATCCTGTGAATCAGAAGCTGGTCTGGCGCAAGCCCGGCGGCGGCGCCAGCGGTGGCGGCACTCTTACGACCGCCGGCAACTTAGTGTTTCAAGTCCTCAACGACGGCCGACTAATCGCCTACAGCGCTGATAAGGGCGACCAGCTTTTGGAGATCCGCACTAACCGCGCCGGCGCCGCGCCTCCGATCACTTACACGGTGGACGGCAAGCAGTACATCGCCTTCCTGGCCGGCATCGGCCGTCCCCCGCAGACCGCGGGACCGACCGACGCGAAGGTCGACAACCCGCCGACCCTCTTCGTCTTCGAACTCGGCGGCACGGCGGCATTGCCCCCGCCCCCCGGAGCGAGAGGCTTTGGAACTCCGCCTCCGCCGCCACCTCCGGCTCAAGAGCCGCACAAGTAAGGAGGTGGGGCAGCCTCTCCATGCCCCGCTCGTCCGAGCGGCGCCGCTACGCCAGTGGAGGCAAACTCAATGATGCCGAGCGATTTGAATGTCGCTTCACACCCGCCGCGCAATCTCCCCCACAACGCGCCGCGCCGAGAGCGCGGCGCCTTCCTGCCAGCCGACGATTTGGCTCAGATAATCTCCGGCGAAGAAGATGTTCCCTTCGGACTGGTGCATCTGCCGGTACGCCGGCTGCGCGCTGTCGAGGTGCGTGTTGGCATAGCTGCCCAAGCTGTGCGGAATCGCGGCCCACGAAACGTAAATCGGCTTGGTCAGATCCTTGCTGTGACCGGGGTGAAGCTTTTCCACTGAAGTGCGCGACGCGGCCAGCTTCGCAGCCATCGATCCCAACCTCCCGAAATCTGTCGGCGCGCCGGCATCGTCTGTCTCGTAGTTGTACCCCGCAATCAAAACGCCGTGCGAAGAAAACAGCCGGTCGCTCGGGTACCACAGCAGGTCCACCGTCTGGTTTGAGAAGGAAATTCCTCCATAGATGTGATTTTCCCGTTCCCAAAAACGGGGCGCCTGCCAGCCGATCTTGTACTGCTTGACCATCGACCATTCCTCGATCGCCTGCCGCGTGGCATTCGAAAAATCATTCGGAATGCCACGCAGGATCGGAACCGGCAGCGTGCAGATACAGAAGTCCGCCTCGATCTGAGTCACAGCAGCATCCGCCGCGGCATATACCACCCGCACGCCCCGCTCCGTCCGCCGGATCTCTTTCACGAGACATCGGTAGCGCACTAGACCGCCGAGCCGGTCCGCGAACGCATACGCGATTCGGTCCATCCCGCCGACCGGCTGAAACATGGTCGCTTGCCAGTCCAGGCGGTCCTCGTAAAACTCGCCCTTCACGAAGTTCGCCGTCAATAGATCGTCCAAGCCCAGCGGCTTTCGAAACTGCGCCGAATCGGTGCCGCCGCTCCGCGCCACCGCGTAACCCGCCCGCTCGGTTCCCGTGTAGGTAAGCTCGTCGCTGAGGTCGCCATACGTCTTCAAGAAGGCGACGAGCCGCTCCCCATCTTCCTGGGTCAGCAACTCATCCAGCTTTCCCTGGTGAATCGCTTTGGAGAAGAGTTCGGCGAGATGGCCGCGCGTGTCATACACCACCTGGCGTTGCTCCACCGCGCGGCCGCCGTTCAATTCATCGGACTGCATCAGGGCCGAGCGCGACGTATTGATCTCCACTTCGAGCGGCACTCCCAGCTCTTCGCAATATCCGAGCATTGTCCGGTGAATCGATGGAATCCGCGCCGGCCCCGCGTTCATATACAGCCCTTGATTCCAGTCGCAACGCTGCATGGTTCCATCGGTGAACGTCACGGTGCTGCCGTTACGAATCGTCCAGTTTCTGCCGCCGGGGCGTTCGCGCGCTTCTAACACAGTGCAGGCGAAACCCGCCTTGCGAAGCTCATACGCCGCGATCATGCCCGCGATTCCCGCTCCGAGGATGACGACCCGCTTGCCTGTGCCCAGGTCCCTGGGAAGACTTCCGAGGGATGCCGCTTCCGGTTGAGCCAGTAGCCCGAGTGCCTGCATCGCCGAAAATGCCGCGCCATATCCTCCCGTCCGTGCAACTTTCGTGATGAACTTCCTTCTCGTCTCGCTCCGCAGTTGCAAATTTTTCCCCTATATAGACACGCGGGAAACCGCCTCGAAAATGACGGCGCGAAAGAAGTTTTACAACCGTGTCCGGGGCGGGGCGGGATGACATCCTTTGCGTCGCCCGATCACCGCGCGCCTCGCGGCCGTTTTCGGCGATCATAGAAGTCATGCTCAGCAGACTTTGGATAAAGCGCGCCGCCGCGCCCCTTTTCGCCGCCTGCGCGCTCTACGCCGCCGACCCGGCCACGATCACGATCCAGAAAGGGAATCTCTTTCCCGAAAGCATCACCTCCACCAGCGATGGCGCCATCATCATCGGCAGCTTCGGCACCAGCACCATCTGGCGGGTTCCTGCCGGAGAAAATAACGCCGCGCAGTGGATCGATGCCAGCGGCAACAAAGGCCCTCTGCTCGGGGTGCTCGCCGATGAGAAATCCGGCCGCCTGCTCGTCTGCCAGGCCGGCGTCAAAACTTTCGATCTCAAGACCGGAGCCGTCAAGGAATCGCTTACGATTCCCACTGCCAACCCGTTCTGCAACGACCTGGCTGTGCGCGAAGACGGCTCTATCTTCATCACCGATACCATCGGCGCCAAGGTCTTCATGTTTCCCAAAGGCGCGACCACCGGCGTGGAAGTCGCCTCCGACCCGCTGCTCGCCGGCGCTGACGGTCTCGCCTTTTTGAGCGATCCCGACAAGCTCTACGTCAATAGCGTCACCACGGGCAAACTCCTGCGCCTCGATCTCGCCAAAGACGGCAAGGCCACCAAGATTACCGATCTCAAGCTGTCACGCCCGCTCGAAAGTCCCGACGGCGTGCGCCCCAATGATGGCAAGCGGCTCATCATCGCCGAAGGAGTCTGCCGAACTGCGCTAGGCGTCCCGAACGGAGACAGCGTCGAAATCACCACGCTGAAGGAAGGAGGCGTGGAAGGCGGTTGTCCCGCTGTGACGGTTACGAAAGGCATGGGCTGGACGATCGAAGGAAAACTCCGCCAGCGCGACGCCAAGAACCCCGACGCCGACAAGGGCCCGTTCCGGCTCTTCCCAGTTCCGCTGCCTAAGTGATCGATTCATCGGTCCCTGACGGTTCTTCAATGACCGGCCGCCCGAATCTTCGCGGCTTCGGTGCAATTCCGGACAACGCTGAAATACGCGGCGACGCGGTCCTTACCTACATCGAAGGGATTCATCTCGTCTGGCTGCCGGTTTGCGGCGCTGTGGGCTTTGAAAAAAGCATCGTCGAACTCGGAATGATTCGATAACAGGACCGTGGCCCCGTAATCCGCAGCGGCCTTCGCCACCTTCTGGGACGAGGCAATGTAACGGTCATAGTACTCAGCGCTGGCGTTAAAGGGGATTGCTGTCCCACCCACGTAAGCGACGCGCAGCGGCCTGCCGTGATCCCGCACTTCAAAGAGATACGAGAGCGTTCCAGGCGTGTGGCCGGGCATCGTGACGATCCGAACCGAGGCATCACCGACCGATACATTCATCCCGTCGTCGCCAATCAGGTCGTGCTTGGGCTTGCCGCCGGCATGATTCGTCGATTTGTCGATGGCGTCCCAGTCTTCGGCGCCATAAACGAGGTGTACATTCGGGATCTCGTCCTGCAGCAACTTCGCACCGCCGTCATGATCGGCGTGAGCATGGGAAAGAATCAGATATTTGACCTTACTCTTGTCCAACCCAAGCTTGTTCAGACCCCCTAAAATCTCGTCGTTCGCGGCGTAGTCGAAGAGCGCCTCGATGACGATGATGCCTTCGCTGCCCACGATGACCCAGGCGCTGTGGATCTTGGTGCCCACGAAATACAGGTTATCGGCGACTTTGGCAGGTTCGGCATACCAGGTTTCCTTGGCAGGCGGACGGCGAGCGGGTGTGCGCGCGGCGGCTGCCGCGGCCGGAGGGGCTGCCGGCGGTGGAATGCAGAGGCGAAGAAAAGTCCCCGCCCAATCGGTCCCAGCGGCCGCTTTGGCGGCTCCCAGGTAATTGTCGATTGTGGAGGAAGAATTTTGGGCGGCTGCGATGCCCGTGGAAGCGATCCAGGCGGCCGAAAGGATGCTGATTGTAAGCGACTTCTTCATGTGATTACTCTCTGGTCCGACGTGGGCCGATTATATCCGAGATGACCGCTGCCGGGTGACCGCCGGCGCTGGTCGGAATGCAAGATTTGCAAGGTGTTTCCACTTTTTCCATTGACAAGCTGCGTTTTTCCTGATATCGAATACCAAGCAGTCTGGAGGGGATGATGAATCAGGGGGTGCTGATTCAGAGGGGGTCTCGTGTCCCTAGGCAATCGGACGCCGCGTCGCGGACGGGCGAGTGTGCTCCGATGAGTCGTTCCTTCCCTGCCACCCGGGTTAGCTACTCCAAATTTCAGATGAGGCGAACCATGCGGATTCAATCGATTCTTGCTGTATTGCTGCTTTCCGGTATTAGCCTTCTCGGCCAGACATTGGGTGATATCAGCGGGCAGGTAGCTGATTCGAGCCACGCGGCCGTGCCCGAATCAATGGTCACTCTGGTCAATACCAGCACAAATGCCACTCGCCAGACGAGCAGCAACGCCGAGGGCCTGTACACGTTTCCTTCGGTGCCGCCCGGCATCTATAACATCAAGGTCGAACACCCGGGTTTCAAGACTGTTGCCAGCAACAACGTCGAAGTCCAGGTGCAGCAGTCGGTCCGTCTTGACTTCACGCTCGAAGTCGGCCAGGTGACCGAATCCGTTCAGGTCGAAGCTGCGGCCGATCTGCTGCAATCCGAGAACGCTACTGTAGGCAGCGTGATCGAGAGCAAAAGCATTGCCGAGCTTCCTCTCAACGGTCGCGAGTACCTGAATCTGGTGACGCTGTCGCCCAACGTCAGCAATCTTGCGCCTCCGTCGGGCCAGGCCCAGTCGCGTCAGGGGGGCGACCGGGCAAACCAGTCGATCTCGGCCGGCGGGAACCGCATCGTTTTCGACTACTTCACGCTCGATGGCGTAGTCAACACCGATCCCAATTTCAATACCTATGTCGTGCTTCCTTCGATCGATGCTTTACAGGAATTCAAGGTGCAGACAGGCATCTATCCGGCCGAGTTCGGCCATGAAGCCACGCAGATTAACGTGCTTACCAAGTCCGGCGGCAACGCCTATCATGGCGCGCTGTTTGAGTTCGTCCGCAACAACGATTTCGACGCGCTTCCATTCCAGTTCACCGCAACGAAACCCGGCGTGTCGCCTTTTAAGTGGAACGATTACGGCTTCGAGGTCGATGGACCGGTTACCATTCCAAAGCTATTCAATGGCAGGAACAAACTGTTCTTCATGAGCAACTACGAGTGGCTCCGGCAGCGGCAAACGCAACAAGTCGTCTATTCGGTACCGACTGCCGACATGTTCAATGGGGACTTCAGCAAGTACGGAACCACGATCTACAACCCCACCACCAAGGCGCCTTTTGACAACAACATAATTCCGCAGAGCATGATCAGTCCGACTTCCAAGGCCCTTTTGAAGTACTACAACCCCTCGACGCTTCCGGGCTTGACCAGTAACTACGTCCAGAACAACGGCTCTCCTGTCAACCGTGACGGGTTCGTGCTGCGCATGGATTTCGTCGAGTCCGCAAAATCGCAGTGGAGCGGCCGGTACAGCTGGGGCGACGAAAATCAAGTCATCCAGACCATCGCGAGCAGCGGCAGCAAGCTCATCACCAATTACGAACAGTACATGGGTTCAAACACGCGCATCCTCTCGAGCAACGTCATCAACGAAGCGCGTTTCGGCTACTCGCGGTTTTACAATTCCCTTGCCACGGTATGGGCCTACAAAACGGACATAACCGCCTCGCTTGGTCTTCCCGGTCTTCCGACGTCGGGCCCGCCGGTCACCTGGGGTATCCCGAGCGTCACTTTCAGCGGAGATGGCTTCAGTGCCTTCGGGGACAATTCCGATGGCCCCTACGAAAATAAGAACAACACGGCTCAATTCATCGACAACCTCTCATGGAATAAGGGTAAACACAGCTTCAAATTCGGCTTCGAATACGATCGTCAGAACTTCAATCAGATCGGCAACCAGTACCCACGCGGCCAATACAGCTTCCAGGCGAATGCCACGAGAAGCGCAACCAACACCGGCGGGGATGCCTTTGCGGAATTTCTCCTCGGGGATATCTTCCAATCGACCGTGGCCGTAGCGGTTGCAGACGCGGCTTTCCAGCGCAACCTGTATGCTGCCTTCGTCGACGATACCTGGAAGGTCACACCCAAGCTCACCCTGTCATTAGGGTTACGGTACGAGTTGACGCCGCCCTACACAGACCAGGAGAACAATTTGTTCATCGTGCATGTGCCGCAGATCTACATGACTCCGAATGCGCCGCAAGCGAACTGGCCGTACTTTGTCCGCCAAGGGAATTGCTCGGACCCGTTTAACGCAAATCCTCCGATCACCCTGCGTTGGACGAACATCCAGGCAACGTGCAGCAACGGGATCCTGCCCAACCAGCTCATGAAGACCCGCTATACAGATTTCGCGCCCCGGTTCGGAATCGCCTGGTCGCCCGATGCCAAAACCGTGATTCGTACCGGCTTCGGGATCTTCTTTAGCCAGGACAATTCGAACTCTGTTTACTTCGATCTGGCACGGAATCTTGCCGCGCGCGTCTCGCAGGTGGCTACCACCGGCCAACCGGATCGCACCTATGCCAATGCCTTTCCCGCGATCGGCGCCTTAACGACGGTCGCGACGCCCTATGTCTACTCCGACAACCCCTTCCACCACACGCCTGTCAACATGCAATATCTGTTGAACATCCAACGCCAGTTGGGCTCCGCCTGGTCAGTGGAAGCCGGGTATCTCGGGTCGCTGAGCCACCATCTCTACGGCTTCTGGAACCAAAACGAGGGAATCCCGTCACCGACGGGAACTGCCGCCTCGCATCTTCCGTTCCCGGCCTTCAATTTCATTCAGTCAGTCGAAGATATGGGCAACGGCGAATACAACTCGCTCGCGGTGAAGGTCAGTAAGCGTTTTAGCGCGGGCTTCAGCCTGATCACTGCCTACACTCATGCCGTCTCGATAGATGACACCAGTAACATTCGCATCCAGGGTTACGACACGCTGTTTCCGCAGAACAGTTATTGCATCCGTTGCGAGCGCGGCTTCTCCTCGTTCGATACTCGCAATCGCCTTGTGGTCTCGCCCCTCTATGAACTTCCTGTTGGCAAGGGCAAGCCGCTGAACATTAGCAATTCAGTAGCGAACGCCGTCATTGGCGGCTGGCAAGTCGGCGGGATTTTTACGTTGCAAAGCGGGTTACCGCAGAATATCACCATCGGTGGAGTAGACAACTCCGTCACGCAAAGCGGGTACGATCGGCCGAGTGCAACGGGGGTCAGTTCCGCCATCGACAACCCGAACCCCTCGGGCTGGTACAACCGCGCCGCCTTCGTCGAAGCGCCGTTGGGACAGTTCGGTAATGTGGGACGGGACACGGCCACCTCCCCGGGAATTTTCGCCATCAACGCCGAAGTCCACAAGAATTTCCGCGTGAAAGAAAACCACCAGTTTCAGTTCCGCGCCGAAGCGTTCAATCTCCTAAATCACCCGAACTTTGGGGCGCCCAACGCCAACATCCTGGCGGGTGCGGTAAGTCCCGGCCAGCCGGCCACCTATCCCCACCAGGGCTTTGGCACCATCAGCACCTTGGCATCTGGCATCCCCATGCGTCAGATCCAGCTTGGCTTGAAGTACACGTTCTAAAGTAAGGCAGAATCATCTCAGGCCAGCGCCGCTCCTTTCCGGGGGCGGTGCTGGCCTTGTTGTTTTTATGGCTACTTTTTGTTCTTCCGCGCTCCGATGTTTTCGTCGGCCCAGTTCAGGATGACGTCGGCGACTTCCAGATTGTTGGTGCCGAGCATCATCATGTGGGTCGTGCCTTTAAACACCGGATTCTTCAATTCGTCCAGCTTGATGTATTCGGCCTTGGCCGTTCCCTTGCCGGCCGCGTGCTGCGCGTTGATCGCGTCGACGGTGGTCTGACATACTTCGCTGGTCGCGGTGTAATCGCCCTTCAAAGCCAGGTAGGGAATGTTGGCGAAATCCTCGGCCCGGAGACCGCTGTTGGGAAGCGAACAGGAACCTTCGATCGTGATGAGCCCCTTCAGCAGATCGAGGTGGCCGCGCTCTTTCAGAATGCGGGCCATGTGGTGTCCCATGATGCCGGATTGCGAGTGCGTCGCTACGACGGCGCCACCGAGCTTCTCGACCAGCAGAGCCAGGTCTTGCGGGGTCCAGGTATTGGCCGGTGCAATCTCTTTGGGGTCGCAGCTCTCGCACATGGATCCGGGCAGCGTGACCTCGGCATTGGGGACCAACTGCTTGTAGTATTCGAGCGCGTAGTAGTTGGCCGGGCCCGCCGGCGGCTGGCCGAGCGCTCCCGCGCGCGCAGTGATGTTCGCGTCCACCGCTCCGATCGGGTAAGCCGGGAAGTAATCATTGGTGTGAAGAGCGTCATCGGTCGGCGGGTCGCCCGGATCGCCGTGCCGGATCAGGGTGCCGTTCAGGATGGTCGATCCTGCCGGAACCAAGTGGCCAAACCAGGCAGTCCACGCGCCGTTGTCGGTGATTCGTCCAAAGGCGGGGATCATGGCGGCGCCCTTCGCGACTTCAGCATTCTTCACGAGCGAGGCCGCCTCGTGGAGCACGGACTCATCGAAGCCGGAACGGCCGCGGCCGGCCTGATCGACCAGATAGGTTGAAATCCCTTTGCGCACGAAATACGGATACCAGCCTTCGCGACCGTCGGGCGTCGATTCCAGGCACGCCGCAGTGTGCGACGAGCCGTGCACCATGATCACAGGCGGCATGCCGCGCTTCTTGTTTTGGGGAACCTGAAACTGCACATACATCTGCCCAATGGTGATCTGGCTGGGGCCGGCGGGTTGGGTGGCCGTCGCGGGTGCGGCCTGCGTCTGCATGGTGGCGTAGTTGGTGATCTTGGGAACGCCCCCGATAAAGAAGCTGCCCTGATCTTCGATGACGAGCGGTTTGGTGAGGAACTTCTTGTTTTTTTGCGCCTCCTGCCCGACGGTGGCGGCGTGGGCGATCGGCAGCAGCAGCGCAGCGGCAATGAGATGTTTCATGAATCCCTCCTCGTTCTGGTCAGCAATTATATCTTTAGCACGCAAACCCCAACCCCCCATCTCGTTAACAAGCCAACTTTGTCCGGTTTTATGAATACGTGATCTGTCCGCTTTGTAGAACAAAGCGATGCGGCCGCTACGCCGCCGCCTTGTGGGTTTTGGTTTTGGGTCCGCGCGGGCTCGCGGTTTCGCCGCCATACACGATTGATCGGTGCCTCCGGAAGGTCACGCACGCGGCATCCGCGCCCGAAGAACCAGCGCGCTTCGCGTGGACCCGAGGCAAGGGCCAGACCTCAGAGGGCCCGCCCGCAGGGGGTCGAGGCGGACCCACGCGGACGGGCGTGCCGCCCTACACTACTCCTGCCTTAGTGCGCGCAGGGGGTCGATTTCGGTGGCTTTGCGCGCGGGCAGGTAGCACGCGAGCATCGCCAGTCCGGCCAGCAGTAGCGGCGCGCCCGCCAAAAGGAGCGGGTCGCCGATGCTGGCTCCGAAAGCGTCGGCAAGTTGGGTCGTCAACGCGGAAAGCGCCCGCGCGATCAGGATTGACCCGCCAAACCCCACCACGCTGCCCGCCGCCACCAGGGTCGCTCCCTCCTGCATCACGAGCCGCAGCACGTGGCCGGGGCTGGCGCCGAGCGCCATCCGGATGCCGATCTCTTTGCTCCGCCGCGCCACCGCGTATGCCGTGACACCCGCCAGTCCGATGGAAGCCAGGATCAGCCCGAACACCCCGATGCCACCGTAAAACGTGGAACTCAATTGAATGATGGAGTTCATGTCGGCGATTTGCTCCGACATCGTCCTCGTATGGAACACCGTCAAGTGCGGATCGATCGCGGCCAATTCCGTGCGAACCGCGCCAATGGCATCCGCGCCCGACCCGCGGATTACGACGGTCGCTCCCGGGGCTGCGGCTCGGGCTCCCGTGTTCATGGCAGCGAAGACATCGCTCGCCGCGCTGGCCTGCGCGTCCACGACCATCGGCACGAAAACCGTCGCCACGGGCTTGGCAGCGAAGAATCCAGATTTGAGGTCGCGCGCGATTCCGATCACGGTGTAGCTCTTCTCTGTTTTGACATCGCGGATCCTGCGGCCGATTGGTTCCTCACTTCCGAATAGTTCCTGCGCGCCCGTCTGATTCACGAGCGCCGGTTCGGCGAAATCGGGCGTGGGCGCGCGGCGCAGGTCTTGTTGCGTGAACTCGCGACCGCGCGCCAACGGGATGCCCAGCGTCGTGAAGTAGCCCGCTCCGATTCGCTGGCTGACCACGCTGCGTTGCACATCCCCCTTGGGCCGTGGAGCGGAAAACCGTGCGTTCGGAACAGAGACGAAATCCGCAAATGGGGCTGCCTCCGCGAGCGTCATCGCGCGCACCGCGCTAAGCCGCGCCATCCGATCCGGCAGGATGTCCAATAGCTTGGCCGATTGGACCGCCGTGTAGCCGTCGTGCGCCGGATCGAGTTCCAGTAGATACAGCCCCGCCGTCTCGAAACCGGGATCGACGTGCGCGGTGCGCCGGTAGCCCAGCACCAGGTAGCCGACAATCAGAAGCAGCATGAGCGAACTGGCCACTTGATAGGCCACCAGGAGATTGCGAATTCCGAAGCGGCGATAGCCGCGCAATCCGGAGAGGCCGCCTTCCTTCAAAGCCGGCGTGACATCGGCGCGCGTCGTCGCCAGTGCCGGCATCAGGCCGAACGCGATGCCCACGATCACCGACAGCGCCAGCGTCACCACAAACACGCTCAGATCCGGCCGCACATTGAACTCGAATTCGACCGGTAACGGCAGCTTCATCGTCGAGATCAGATTGGTCAGCCAATACGTAAACACGAAGCTGCCGATGCCTCCGGCCAGCGCCAGCAGCACGCTTTCGGTGAGTAGTTGCCGCACTAACCGGAACCGATTCGCTCCCACCGCGATGCGGATCGCGATCTCTTTGCGCCGCTGCCCGTCGCGCGCCAGCAGAAGATTCGCCAGGTTCGTGCACGCCAGCGAGAGGATCAGCCCCATTAGAATCGCCAGAAATGTGTAAGTCGTCGATTTCTGCGCGGCGGGCATCGGCATCATGCCGGCCGCCGAAAGCAGGCGCACCTGGCGGCTTTTGCGTTCATTTTCGGGAACCGCATTTTCGTCGTCCAGATGGCGCCGTACGGCGTCAAGCGCCGCTTCCGAAGCGGCCGGCGTAACGCCCGGCGCTAGTCTCTGCACAACGCGAAACAGCGCCAGATCCGGGCGGTGGAGAACGCCGCCGCTCAATTCCGGCGCGATGGAGGCGCCCGATGTGACCGGAACGAACACGTCCGCGGGAGCCATCGGAAAAATGCCGAGGAAGTCCTTGGGTGCGACACCGACAACGGCGACACTTTTCCCGTTCAGCCGTAGAGTCTTGCCCACGATTTGCGGATCGGCGTTCAGGCGGCCGCGCCACAACCGGTCGCTGATTACGGCCACTGGCGCGGTTCCCTCCTTCTCTATGTCCGCTCGGAAAAAGCGCCCGCGGGCCGGTTCCACGCCTGCCGTCGCGAAGTATTCCGGCGAGACCAGGTGACCGAAGACCCGTGCTGTCTTGGTTCCCGCGGACACATCGAGCGCCAGGCTAAACGGAACGGGTCCGACAAACGCCGAGGTCGAAGCGCCCACGGCCCGCTGGTCCCGGTAGCGCTCGAAATAGGGAAACGACGAGAGCGTCTCCAACGCAACCAGAGCTTCCGGATGGCGCGCCGCCGGGAGCGGGCGCAGGACCAGCGAGTTAATCTCGCTATAAAAAACGCAGCAGACGCCTATCCCCAGCGTCAGAGAAATCACTCCAACCGCTGTGAATCCGGGCGCGCTCGCGAGCATGCGCGCCGCGTACACAACGTCTCTCCACAAGTCGAAAACATATCGCGTCATGGGTCAGACCGGTAGAACTTATTATCGCTGGAAGAGAGCGCAGACTAGTGGCTTGGCGCTGAGAATTCGTTCACCTCCGGGCGGATCTCACGGGGAGTGGGGAGCCGGTGAGACCGGCTCGTGGTTTTCGCCAGCTGCGGACCTCCCCCGCGCCTGCGGTGAATACGCCGCGATCATCTACACGAAGGCCACTAAGGCCCACCCCCCATTGACTTGACCCTCATCAAGCAGTAGACTCCTCGACACGCCAGAATATGACAGGCAGGGATACTCTCGTCCTTCTCGCCGCGACAGCCGCATCGGCTTTTCTGTTCTGTCGTTCGGCCAACGGTTTGAGCGTTTGCGCCGACCCGAATTACCTTCCATATTCCAATCGAGCGGGCGAGGGTTTTGAAAACAAAGTCGCCGGGGCGGTGGCGAAGCTGCTCGGTGAGTCGGTGGACTACACGTGGGCAAGCTACCGGGGGCACGGCGGGTTTCCCCAATTTCTTTCGTCTACGCTCGATGCAAGAAAGTGCGATGTGGTCATCAGCATTCCGTACGGAAGCCGGGAAGAGCTGACGACGAGACCGTACTATGTGTCGTCCTATGTGTTCGTTTTCTCCAAGAACAAGAACTACAACATCACGACGATGGATTCGCCGGTGCTCAAACGGCTGAAGATCGGCTTTGAACGGGAGACGCCCGCCGAGGAAGCATTGAAGGTGCGGGGCCTCATACCGGGATCGGTAGTCGGTTTCGACGTGGCAGAGGACAACTCGGAGTCGCCGGCCTCCATGCTAAACGCTCTGAAAGAGGGGCAGATCGACGTGTTGATTACCTGGCAGCCGGCGATCGGCGGTTTTCTGCGAGCCTATCCCGAGTTCGAAGTTGTGCCGGTCCCCAATGAGCGGACGCTCGGAGCTCCCGAACAGTACGCGTTTCCGATGTCGATGGGTGTTCGCGCGGGAAACGACGCATTGAAAATGAGACTCGACGATGTGATCGAGAAACACCAGCCGGAACTCCGGTCCATCCTGGCGGACAGCGGCGTGATGCTGTTCATGTCGGGGCCAGGTCCTCAATGAAGGGACGATCCGTCACAGGCGGGTTGCTGATGGCGGCCGGCTGCGCCGCTTGGTTGGCGGGCGCTCAGGCGGCGCAACCAACCGCGGAAAAATTGATACAGGCGAGCGACTGCTCTTCCTGTCATGCCGTGGATCGCGAGATCGTTGGGCCGGCGTACGCCGCGGTGGCGCAGCGCTATGCAGGTCAGCCGGATGCCCTCGATAAGCTGGCGGCGAAGATTCGGGAAGGCGGCTCCGGCATGACGTCTCATCCCGATTTGACGGAAGCGCAGCGGCGGGAAATGGCGGCATGGGTCCTGTCGCAAAAAGGCTCTGCGGCTGGGCCGGACCAGGCTCCCGCGAAACTGTACAGCTATCCAGCCAAGGACGGCACGGCGATCCAATTGGACTTCCCCTTGTTCGTAGAAGGCGACTCGCGGAAGGTCACCAAAGACGTCTTTCACGGCTATCAGCTCTACAACTCATACTGCTACCGCTGCCATGGGACCGATGCCACGGGCGGACAATTGGGACCGGATCTGCGGCACTCGCTGGCCGCGGGGATGAAGCCTCGCGAATTTCTGTCGGTGGCCATGGAAGGACGAAAAGAAAAAGGCATGCCCGGATGGGCCGGGTTTCTGAGTGAGGGAGATGTTGTTCACGTTTACCGCTATGTGAAGGGAAGAAGCCTTGATCTTGTGGCGCCGGGCCGCCCCCCATCCGAACAGGATTGACGGGCGGTCGAAGGCGACGCGAGAGAAGGACAGCAATTTGAGAAATCCTCGAAGGAGATCTTGAGATGAGCTACATGAGATGGCTGGGCGCGATGGCAGTCTGCGCATCAATGACGGTTCCGGTAACAGTAGCGCTCGCGGATGAGGGACTCGAGAAAGACGCGCAGGATCCCAATCAATGGGTGTTGCCGCTGGGAAGCTATAGCGGCATCCGGCACAGCAAGCTGAACCAGATCAATGCCCGGAATGCCGGCAAGCTCAAGGTGGCGTGGACCATGTCCACCGGCACGCTGCGCGGGCAGGAAGGTCAGCCGTTAGTCGTCGGCAACATGTTGTACTTCGAGAGCTCCTACCCCAATTTCGTGTACGCAATCGATCTGGACAATGTGGGACAGATCGTCTGGAAATTCGCGCCCGAACAGGACAAGTTCTCGCCTTCGGTGGCGTGCTGCGATCTGGTGAACAAGGGCGTGGCGTATGCGGACGGGAAAATTCTGGTCACCACGCTGGACACCCATGTCTACGCGCTCGACGCGAAGACGGGCAAGGTGGTCTGGAGTGCGCAGAACGGCGATCCGCAGTTAGGCCAAACCATGACCATCGCTCCGCTGGTTGTCCATGACAAAGTCATTGTCGGCATCTCGGGGGGAGAATACGGCGTACGAGGCTTTCTCACGGCGTACGATCTCAAAACGGGGAAGATGGCCTGGCGCGCCAACAGCGTCGGTCCTGACGCGGATATTCTTTTCGATCCGGAGAAGACGATTGACGGCGCTACCGGGAAGCCGGTGGGTGCGAATTCCAGTCTGAAGACCTGGCACGAAGACGAGTGGAAGCTCGGAGGCGGCACGACGTGGGGATGGTACACGTATGATCCCCAGCTCAACCTGGTTTACTACGGCAGCGGCAATCCGGGAACGTGGAATCCTTCCCAGCGCGCCGGGGATAACAAATGGTCGACAACGCTGTTTGCGCGTAATCCGGACACCGGGGTCGCGGCCTGGGCCTATCAGATGACCCCTCACGATGCCTGGGACTACGACGGGATCAACGAGAGCGTGCTCACGGAAAGCGTCGTCGGGGGAGCCACGGTCCCGACTCTTACGCATTTCGATCGCAACGGTTTTTCCTATGTGCTCGACCGGCGCAATGGCAAGCTGCTCGCCGCGCACAAATTTGATTCGTCCACCAACTGGGCCAACGAGATCGATCTGAAAACCGGCCGGCCCATTCTGAACCCCGACAAAATGACCAAGGAAGATGTCAACGTCAAAGATATCTGTCCGGCCGCGCAAGGGGCGAAGAATCATCAGCCCGCATCGTATGATCCCAAGACCAAATTGTTCTACGTCGGCACCAATCACATCTGCATGGACTACCAGGCGTTCAGCGTCAAGTATCGGAGCGGCTTTCCATATGTCGGAGCCACTCTGAGCATGTTCCCGGCGGACCACGGCAACGTTCGCGGGCGCCTCATCGCGTTCAACCCGGTGTCGGGTGAAACGAAGTGGGCCGTCAATGAAACGTTCCAGGTCTACAGCGGGCCGCTGACGACCGATGCCGGAGTGCTGTTCTATGGCACACTGGATGGCTGGTTCAAAGCGGCCGATCAGGCGACGGGAAAAACGCTCTATCAATTCCACACGCCTTCGGGTATCATCGGAAACCCCATCACCTACATGCACAAAGGGAAGCAGTACGTGGCAGTGCTCACGGGAGTGGGCGGATGGGCGGCCATCGGTCTCGCCGAAGGCCTGACCAAAGGAACCGAAGGGCTCGGCGCAGTCGGCCTGACAACTTCCTTGGCCGACTATACGAACCTCGGAGGGACATTGGTCGTCTTCTCCCTGGACTAAGCCGATCGCCCGCGGTGAGTGGGCGCCACGTCAGTCAAATTCTGAATCCGTAAAGGAGTGAAATCGAATGGTTCGTTTGGATGACGCACGAAGAGTGATTGCAGCCGCCGAGAAGAAGGCGAAAGAGATCGGCCAACCGATGAACATCGCGGTGGCCGACGAAGGAGGAAACCTGGTCGCCCATGTCCGCATGGACGGAGCGTGGCTGGGAAGCGTCGATATCTCGATCAAGAAGGCCTATACCTCGCGAGCGTTCGACATTGCCACCAAGGACCTGGCGACGCATTCGCAGTCAGGCGGGCAGTTCTTTGGAATCCATGCCTCGAACGATGGAAAGATCATGATCTTCGCCGGGGGCATTCCGTTGCGCCGGGATGGCAGGGTGATGGGCGCCATCGGCGTGAGCGGCGGATCGGGAGACCAGGATCACGCCGTGGCGGAAGCCGGTGCGGGCGCTTTTTGACCCGCCAGGCATACGCTCTGAGGGAAGCGGCTGTGACCGTAGTCGGTGCGCCGCCACTCTGATACAATCCACCCTGTTGGAAACGATGCGCCAGTCCATCGCCGGCGAGAATACTGCCGGCAAAAAAGGAGAGTCCGATGAATCGCTGGTTTCTGGTTCTTGCTTTGTGCGCCGTCCTCGGCGTCATTACTACGTTTCACGCGCTGGGACAAGCCCCGGCCGGGCAGCAGCCGCGGCCGAATGCCGACCCCTACGCCAACAACGCCGCCCCTGGCACCCTGAAATTCCCGCTGGCCGCACCGGCCGGCAAGGATTCCGGCGCCATCACCAAGGCGCCTGAAGGAGCGACAAACCAGGGCATTATCGATGAGAAGACCTGGAAGTACGGTCACACCTTCGATGCGCCGGCGAATGGAAAGATCTGGAACCCCGTCAAGCTGAAGTTGATGCGGGGAGAGAAGGTGACGGGCGGAACGGTTTTTGCATCGTCCGATCCATCCACCTACTGCGCGATGGCCAATGCCGGATACGACTTCATCTGGACTGAAATGCAGCACGATTCGCGCGACTGGGAGAACGTCGCCAAAATGTGGCAGGCGTGTCCGCACGCGAAGGCCGTTCCAGGTGTACGGGTCGCCTATTCCGATGAGCGGGAGATTCAGCATGCCATGGATGCGGGCGCTCT
The DNA here is from genome assembly GCA_036406715.1 of Bryobacteraceae bacterium. GTDB lineage: Bacteria > Acidobacteriota > Terriglobia > Bryobacterales > Bryobacteraceae > PSRJ01. The sequence goes on along the minus strand of DASXAK010000135.1, from coordinate 5,061 downwards.
CGTAGTCGTCGTCCCCACTGTCAGATCAGTCGAGGAAGGCATGGCGGCCAGAGACTGGACCTATTTTCCGCCGATGGGCAAGCGCAGTCAGGGCGGCGGTCCTGCGTTCTCGGTCGATTTCTGGGGCACGGTTCCCGGCGGGTACCGAAACACCATTAATCAGAACGTGGTTCTGATCGAGATGATCGAGACTATTGGCGGCGCGGCTCAGGCTCGGGAGATCGCGGCGATCCCCGGCGTGGACGCGGTGTTTGCGGCCAGCGGAGACCTCGGCAATTTTTCGGGCTACAAACAAGGCGATCCCGACTACGAACGGCTCATCAACGTGGTGCACGACGCCGCCCTTGCCGCGGGCAAGCGGCTCTGCGGACCGCTGGCATGGCGCGATCGGCCGGACTTCACCTGCTTCCAGGCCGGTAGCGAGACGGCTGCGATTGCGCGGGGCGTGGCCGCCGAACTCGGGACCCTCACGAATACCCAGGGAAAACCCGAAGTCGGACCCTATGCCGATTCGGCGGGGAAACGCTAATGCGGGTCGGAACCAGGCTGTTGATCGGGTTGTTTGCGGCTGCGGTGCTGTTTGCCCAGACCGGCGCGAAGAATGGCGAGTGGCGCACGTACGGAGGCGATCTAGGGAACACGCGCTACTCGCCGCTCGACCAGATCAACGCCTCCAATTTCGACAAGCTGCAGGTCGCCTGGCGCTTCAATACCGCTAGTCTCGGGCCGACGCCCGAATTCAACTTGGAAGCCACGCCGCTGATGGCTCGCGGCGTGGTTTACTCCGTTGCCGGCTCCCGTCGCGACGTAGTGGCGCTCGACGCCGCGACCGGCGAGCTTCTCTGGATCCACCGTGAGAATGAAGGCCCGCGCGGGCAGGCAGCGCCCCGCCGGCTCTCCGGTCGTGGCCTCGCCTACTGGACCGACGGCCGCGAAGAGCGCATCCTCTATGTCACGCCCGGATACCGTCTGATTGCCCTCGACGCCAAAACCGGCAACGTCATCACGAGCTTCGGGACGAACGGCGCCGTTGACCTCAAGATGGACGACGATCAGCAGATCGATCTCATCACCGGTGAGGTCGGCTTGCACGCCGCACCCACCGTTGCCGGCGACACGATCGTTGTTGGCGCCGCGCATCTTCCGGGCGGCACTCCCAAGAGTAAGACCAATGTCAAAGGCTATGTCCGGGGTTTCGACGTGCGCACGGGCAAGCGCCTCTGGATCTTCCACACCATTCCCAAAGCGGGCGAGTTCGGCTACAACACCTGGGAAAACGATTCCGCCGATTACACGGGCAACACCGGCGTCTGGGGGCAGATCAGCATCGATGAAGAGCTCGGCATGGCCTATCTTCCCGTGGAATTGCCGACTGGCGATTATTATGGCGGCCACCGCCCCGGCAACGGGCTGTTTGGCGAGAGCATCGTCGCCGTCGATCTCAAGACCGGCCAGCGCAAGTGGCATTACCAGTTGGTGCATCACGGAATTTGGGATTGGGACATTCCGTGCGCGCCCATGCTGGTCGACTTCACGGTCAACGGCCGGACCGTAAAAGCGGTGGCGCAGCCCACCAAGCAATCGGTCCTGTACGTATTTGACCGGACAACCGGCCAGCCCATCTGGCCGATTGAAGAACGCCCGGTGGAGCAGTCCACCGTACCCGGGGAGAAGACTTCGGCAACACAGCCGTTCCCGACCAAGCCGCCGGCCTACGGCCGTACGGGCACCTCGGTCGACGAGCTGATTGATTTCACGCCGGAACTGCGCGCGCAAGCGGTTAAAGTCGCATCGCGCTACAAGATGGGCCCGCTCTTCACGCCGCCGGTGGTCAGCAAGGCGGAAGGCCCGCTGGGTACGCTCGTAGCCGGCTGCTGCCAGGGCGGCACTGGTTGGCCGGGCGGATCGTACGATCCCCAGACTCATCTTCTTTACACCTTTACTTGGTCCAATGTCAGCTCCCTTGGGATGGTCCCAGCCGACCCGAAGCGGTCGGATATGAACTACATCCAGGGTGTCGCGCGACCTGCCGGTAGCGAAACGAGTGCGGGTGAAGGCGGCGACGGCCGCACGGCTGGCCTCACGGTCCAGGGACTACCCCTGTTCAAGCCGCCCTACGGCTCGATCGTCGCCATTAACCTGGATCGAGGCGAAATCGCCTGGAAGGCGGCGCACGGCGAGACGCCCGACAACATCCGCAATCACCCGGCGTTGAAGGGCCTCACCATTCCGCGCACCGGCCGCGGGGGCCTCGTCGGCGTTCTCACCACCGCGACGCTGGTTGTCGCGGGCGAACGCGGAACCTACACCGATGAGCAGGGCCGGAACGCCGCGCGCCTCCGCGCCTACGACAAGGCCACGGGCAAGGAAGTAGGCGCGGTGTTCATGGCTGCTGGTCAAACCGGCTCGCCGATGACCTATATGGCCAACGGCAAGCAATATATCGTGATCGCGATCGGCGGCCCCGGCTTCTCCGGCGAACTGGTAGCGTACAAACTCCCGGAGTAGCCGGTCTCGCCGGCTGTCGAGGCTGCTGAAAGGGGCCGCTCCGCGGCCGATTGGCAGGCGAAACTGTCTGCCCTACCGAACACCCGAAAATTCTCACGTCCCATGACGGTTTTCCGCCTCACTCTGCGCAAAGCGGAGTAGCCGATGCTTCCGCGGCGAAAGTAGCCAGGAAGATCCGCGACGAGAAAGGGAACGCTATGAGACGCCTGATTTTGGCTTGCACGCTTGCTCTGCTGGGCTCGTATGCCCGCGCGGAGTCTACGGTCGACGCGACCAGCTTCACTGCCACGATTACCGATTTGCGCAGCAGCGCGACGGGGCAGACTCGCTTTGCCACCGCAACTATCCGGTTCCAGAACAAGGGCGCGAGCCCGATCATCCTGGCCTACGTGTGGGATTCCGGTCTGGCTACCGACGATCGTGGGAACCGGTTCGGGTTGGTCAATGAACAGTCGGTGCGTGGGATAGGCGTGATTACTGGAAGAAACGTAGACGCGAAATTTGTCCTTCAGCCGAATGCCGGAAGCGATGCCCGATTCGAGTTCGCTTGGGCGCCCTCGAGCCGAAACGATCTGTTCGGCTCCCAGATTACAGATCTGGAGATCACCGTGCGCGAGCTGGTTTCGGAGGGAGGAAACCAATACAGCCTCGGCGCCGAACATCTGCTGCACTATAACAATCCAAAGCCCGGTGCGGCGACGCCGGTAACAGGCCAAACCTCCGCGCCAACGACTACCGCCATTCCGGCAACCACATCGCCGGCCGGCTCTGCACCGGGCGTTCCAGCCGCCGTCCCCGCCGCAGCCGCCCCTGTCGATCAGTGCGCCGGCAAGCAGCGCTGCTACGACGCGGGTCCCTTTGTCGCCGAAGTCACGTCAGTCACTGCCAGCCAGACGGCGCCCGGCCAGAATCACATCATCAAACTCAATATCCGTTTCCGCAACACGTCGGCGCAGAATCTGGTCCTCGGTTACAAGCCCCTGACGAGCCAGGCCACCGACAATCTGGGGAATCCGTACACTTGTTGCGGCACCACGACCGATATCAGCGTGACGGGAATGCCGATCGTCGCGGGCGCCGTGAACCCATCCTTCGTCCTCAAGCCGGGCCAATCCGGCAACGCGACCTTTACCTTGGCGCGGTTCACTCCCAGAACGGCTCTGGGCACTTCATTCACCCATGACGCCGTCGTGATGGAACTGGAAGTCATCAATGCCAGTCAAATCCGCGACGGCAGGGAGTACAGCATGCACTTCGCCGATCTGAGCGTCGGAGCTCTGGGCGTTCCCGTTTCGGTAACTGACCTCAACGACGCGACCCAAAAGCTAAAAGGAATCTTCAGCAGAAAGAAGTAGGCCCGATTTTCCCATGGTGAGTTCACGAAGAAGGCAACTGAAATGAATAAATCAAGACTAGTGCTTCCTGTTTTGGCGGCTGCCGTCGCGGCCGCCGTCCTATCGGCGCAAAGTGCGTTGGAGCAACTCAAAACATATACCGATTCAGCGCCTGCGCCCGCGAAAAGCGCGCCCGGGCCGGCCAGAGCCCCAGTAGCCGCCGGGCTGCCGGAAATCATCGGCATTCGCCTCGGCACGCCGCTGCGCGAGGCGTTCACGATTCTTCAGACAGCCCACCCAAAGGAGAGGCTCGGCACGTCGGCGGTTTCGGTGCCAGGAATCGAAAAGCCCGTTCTGAGCGACTTCTTTTTCGACTCCCCTTATGTCGTGGAGGAAAAGGTCCACGTATACGTGACGCCGCCTCCCACTCCGCAGGTGGTCTGGAAAGTGACGCGGCAGCTCTCAAAGCTGAAGATTTACCGGGCCAACGTCCTTTCCAGCCTTCGCGAAAAATATGGCAAAGAAACGGCAACCGCTCCTCTCGTGGCGAACGACGAGCAGCTCACGGATATGTGGTGGCTCCTCGATGAGCAGGGGCGGCCACTAAAGCTTCCCCCGCCGCGAAGTAATTTTGTGGATGGAGTTCAGATGCTCGCCTCTTGCGCGGGTTCGCTCGGCGGTTCCTGGTTTGCCCCTAACAATCTGGAAATGACGTTACAACGTCTGGAGCAGAAGGATTCTACCACTCCGGCATCGGAGTGGTGCTATTCAGCTGGAATCGGCATCCATGCCAACGTGCCTCCCAGTGACATCGTCACGGCGTTCCAGGTCGAGATCTTCCACTACCCGATGGCGATGCGCTCCGCGAGGACGGAGATGGTGTTTGTCAACGAAGCCGGCAAGCGCCAGCAGCAGCGCGAGGTCAATGAATCCAAGCAGGCCAAGCCGAAGCTGTAAGGAGAAGAAGATATGACAAATCGCGCAATTCTCTGGTACACGTGCGCTGCTTTGGCGGTGTGTTTGACCGGAACGAGCGTCGCAGGCGCTCAACCGAGCGTGCCGGGGATCATTGTAGAGAAGAAAGGCGGCGTGATTGTGCCGCCTAGCCGCGCTCCGCGCGAACAGCCGCAACAAGCCGCTGCCGTTGCGGACAGCTCGTCCGGCGCCAACTTGGATGTGGTCGGCATCAAGCCGGGCATGACGGTGAAGGACGCGATGC
>DASXAK010000134.1:0-12734 GCA_036406715.1 Bryobacteraceae bacterium | reverse complement strand
TTGCAGACGTCGCTCATCATCAACCAGCGGGGCGGGTGTCCGTTGGAATTTAACTGCTCGACAAACGCGACGTGCCGCCAAGTGCTGGCCGAGAGTGTGACGGTGTTGTCGTAGCTGTTGCCGGTCCAATGAAAGCCGTCGCTCGGAAGCTGGTTCCACTGCTTGCAGGCGATTTCGCAGGCTTTACAGCCGATGCAGAGGGTCGTATCGGTGAAGAAGCCGGTCTCGGGCTGCGGGATCGGAGGCTCAGGTCGCATCCAGGCATCGACCAGTTCGGGAATCATCGCAGTCTCCCTTCCGGCTGAGCCGCCGGCGGCGTGTCGGGCATCGGTTCATTTGTCGGACGCGGCTCCGGTTGGAGAGGAGCGTCACGATGGCCGTCGATGCGGCCGGGCCGAATATTGCAGACAAACGCCTTCGCCTCATGCATGCTGACGTTCGGATCGGTGAGCAGGGAGGTGAGGTCATTGGCGATCGAACCGACAGTCTCGCCGGCGAAGCCCCAATGGAACGGGATCGCAATCTGGTGAAGCGTCCGGCCTTCCACACGAAGCGGGCGGACGCGCTCGGTCACCATGGCCCGGGCTTCGATCTCGGCGCGGCGGTTCCATACCACCATCCAATCGCCATGGCGGATGCCGCGCTCCGTTGCCAGTTCCGGGCTGAGCTCGATGAACATCTCCGGCTGCAGCTCGTTCAGCCAGCTGTTGAACCGGCTCATCGGCCCGCTCAAGTAATGCTCGGTGAGCCGAAAGGTGGTCGCCACGATCGGATACTCCGGATCGAGCGGCCGGGATTTGTAGTTCAACGCCGCGTCGAAACATTCCACCGCGGGATCATCCTGCTGACCATAGAACGGATTCGATACGGGCGATTCGACGGGCTCGTAATGAGTGGGCAGCGGCCCGTCTTTGACGCCGCCCGGCGCGTAGAGCCAGCCTTTGCCGTCCGGCTTCATGATGAACGGCGAGTCGCCGGCAATCGAGGCCATGCCGGTGGATCCTTGCGGAGGCCGGTAGGAAGGCGGTTTCTCGGGCTCGAAATCGGGTTCATCCACGCCGGTCCACTTGCGCTGCGCCTGGTCCCACCAGATGTACGCCTTGCGATCGGACCACGGGTTGCCTTCGGGATCGGCGGACGCGCGGTTGTACATCATGCGGCGGTTCTTCGGCCAGGCGAAACCCCAGTGCGGATTGGTGTAGTTGCCGGGAGTACGGATGCGATCGCGCGCGCGATTGAGGCCTTCCTCCGGGTACACTCCTGAGTAGATCCAGCAGCCGCAGGCGGTCGTGCCATCGTCTTTCAGTCCGGAAAAGCCGCCGACCGGTTTGCCGTCCGCAACGCTGTAGCCATTGATCTCCTTGAGCACTTTCTGAGCGTCAGGCTCCCAGAGGATGCGGCTCGGAGTTCCATCGGGCAGCAACGGCGGATGCTCGTATCCGTAATCCCACGTCAGGTTGAGCAAGCCGCGGTCGCGGGCGGCGGTGGACCCGGCGTAGAGGCGCTTGAGACGCTTGCCGAGGTTATAGAGGAACCACAGATCGGAACGGCAATCGCCGGGGGGATCGATGGCCTTGTCGTGCCATTGCAGCAGGCGCTGCGTATTCGTGAGGCTGCCTTCCTTTTCCGGTGACGAGGCGGCGGGCACGAAGAATACTTCCGTGCCGATCGTCTTTGGATCGGGCCCTTCGGGGCCTTTGTACCAGAAACACGCGCTTTCGATTTCAAACCAGTCGCGGACCACCAGCCAATCGAGTTTCCGTAGGCCTTCACGATGAAGGCGCGCGTTCGGCGCGCCCGCCGCAGGGTTCTGGCCGAACAGGAACAGGCCCTTGAATTTGCCCTCTGCCATCCGCATGAACATCGGAAGCTGCGAGTAGTCGGCATCAATGCGCGGCACCCACGAGTAACCCCACTCGTTTTCCTTTTGTGCCGCATCGCCGTACCAGGCTTTGAGAAGGCTGACCATGAATTTCGGCAGGTTCGCCCAATAGCCGTGTTTGACTTCCTCCTGTTTGAGAAAGTCAGCGAGGCTGCCGTGATCGCGAAGCGCCGCGGGCTGGGGGATATATCCGGGCAACAGGTTATAGAGAGTGGGGATATCGGTGGAGCCTTGGATGCTCGCGTGGCCGCGCATCGCCATAATGCCGCCGCCCGGCCGTCCGATGTTCCCGAGCAGGAGTTGTAGAATGCTGGCGGCGCGGATGATCTGTACGCCGGTAGTGTGCTGTGTCCAGCCGACCGCGTAGACGATGGCGGCGGTGCGCTCGCGGCCCGAGTTCGCGCACAGGGCCTCGGCAACCCGCAGGAATTCCTCTTTGGTGCAGCCGCAGGTGGACGCCACCAGGTCCGGTGTGTAGCGCCGGTAATGGCGCCGGAGAAGATTCATGATACAGCGCGGGTGCGTGAGGGTAGGGTCGCGCTCGGGAACCGGGTTTTCCATCGCCGTCAGCTTCTCGCTCCAGGATTCCGCCTTGATCTCGGGCGGCGTGTGGGTGCGCGCGGCTCCGGTAGGCTCGCCCTCATAGGTCCAACAGATGTGCTGGGGATCGTAGGCGTTTTTCTCGGGATTAAAGCCGCAGAAGAGGCCGTCGAGATCCTCCGGGTCCTCGTAGCTGTCGCGAATAATCGTCGACGCGTTGGTGTAGGCCATCACGTACTCGCGAAACCAGCTGTCGTTCTCCAGAACGTAGTGAATGAGGCCGCCCAGAAAGGCAATATCCGATCCAGCGCGAATCGGGACATACTGCTGGCACATCGCCGAGGTTCGGGTGAAGTGCGGGTCGACATGAATGAGCCGGGCGCCGCGCTCGCGCGCCTTCACGGCGAAGCGGAAGCCGACCGGGTGCGCTTCCGCCATATTGGAGCCCATAATCAGAACGCAGTCGCTGTTCTGAAGATCTTCCTGAAATCCTGTGGCCGCCCCTCGGCCGAACGAGGCGCCCAGACCGGGCACCGAGGCGCTGTGTCAAATACGAGCCTGATTTTCGATTGCGACGACGCCCAGGCCGCCGCCCAGAAGCTTTTTAATCAGGTAGTTCTCTTCGTTGTCCATGGTGGCGCCGCCGAGCGAGGCGATGGTGTTCACGTGATTCAGCGTGGTTCCATCGCGCGACTCGATAAAATTGGAGTCGCGCGTCTCCTTTACGCGCTGCGCGATCCGATCCATGATCCATTCGAGCGGGCGCTCTTCCCAGTGGTCGGAAAACGGAGCGCGGTACAAAGCCTTCGTAATCCGGTGCGGGTTGACGGCGAGTTGGAACGTGTTCGCGCCTTTGGGGCAGAGCGTGCCTTCGTTGATTGGGCTGTCCGGATTGCCCTCGATATCAATGAGTCGGCCGCCTTTCACATAAATCAACTGGCTGCACCCAACCGCGCAATACGGGCAGATGCTGTGTACCTTGGTGGCGTTCCGCAGCCGGGATTGCTTGTTTACCGAGTTTGGACTAAATGGCTGGTTCGCCGGCAACCGCTCCGCGCCGTTCTTCGTGATGTACACTCTTCTGCCCTCCACTATCACGCTACTCAACCGAGTACCGCCGAACCAGAGCCAAAACATCCACGGCGCTTGGTGGCTGTACGTTTTCGCTCTTGCCACCCCTGTTCTACAATTGAGGAAAGTGCCCTCCGAATCCGCGGTGCCCTCGTCGGAAATGCCTGCGGTTCCACCCCCTTCGGACCCGGTGGAAAACTTGTATCGCGACCTCGAAGCCAAGATCCGCGAGTACCGGCCCAAGGAGGATCTGGCGCCCCTCGAGAAGGCTTTCCGCTTCGCCCGGCAGTGGCATCACGGACAATTGCGCAGTTCCGGCGAGCCTTATATGGTCCACCCGGTGAAGGTGGCGCACATCCTGGCCGATCTGCGGATGGACACCATCGCGATGCAAACGGGGCTGCTGCATGACATCGTCGAGGACACCAGCGTCAAGCTCGAAACCATCCGCAAGGAATTTGGCGAGGAGGTCGCCCGCTGCGTCGACGGCGTCACCAAGCTGAGCAAAATCGATTTCTATTCCGCTGAGGACCGGCAGGCCGAGAGCTTCCGCAAGATGCTGCTGGCCATGGTGGAAGACATCCGGGTGATGATGGTCAAGCTCGCCGACCGCATGCACAACATGCGGACCCTGGGTTATCTCAGTCCCGAGCGCCGGGAGCGCATCGCGCGCGAAACTCTCGAGATTTACGCCCCGATTGCGCACCGGCTCGGCATGGGCAAAGTGCGCGGCGAGCTGGAGGATCTCGCATTCCAGTATCTGGAGCCGGACGCGTTCCGCGAGATCACCGGCAATATCGAATCGCGCCGGCACTCCAATGAAGAGTTTTTGCAGGAGATCCGGCAGATCGTCGAGGCCGAGCTGCGGCGTGAAGGAATTCCGGCACGGATTGAAGGCCGCATTAAACGGCCGTACTCTGTCTTTCAGAAGCTGCGCCGGCAGAAGATCGCGTTCGATCAGGTCTACGACCTGATGGCGTTGCGGATCGTTACCGATTCGGTCAAGAACTGTTATGCGGCCCTCGGAGTGATTCACAACAAATGGCGGCCGATTCCGGGACGAATCAAAGACTTCATCGCCATTCCGCGGCCGAACCTCTACCAGTCGCTCCACACTTCGGTTGTCGGCCCGCATGGGCAGACGTTTGAGGTGCAGATCCGGACCGACGAGATGCACCGCGTCGCGGAAGAGGGCATCGCGGCGCACTGGAAATACAAAGAAGGCCGCAAAGGACCGGCCGATGACGACCAGCGCATCACGTGGCTGCGTCACCTGGTGGAATGGCAGCGCGACATGCAGGACCCCGGAGAGTTCATGTCCACTCTCAAGGTGGACCTGTACCCGGAAGAGGTCTACACGTTTACGCCGCGCGGCAAAGTGCTCGTGCTGCCGCGCGAGGCCACCCCCATCGATTTCGCATACGCCATTCACTCTGATGTCGGCAACACCTGCGTCGGAGCGAAGGTGAATGGCCGGATCGTCCCGCTTCGCTCGTCACTGCGCAACGGTGACGTGGTCGAAATCATGACGCAGCCCGGGCACCAGCCGAGCAAGGATTGGCTGGCGTTCGTCAAGACGGCGCGTGCGCGCAACAAGATCAAACACCTGATCAACGCGGTCGAACGGGCCAAGGCTATCGAAATCGGCGGCAAATACCTCGACAAAGAGGCGCGCCGCCTCGGGGTACAGCTGGGGCGCATTACCAAGACTGATCTGGACCGGGTCGCCGCCGAGTACGGCTACAGCAAAATGGAAGACCTGTATGCGGCGCTGGGATACGGCAAGTACTCAGCTCGCCAGGTGCTCGCGAAGCTGGCGCCGGACGTGGTGACGGAAGAGACGGAAGAAACGCAGACTGGCGGTGGCTCCCTCGCCGAAGCCCCGGCGGCCGTTCCTCCCGGCCCGCGCGGCGGCGACGGCGATGCGGCGATCAAGGTGCGGGGGCTCGACGATCTGCTCGTCTACCGCGCCAAGTGCTGCAATCCGATTCGCGGCGAAGCGATCGTAGGGTATGTGACGCGAGGTAAAGGCGTGGCCGTCCACTCCAGAATGTGCCACAACGTGCAAAACCTGATGTATGACGTCGAGCGCAAGATCGAGGTGGAATGGGCCCGCGCGGCCGAAGACGCGTTTCCGGTCAAGATCGTGGTCCACACCGACGACCGGCCCGGCATGCTGAACCAGCTCACGTCGGTGCTTTCCGACGAGAACACGAATATTCGCAGCCTCGAAGCGAAGACCGAGCTCGATCACGATGGCGGCATTGTGGAGATGACCGTCGATGTGCGCGACAAACGTCAGCTTGAGAAGCTGGTCGCGGCGATGCGGCGAATTTCCGGTGTGCGCGACGTCGAACGGCTTTTCAATTGAGAATGACTGTTTCCACTGACCCCGAACACATCGCCATCTCGAAATCGAAGGGCATCAAGATCGACTGGAAAGATGGCCATCACAGCGAGTATGAGCTGGTGTACCTGCGCGACAAATGCCCGTGTGCCACGTGCACGGGCGCTCACGGCACTCCTGCGCGCCAGCCCCAGGCCGACAATCCTTTCCAGATGTATCAGGCCAAATTGAGGATGCTGGGTGTCGAACCGGTAGGAAATTACGCCATCCGCATCAACTGGAGCGACGGTCACAACACCGGCATCTACTCGTACGAACACTTGCGGCAGATCTGTAACTGTGCCGAGTGTATGGGAAAGAAAGCGGCTCTACAGTAGCCGGAAATTGACTTCAATCGTGGCGGCCACGGTCACAGCCTTTCCGTCTTTGTAGCCGGGACGGAATTTCCATTTGCGGACGGCCTCGATAGCCTTCTCGTCGAGCCCCAAGCCAAGACTGCGCACGACGCGCGGGTTGACCGCCTTGCCGGAAGGATCGACTTCGACATAGAGGACCACCACGCCCTGATACTTAGCCTTGCGGGCTTCTTCGGAATACTCCGGTTCCACCTTGTACAACAGCGACGGGGCGGTCACGCCTCCGCCGACTTTGAACACCCCTCCGCCGACTCCGCCGCCTTCACCCGGACCGAAACCGCCACCCTTGCCCGGACCGACGCCTCCGCCGGAACCGGAACCAATGCCTCCGCCGGACCCTGGCCCGTTCGAGGGCGGCCCCAGCTTCGCCAACGGATCGCCGTACTGGGCCATGTTCACGTTCGGGAGTGGAACATCGGGCGGTACGATGATCGAGGGATCCATCGTCAATTTCGGATTCGGATTGTTGACAACCGCAGTCGGCGGCGTAAACTGCCTCAAGGCAGCCTTGGGCAGCTTGCCCTTTGAAGCCGGAAGCGGAGACCGGTCTCCACCGCCGCCGCCGCCACCCATGGCTTCCTTCTTCGGCGCCATCTTGGGTTGATAGGGGGCGATGTCAAAGAGGGGCGTTACCACCTCTTTTACCTTCTGCTGAACGGCTTTCACCGAGAAAACGGTAAATAACAAGACAACCACAAAGGACTGGCCCGCCAGCGACATAAGCCAGGACTTCTTCTGGCGACCATACAGGCCCCAAATGTCCTTGACAGGGACTGGCTTGGAGCTTACCTGCAGAGGCGGCAGCTTGGGCGGGCTGAGGACCTCTTTGATGTCCTGATACAGGCTCTGGAACCAGGATGGCTGCTCTGGAACCAGCATTCTAGCCAAATGGTCTTCAGGATCGGGGGAAAGCGGATTCGTTGGATGAGACAGATCGGCCATGTAACTTATCGGCCCTCAAGCGGTTGGGCTGCTGTCCACACCTGCTTCGACGCGCAACCGATATTCGTCGTTACAGCTTTTGGAACAGCCACCCTCAGATTTCTCAAATCTAGTGTATCACACAGAAGGGTAATTCCTCTCTACGGAACGCCCCAGCGTCGTTCACAATTAACGATTCGCAACTCGGCAAGAAGATTCCAAAAATGGAATCGGCGTCATCACTGCGGACGACCGCTTTGCGGGACAATCGAACTGATGAAAGTTGGGATTGAACAGAAACCGCTGGAGACGGCGGAAGCAGACGCGCTGATCGTTCTCGTATTTGAGGGAATTAGGGAGGAGAGGTTCGGCGCCGGCGCTCTTTTCGACGCCAAAGAGGTCGAAGGCAAGTCTCTGGAGCTGACACTGATCCACCGCCCGGTGGGTGTCGCCGCTCAGCGCGTCTTACTGGCAGGGGCCGGAAAGCCTGAAAAATTCAACACCGCTGAGCTGAGACGCGTTCTCGCGGCTACCGCCCGGCACCTGAAGCCCAAAGGAATCAGGCGTATAGCCGTAGCACTGGAGGGCCATTTCGCGCGAGCGGACTGGGTCACGGCGGCGGTGGAAGGGGTAATCCTGGGCGACTTCGAGCCTGACCGTTATAAAACCGAGAACGACAAGAAATCGATCGAGTCTTTCCGCGTGATCGTGGCGCCGGGTTCACCGGCAGGACTGGACGACGCTGCGGAACAGGGCCGGATCGTCGCCGAAGCGCAGAACTTCACCCGGAGCCTGGTGAACGAACCGGGTAACCGGCTGACGCCAGCCAAGGTTGCGGATGCGGCCCGCCGGATGGCGGCCGAGTTCGGGCTCGGTTGCGAGGTGCTCGAACGGGAGAAGATGGACCAGCTTGGGATGGGGGCTTTGCTGGGTGTAGCCCAAGGCAGTGCAGAGCCCCCTGCCCTGGTGGTGGTTGGCTATCGGCCCGTCCAAACGCGCGGCGGCGGCGTGCATCTGGGTCTGGTCGGAAAGGGTGTGACTTTCGACACTGGCGGAATCTCGATCAAGCCAGCCGACGGCATGGAAAAGATGAAATACGACATGGCGGGCGGGGCTTCAATGCTGGGAGCGATGCGGGCCCTGGCGCAACTGAAACCATCGATTCCGGTGACGGCCTTTATTCCGTGCGTCGAAAATATGCCGGGCGGCCGGGCGCAGCGGCCGGGCGATATCGTCACCGCGATGTCTGGAAAGACGATCGAAGTCATCAACACCGACGCGGAAGGCCGGCTGATTCTCGCCGATGCCCTGACGTATGCACGCCGGCAGGGCTGCACCCATCTGGTGGATGCGGCCACGCTGACCGGCGCGATCGTGGTCGCGCTCGGACATCTGAATGTGGGGCTCTTCGCAAGCGATGCAGCATTGAAAGATCGGGTGCTGGCCGCCGCGAACGCAGAAGGGGAGCGCATGTGGCCTATGCCGCTGGATGACGATTACAAGGAAGTGTACTTGAAGAGCGCGTTCGCGGATTTGCCCAATGTCGGAGGGCGCTGGGGAGGAGCAATCACAGCCGCCATGTTTCTGAAGGAATTCGCCGAAAACACGCCCTGGGTGCACCTGGACATCGCCGGGACGGCGTGGATCGACGAGGCGAAGCCCTACACGGCCAAGGGCCCTTCCGGTGTGCCGGTGCGGACGCTGATCCGGCTGGCAATGGACTGGAAAAACTGAACGCGGTATGCGGTGCCAGCTTATAGGCGGCGAAAGTAGTCCACGGTCTGCTTCAGACCTTCCTCGAGCGAGACTTTCGGCTCCCACGAGAGCAGCTTCCGGGCTTTGGAAATATCCGGCTGGCGTTGCTTGGGATCGTCTTCCGGCAGGGGCTTGAAGCTGATTTCGGAACGGGTTCCAGTAAACGCGCGGATCCGTTCCGCGAATTCGAGGATCGTCAATTCCTGCGGGTTTCCGAGATTGACGGGATAGCGCTCGTCGGAAAGCATCAGGCGAAAGAGGCCGTCGACCAGATCGCTGACGTAGCAGAAGCTGCGCGTCTGCGAGCCATTACCGAAGACAGTCATGGGCGCGCCGCGGAGCGCCTGGTCGACCAGAGCCGGAACCACACGGCCGTCATCGAGCTTCATGCGCGGCCCGTACGTATTAAAGATGCGGGCGATGTTGGTTGGCAGGCCATGTTTGCGGTGATACGCCATCGTAATGGCTTCAGCGAAGCGCTTGCTCTCGTCGTAGCAAGAGCGCGGCCCCACGGGATTGACGTGTCCCCAATAGGTCTCGGTCTGCGGGTGAACGAGCGGATCACCGTAGGATTCCGACGTTGAGGTCACCAAGAAGCGCGCCTGCTTGGCGAGCGCCAATTGGAGCATGTGCTGAGTACCGACCGAGCCGACCTCGAGAGTTTCGATGGGATGCTCGAGATAGTCCTTGGGACTGGCGGGCGATGCCATGTTGACCACTCCATCGATTTTCCCCTCGATGGAGAAAGGCTTGGTGATGTCCCACTCGACGAAATCAAACTCCTTCGCGTTGGCGAGGTGGTTCACGTTTTTCGGGCTGCCGGTGAGGAAGTTGTCGACTCCGATGACACTGTGGCCTTCCGCGAGGAGCCGGTCGCAGAAATGGGAACCGATGAAGCCGGCGGCGCCGGAGACAAGGATGCGCAAAGTACCTCCCGAGCCATTCTAGCGAAGCCGGGCCCGGATCCTGTGCATGCTACAGTCAAGGGGCTGATATGAACGACGCCTCGTGGCCCGAGCGTGCCCTCCTGGCCGGGCTGATCGTAACTTCCATTTTTCTGTTTTGGCAGCGGTTCAGAAAGGTGCTCACACGGATCCGTCGTTCGCGCGCGACGCCCGACTTCGAGGTGCGGCCGCTCGGCTGGCGGGTGGGGCAGCTTGTCAGTGAAGTGGCCCTGCAGGCCAAAGTGATCTCGCAGCGGCCGCTGCCGGGGCTGGCCCACGCGTTTGTCTTTTGGGGGTTCTGCGCGTTCGCCTTGATAACGATCAATCACCTGGCATCGGGATTCGGAGGCGGCTTTCTGTCGCGATCCGGCGGGTTCGGCCGCTTCTATTTCGGATTTGTGGCCGTGTGGGCGGTGGCCGTAGCGGTCTCGATCGCCGGGCTGTTTGTGCGGCGCTTCGTGGCCCGGCCGGTCTGGCTGGGAACGGTGTCAGCCGAATCGGGCGTGATCGCGGTGCTGATTTTCATCCTGATGGTGACCTATCTCGGCGGGCTCTGGTTCGACGAAACCACGGCCGGCGGGCGCTGGAGCTGGTGGCTGCACACGCTCGCGCTGCTCGCGTTTCTGCCGCTGATTCCGCACACCAAGCACCTGCACCTGGCGCTCAGCCCGGTCACCGTATTCCTGCGACGGGCCGGGTTCAGCCGGATTCCACCGCTTGAAGGCGACGAGGATTTCGGGCTGGCCACGGGGAAGGATGTGACGCGGATCGACGCGTTGCAGGCGTACACATGTGTGGAATGCGGGCGGTGCACCGAGCATTGCCCGGCGACCAACACCGGGAAGGTTCTGAACCCGAAAGAGATCATTCTGGGGCTGCGGAGCTACCTGAACGAGGCCGGGCCGGGCGCCGAAGCGCCGCTGCTCGGCACGCACATCTCGACGGAGGCGGCGTTCCAATGCACGACCTGCGGCTCCTGCGAATTCCAGTGCCCGGTGGGGATTCAACACCTGCCGGTGATGATCGGGCTACGGCGCGGCGTGGTGAACACAGGGCAATGGGAGGACGAATACGGCACCAAGTTTTTCCTGAACCTGGAGCGGCACGGAAACTCGCTGGGCTTTCCAGGAAGCGAGCGCCAGAAATTCATCGACAGCGCCGGTCTTCCGATCTATGACGGAACGCAGGAGTATTGCCTGTGGCTGGGGTGCATGGGCGCATACGATCCGCAAGGGCGGGAGATCGTGCAGGCGCTTGCACGGGTGCTGCGCCACGCGGGCGTAACGTTCGGGGTCCTGCGCAAAGAAAAATGTACCGGTGATCCGGCGCGCCGGCTGGGCAACGACCTCGTAGTTTCGCAACTGGCGGAAACGAATCTCGAGACGCTGCGCGCAGCGAAACCCGCGAAGCTGGTTTCGATCTGCCCGCATTGCGTGCGGACGATCAGCCAGGACTGGCGGGAATTCGGCGGCACTTTCGAGATCGAGCATCACAGCGAGCTGCTGGCGCGATTGGGCGCGCGGCTGCCGGCGCCGGCGGGCGTGCGCGAGAAGGTGGCGTATCACGATCCGTGTTATCTCGGCCGCTACCGCAGCGTGTACGACGAGCCGCGCTCGGTGGTCGGGCGCTACGCGGAGCCGGTGGATCCCCGGCGGTCGCGCGAGCGCTCGTTCTGCTGCGGCGCGGGCGGCGGACAGATGTTTCTCGGCGAGGAAAAGGGAAAGCGGATCAACGTGGAGCGGGCCGAGGAACTGGCGGCGACGGGCGCCGCGGTGATCGGCACGGCGTGCCCGTTCTGCCAGACGATGTTCCGCGATGCGTTAGGGACGCTGCCCGGCCCGGCGCCGCGCCTGCTGGACGTGGCGCAGATCGCGGCAGCGGCACTACCGCCGCAAGCCCGGTGAAAGGGCGCGAGAAACGCCTGCAAGAATCGAGTTGCATACGTTATAATCGACGGTGGCGCGGCGGTCTGCGCCACCATCCGTCAAATCAGAGCGGGCGCGTAGCTCAATTGGCAGAGCAAGTGACTCTTAATCACTAGGTTGTAGGTTCGATTCCTACCGCGCTCACCAGCAGAATCAGGGCTTTACGGATCACTGAATCGTGGCAGTCGCCGCTACTACAGGGACTTTCACAGGGAGTGCCTCTGAATTTTCGGTTTCGGTCGACTCCTGCCGAAGTCTGATCCCCGCCATGGCGTCGCGCTTCGCCGCAACCCGGATATGGGAGTAGCGCTCCAGCATTGCACGGCTCATGTGCCCCATCAGGGCGAGCATCGTGGATTCTGAAACACCGTTCTCCGCAAGACGCGTAGCAAACGTGTGCCGAAGGTCATGAAGGCGGCAGCGGACCCCTGTAGCCGCTCGCAATTGATCCCATCCCCAGGTTATGTCGGTCGCGTGTCGCAGAGGATCGGCGGGAACCGGCTTGCCCCACGGGAAAAGGTAGTGCTCTGGTTTCGGTTCGCCAAAACGTTCTACGAACCATTCCCGATGTGTTGCAAGGACAATCGCAAGATCGTCATTGACCGGAAGCACCCGGCCGGTACCGTTCGCGGTTTTCGCGCGGCCCACCGTAAGCGTGTTGTTGAAAAGGTCGACCCTGCCCCACGCCAGCGAAAGCGCTTCCCCGGCCCGCATTCCAGTCAGCAGAAGCAGCGGTATCAGCGTCCCCAGGTGCGGCGTCCGGCGGTCTTTCAGTGCATCTAGGAGATTTGCTTGCTCCTTAGGGGATAGCGCCCGCCCGACATCCTTCCGCTCTTCGAGCTTACGGATTTTCGGCCAGAGCACGGACCACTTCTGGCCTATCGCGCGGCTTAGTTCGCCAAGCTCCATGTTGATGGTTCGACCTGACGCTTT
>DASXAK010000133.1:0-2348 GCA_036406715.1 Bryobacteraceae bacterium | reverse complement strand
ATCCCTTGATGATCTGGATGCGATCGAGGTTGCCGCTGTACCGGTCTTTGAGCGCGGCGACGAGGAACGTCGGCGCCTTGCCGGCCGGCGCCGCGGGAAGGTCGGCGCCCATCGGCACCCCCTTCGCGTAGCCGGCGACCGCCGGCGTACGCGTGGCGTCCGCCTGCGTGAAGTCGTAGCCACCGAAAAACCGCACGATCATGCGGGGACCGCTCGTCGCGTAGGTCTCGCGGCGCATCATCGCGTCCCATAGCTCCGCGCGCGTGTTGCCGGTCGCCCACACAGCGGTGTATCCGGCCGCCGTCATCTCCCAGCCTTTCACGATGCGGTTGGGACCGAAGTTCATCGCGTCCTCGTTCCATCGATCAGGCCTTGGCTCGGCACTCGGGAATTTGGCGAAGAAGTTGTCCTCTTCGGCCGCCACGAGGCCGTTGTGGGTGTCGGTTCCACCAGCCATCCCGAACTTGAACGGGTTGGTGCCCAGATCCTGTTCCACCTTCAGGCCGTTCTTGTACGCTTCGCGCGCGTATTCGCCGTTGATCATGCCGGGCTTCTTCGGCGTCTGGGTCAGGTTGCCGCGGTCCCACAGCTCGTAGGCGGCGAAGTCGTCGGTCGGCGACAGCGACGGATGCGACTCGCTTTGGCCTTTCATCTGAATCGCTTCGAACAGCGGCTCCCACCGCTGTCGGGCGTCGGCCCACGCCTTCGTCAGCGGGTCACCGCTGAAGGTCGTCAGCGCGAACATCCGGCCGTTCGAGAGATTGCCGTTGTGCGGGATCGCGAGGATCCTGCCGCCGGTCTTCTTCTCCCATTCGGTCATCCACTTCCAGAGGTCCTCGGGGTTCTCGCTCTGAAACGTGGTGTAGGGCAGTACCTGGTCGGCCTTGTCCTTGTTGTCGCGGTAGATGATGTTCCGGTGCAGGTTGTCGCCGCCGCCGGCGTTCGACGTCCACTCGTAGGCAATGAACGCGGTGAACCGCCCCGGTTCGTTGTACTTCTCGGCGATCGCGGTAGTCTTGAGCCAGACGCTCCTGGCAAACCGGGGGTCTTTGATCAGCGGCGGCAACTGCTTGTTCGACTGCGCGGCGACCAGCTCCATCACCGCCTTCTTGGCCTCCACGGGACCGCCGCCGAACATGTCGCGCCACCGTTTGAGCGTCGGGTCGGCCATCATTTCGGGATTGCCGGCTTTGATTTCGGTGATCACGCCCATGCCGTCGGAGTGATCCGTGATCGCGACCCAGTCGAGCGGCTGTCCGAGCTTCACAGGCTGACCGCTCGTCGAGGTGACTTCCTCCCCGCGCGCAAACCGCGTCGCCTCCTCGGGACCGAGCGTCGTGCCGCTACCGCCCGCATCAACCGACCACGAGGTGTGGACGTGCTCGTCGCCGAAGTACGGGCGCTCGGGGTAATTCCTGCCTGCGTACGGCGAGTAGCCAGGCGTTTTGTTGAATTTGGCCGGATCGGCCGGCTTGATCTCCCCCGTATCGGCGGTGGCCGTCCCCGCGCCGGTCCGCGGACCGCCAAGTTGCACGGCGGCCGACGGCTCCGCGGCCGGCTTGGCCGCAGACGCCTGTGGCCCTGGCGTGGACTGTGGGCTGCCGCAGGCGGCGGCGAGCAACACTGTCCCAATCACGATGACTTGCCTCATGGCCATCGCACCTTCCTCAAATGTTGTTCGCCGACGAAATTGCATCGTGCGGGATCGTTAAGGGTGATCCGAGTATCGATTGCAAGACGACCGCCACGTTCTTCGAGTAGGTTGCCGAGCGACCTCCTGGTCCTTCGAGCAAGCGGTGATCGAGCGTTCGTCTCAGGCTGCTGTAGTGTTTGCGCAATCGTGGGACGATTCGCTGGTCAACCCGCGGGCATCACCCGGGCTTCGCGACGTTGTGTGGTTCCCGTAGATCCTCCGACATACCGGAGTCGTCGGCCGGCGGGCGCCGTCGCCTCACCAGGGCCCCTGCGGCCCGCAACTCGTGTGCTGACCACAGATTCTCTCTCCCCGCGAGGACCACGCCGTGCCGGCACGGGACCTGCTGCAGCACAACGTTTACTCGACGCTGGGCAGCCAAGCCGTGAGCTTTCGCGGCGAGAACGAGGAGAGCAGGAATGATCTCACGTCCGACTCAGACGATGTGGCTCGTCGTGGCCGCCGTAGCACTTGGTGTGGCGCAGGCCGCCCGAGTGGTGGAGACTCGGCAGGTGGGGCCCACACCGCAGGAGCGTGTTGCCGCGCTCAAGCAGTCGATGCAGGAGAGCCAGACAAAGCTCCGTCAATACCAGTGGACTGAAACCACGATCATCAGTCTCAAGGGTGAAGAAAAAAACCGCACGCAGAAGCGCTG
>DASXAK010000132.1:0-39343 GCA_036406715.1 Bryobacteraceae bacterium | reverse complement strand
GGTGAGATGATGGGGCTATGAGCACTGCTACACAAATCCGTGCTCCGCGCGGCACCGGGTTGAGCTGCCGCGGTTGGCATCAGGAGGCCGCGCTCCGGATGCTCATGAATAACCTCGATCCGGAGGTCGCGGAACGGCCGGACGATCTCGTCGTGTACGGCGGCGCCGGAAAGGCGGCCCGGAACTGGCTGGCATTTCATGCGATCGTACGCTCGCTTCGGTCGCTCGCCAATGACGAGACGCTGCTCGTCCAGTCCGGCAAGCCGGTGGGGATCTTTCGCACGCATCCCGAGGCGCCTCGCGTGCTACTCGCCAATTCGAACCTGGTGGGGCACTGGTCGAATTACGAGCAGTTTCGCGAGTTGGAACGTCTGGGGCTGATCATGTACGGCCAGATGACTGCCGGCTCGTGGATCTACATTGGCAGCCAGGGGATTGTACAAGGCACGTACGAGACTTTTGGAGCGGCCGCGCGCCGGCATTTCGGCGGATCGCTCGAAAGGAAACTGGTCGTCTCGGGTGGGTTGGGCGGTATGGGCGGCGCGCAACCGCTCGCGGCGACGATGAACGGCGCCTGTTTTCTGGGCATCGAAGCCGATCCGGCGCGCATCGAAAGACGTCTTGCCACAGGCTATTGCGACCGCATGGCGCGTTCGCTGGATGAGGCGCTCGGATTGCTCGACGATGCCCGCAGCCGCGGAGAGGCGCTATCGGTTGGCCTGGTAGGCAACTGCGCCGAGGTGCTGCCGGAAATGGCGCGCCGGTCCCTTGTGCCTGATATCTTGACCGATCAGACCAGCGCCCACGATCCGCTGAACGGATACATTCCGCGAGGGCTGTCGGTGCTGGAAGCAGCCTCGCTGCGCAAGAACTATCCGGATGAATACGTCCGCCGTGCTATGGATTCGATGGCTGTGCACGTCCGTGCGATGCTCGATCTGAAACGCATGGGCGCCGTCACCTTCGATTATGGAAACAACATCCGGGCCCAGGCCCAAAAGGCGGGCGTTGCTGACGCGTTTGAGATCCCCGGCTTCGTGCCCGAGTACATCCGCCCGCAGTTCTGCGAAGGCCGAGGGCCGTTCCGCTGGGTGGCGCTCTCGGGTGAGCCGGGTGATATCTACGAAACGGACCGGCTGGCAGCCGAGTTGTTCCCCGAAAACGAAGGCATGATGCGGTGGCTGCGTCTGGCTCGCGAACGCATCCAGTTTCAGGGGTTGCCGGCGCGCATCTGCTGGCTGGGGTACGGTGAGCGCGCGAAATTCGGAGTGGCGATGAACCATTTGGTCAAAACGGGCAAGATTCAGGCGCCCATTGTGATCGGCCGCGACCACCTCGACGCCGGTTCGGTCGCGTCGCCCTATCGCGAGACCGAAGGCATGCGCGACGGCAGTGATGCCATTGCCGATTGGCCGCTCCTGAACGCGCTGCTCAATACGGCAGCGGGCGCATCGTGGATCTCGATCCACAACGGTGGCGGTGTCGGCATAGGATATTCGCAGCACGCCGGCATGGTCGTAGTGGCGGAAGGGTCCGAGGAGTGCGAGCGGCGTCTCGAGCGCGTCCTCACCACCGATCCCGGCACGGGCGTGATTCGCCACGTGGACGCCGGTTACGAGCAGGCGGTCGCGGTGGCTGACCGGAACGGGATTCGCATCCCGATGCGCGAAAGCGAATGAGCCCGCTGGAATCTATGGCTTGGTGGGGCAGGCTTTAGCCTGCCAGTCCTTTTTCAGCAATAGGCCGGCGACCTGTTGATGCTAGCGATCGTAAATTGCCGGCAGGTGGTGACGCTGCGGGGCCCGGCTCGCCCGCGGGCGCGGGCGGAGCTTCGCGAGATCGGCATCATTGAGGATGGCGCCGTGCTGGCACGCGATGAGCGTATCCTCGCCACCGGCAGGTACGCCGATCTCAAAGGCCAGATCGACGCTGGCGCCGAGATTGTGGATGGGGCGGGAGGCGTGCTCTTGCCGGGATTCGTCGACGCCCACACGCATCTGGTGTTCGCCGGCAATCGCGCCGATGAATTCGAGCAGCGAATCGAGGGTGCGACCTATGAACAGATCGCCGCCTCCGGCGGAGGCATCCGCGCCACCGTTGGCCGGACGAGGCAGGCGGGTGAACAGGATTTGCTCGCGGCAGCGCGCCGCCATGCCCGCTGGTTTGTCGCCAACGGGACCACCACGGTTGAGGGCAAGTCCGGCTATGGCCTTGATACGGAATCAGAGCTCAAACTGCTTCGGGTGATCCGCCAACTCTGCCGCGAAGGTCCGCTCGAAATCGTCCCGACGTTCCTCGGCGCGCACGAGATCCCAGGCGAATCTACGCGCGAGCAGTACGTCGAACGCGTGATCGAGGAAATGCTGCCGCAAGCCGCGGCCGAGCGCCTGGCGGAATACTGTGACGTCTTCTGCGAGCCTCATATCTTTCCCGTGCCCGACGCTCGGCGCATTTTGCTGGCGGCGAAGGCGCTCGGCTTGGGAGTGCGCGTCCACGCAGACCAGTTCACGGCTTCGGGCGCCGCGACGTTGGCCGCCGAACTGCGGGCGGCGACCGCCGATCATCTCGAGCACACGGACCATGAGTCAATGGAGGCCCTGGCGGCCTCGGGCGTGCAGCCCGTCCTCTTACCGGGTTCGGTGTACTCGCTCGGCCAGCGGCGCTATCCGGACGCACGCGCGATGATTGAGCACGGACTTGCTGTGGTGCTGGCGACCGATTTTAATCCCGGCTCCTCGCCGACCGCCTCGATGCCGATGATCCTCTCCCTCGCGTGCACGCAGATGCGGATGACTCCCGCGGAGGCCGTTGCCGCCGCCACCATCAACGCCGCCTATAGTCTCGGCCGCGGGGCGGACATAGGCAGTCTTGAAGCCGGCAAGCGCGCGGACTTCGTGCTCTACGATTGCACGGACTACCGCGAGGTCCCCTACCACTTCGGAGTCAGCCTGATAAAAGGGGTGTGGATTCGCGGACGTCGTTACATATAGACGAGGCGGCCCTTCAGCGGCTCGAGCTTCTTCATGTCGACGCCGGAAACTTTCTGCACGTCGGCCCAGCCTTTGAAATCGCCGTTGTCCTGTCTGTATTTCACGATGGCGCCCGCTTCGCCGGCCGTGAGCTCAAGCTGCTTCTGGAGATCGTCGGCGCTAGCCTTGTTCACGTTGACCTCGGGGCCCTGATACTTCGTCAGGTAATCGACAATCGTCTTGAAGTCGGCATCCGAGCCATCCGCCCCGCGGCCCTTCATGTCATCGACTGTAGCTTGCCAGTCGTCCTTCGATTGATGCATCGTGACGACCACCCCGGCGTCATGGCAGGCGCCGCAAATCTTCGCAAACGTGTCTTTTCCTTTGCCCTCCGGCAAATCCTGAGCCTGAGCAAGCGCAACCACTAACAAGGGCAATGACGCTAGGACGAGTCTCTTCATATTGTTCATGATAGCCGAACTTGCCGGCTCGCTAGGTTTCCGCGACCGGGACTGCGTGCGCCAGCCGGTGGTGCGGGCCCATCGAGGGCAAGGCGTCCAGAATGCGACGGATCTTCGAGTGCCGGAACGGCCGTGCCAGCAGCCCGGCGATTCCCGTTTCCAGCAGATCCGTCCAGCCGCCGTCGACCTGCGGCACGCACAGGATCACGGGAACGCCGTCAGCCTGTCTCGCTGCCTGCAGCATGGCGGCATACCCAGGATCCGACGGTCGCGCCCGCGCCACGTTGAACAGCCCGTCCGGTCGTGCGCCGGCGCGCACCAGATGCGAGGCCTCGGCGCAGGAATAGGCCCGTGCGATCTCTGCGCCGCACTCGCCCAACGCGCCTTCCAGGTCGAACCCTTCGCCGGCCGGGCTCACCAACAACACCCTGGGGCGTTCCAGCCGTGTGCGCGGAGCGGGGGGCATCGCCGCTCGCCAGGCTGCTCCGACAATCGGCTCGGCGATATCGCGAAGCTTCGTCCAATGAAGACCGCTTCCCAACTCGCTATCGGAACCCGCCGCCATATTCGACCCGCCCCAGATCCGGAATTCGGGATGATCCTCCGCCGCCTGAAACGCCTCGATGAGCCGATTGACCTGAAACACATCCTCGTCATAAGGCGAGCCGCGAATGACGCTGTACGTATAGCGCCCGTTGGCGCGAGTGCACACCAGGCTGATCAGATTCGTGTAGCCCTGCGCCGCCAGCACCAGCCGTGCGTTGGGATCGCCTTTCTCATCCACGATGATGAAGCCATGCGGCGAGTTATAGAGAATCTCCGGCTCGGCCGTGATGGGAGCCGTGCCTGCCCTCCCGAGTAGAAGATCCTCGAGGCGGTTGCACACCTGGCGGATCGTGTTCGTCACCAGTTGCGCGTCTCCTTGCTCTTTGCCCCGCATCCGCTGCTGCCGGTAGGGTTCAAAGACCCACGTGAAATGGTTGCGGACCAGTTCTTCGAGGTCGATCGGGTAGAGTCCCCCGCACACATCGATCTTGTTGTTGAACTGGACAATCCAGCGCAGCAGCGGCTCGGCATGGAGCCGCTCGAGCAACTCGTGGTAATCGAGAAGGAACACCGCCAGGCACACATCCTGATCGGCGTTCCAGACGTAGACCGGGATCGGCCGCCGGTGTTGCAGCCATTTCTGCATCAGACGGCCTTGCCGCACGGCGATGTACGCCTGCATGGCGGCGCTCATGGTGACTTCGCGGACCACTCCCGCGTGATGGTCGAAATGAACATGGTGGCCGACATGGCCCGGCGAATCATCGACCACTTCAAGCCCGATCGAGTATTCGGGTGTCTCCCGGACAAACTGCTGCCAGCTTTCGAACCGGCTCGAAACCACCCGCAAGTCGATGCATCGAAAATCGCTGCTCATTTGCCCCCTTCTCGCGACTAGTCAGGCGCGGCCGTCATGTCGAGGCAGGGTGGTGATGCAGCCAGCTCCACAAAAACGAGTGATGGACCGGCGGTGGCGGAGTGGAGGCCGGTGTGAGACCGCGCTTCTCCAGCTCGCTAGCCAGTACCGCCTGGGCCACTTTGATAAACGACTTTCGGTTTGCGGCAATTTGCAATAGTTCCGCGTCGGTCATGGACGCGTAATAAGCGCGGAATGTCTGTTCCTGGGTTCTCATGTGCGTCCTTCTTCTGTTACCCCGGAGGCGAGATCAAAGCGCGCGCTATCGGTTCGAAAGCCGGAAACCGGGCGGGCAAACAGCAGGAACAGAAATAACACCGCGAGCAGGATTCTGAAAGAGCCCATGCTGTCCTCCTTTCAGATAACAATCTCCTCAATTCCTTTGTAGCCCCTTCCCGCCGCCGGCGTCAAGGAGCGGATTCTCTCATGGCCTTGAGTTTCAGAGTTAGGGGACTTAATATGAGGTTGCGTGGAAGCCGGGGAAACGGCTGGATCTTTGCGCTATCCAGAACCGGCCCTCGAGATCAGGGATAGCCCGCAGCTCGGCGGATCTTAAATAGGGGAGAACGGCATGCAAGACACTCTGACCATCATCGACAACCGGACCGATCTTCGTTACGAGATTCCGGTCCATAACGGAACTATCCGCACCATGGATCTGCGGAAAATCCACGCAGCCCCCGACGATTTCGGTCTCATGGGCTATGACCCCGCGTTCATGAACACGGCCTCCTGCCAGAGCGCCGTTACTTTTATCGACGGTGACAAAGGCATCCTTCGTTATCGCGGTTACGCCATCGAGCACCTTGCCGAAAAGTGCAGCTTCCTGGAAGTCGCGTACCTGCTCTTGAACGGGGAACTGCCTACCGCTTCCGAACTGAATGAGTGGGTCGAGACCATTACGCACCACACGATGATTCACGAAACCACCAAAAAGTTTCTGGAAGGCTTTCGCTATGACGCCCACCCGATGGGCATGTTCATCAGCACCGTGGCGGCGCTTTCGACGGTGTATCCCGATGCGCGCAACGTCCACGATCCCGCTGCCCGGCAGTTGCAGATCGCGCGCCTGATCGGCAAAGTGCCTACCATCGCCGCCTATACCTACCGGCACAGCCTCGGCTTTCCGTACATCTATCCGGACAATGAACTCAGTTACACGGCCAATTTCATGAACATGCTGTGGAAGATGGTCGAGCCCAAGTACACGGCTAATCCGATGCTGGCCCGGGCTCTCGACATTCTGTTCATTCTGCATGCCGATCACGAACAGAATTGCAGCGCCAACGTGATGCGCTCCGTGGGCAGCTCCCAGGCGGATCCGTTCGTCTCGGTTGCTGCCGCAGCCGCCGGGCTCTCCGGGCCGCTGCACGGCGGCGCCAACGAAGAAGTGCTGCGAATGCTCGATCAAATCGGCACCAAAGACCGCGTCTGGCCGTATCTGGAACAGGTTAAGGCCGGGCACGGCAAACTGATGGGGTTCGGCCACCGAATTTACAAAAACTATGATCCTCGCGCTCGCATCATCAAATGGACTGCGGACCAGGTCTTCCAGGTTACGGGCAAGAATCCCAAGCTGGAAATCGCCCTGGAGCTGGAACGGATTGCACTCGACGACGAGTATTTCGTAAAACGCAAGCTGTACCCCAATGTGGACTTCTATTCGGGCATCATTTACCAGGCGATGGGCTTCACGCCCGACATCTTCACCGTGCTGTTCGCCATCCCTCGCACCGTGGGTTGGCTTGCACAGTGGCAGGAACTGGTGCAGGACCCCGAGCAGAAGATCGCGCGGCCGCGGCAGGTCTATACCGGGCATCCGCAGCGGGATTTCGTTCCCATGGAGAAACGCGGAACGACGACATCCGCCAAGGCGTAAACGAAACGTCACCTTCGATGCATCGGCACTAGGTTGGGTGAATTTGCTCAATCCAGTCTTGGAGGCGGTATATGCCCGTGTGGAATTTCACCCTACCTGTTTCGGGTTGTGTCAATTCTGCGGGCTGAATCGGATCGGCACGATACTTGCAAGCACAAAGCCGGTGGTGAGACGAATCTGGGAAATGCGTCCATGGCTGAGATGGCTGACAAGATCGAAGCCGGCTCCGCAACGCACAGTGGCGCGGGTCGAGAAGCGATTCCACCAAGGAGGGGTCATGAAGACTTCAGGGGCAGTGCTGACCAAAGATCGGTTGTCCGAGGCGAAGGAATCTCTCGATTACCTGGATGTGGAACGCGAGCACCGGGGCGATCCGAATTTCGGTAAGCTCATCGAGCAGCAGATCATCTGGAGAGAGTTGCTGGAACTCGAACTTCAAGATGCCGAGGAGCGAATCGCCTTCATGTGCGATGCCGCCGAGCGCGCGCTCGAATTGCTGCGCTGACGCTACCCGTTATCGTTTCAGCCCCGCCCCGTAAGGGCGGGGCTTTACGAGTTCTTCAGTAGCTTCTCTTCACCAGTCGTGCCGCATAGCGGCCTCGCGGGCCAGCGTCACCATCGTCGGCTGAACCAGAGTGCGATATTCCTCAGTTTTCATGTGGACGACATCGCGATGGGTGCCCGCATTGAACGCGATCATATCCTCGTCGAGAAGGCTGCTGTCGAGGTAGATCGGTAATCCGTAAAGCGCACCGATCGGGGGCATCGCGCCCAGTTCACAGTCCGGAAACAGCTTGGCGAGTTCATCTTCGGTCGCCAGACGCGCCTGCGAAAGGCCGAGTGTGTGGCGAACCTCCTGAAAATCGACCAGCCGGTTGGCTGGGATCACGATGAGGTGGTACTTGCCGTCACCAAAGACGACCACCACCTTGGCAACCTCCCGGGCGGGCAGGTGCTCGGCCGCCGCAACCTCGCGCGCGGTGAAAGCCGTGTGATGACTGCTGATTGCATATTTGACTTGGTGAGTATCGAAGAACTTTTTGAGTGGATCTGAGAGAGGCATAAAGAAGACCTCCGCCGACCCAATTGTACGCCCAATCATCTCAGAAAGCGACGGATTCGGTGGCGCATGCCTCCGGATTGCGCAAGGCGCGCAGCGCCCTTCGTGCTACACGGCAGCGGGGCCCGTTTCGCTCCATGCGATACTCGGTTCGGAAGACTGGTCAACCATGAGTTTCATCCGCATTGCCGCCGAAGAAGCGTTTGCCCCGCCCGAGTTGATCGAGCGATACCGGCGGTTGCTTGCCGCGGGAGGCGATCTCGATCCCGGCTTCGTCAGTCTTTGGGGTCACTATTCGGGAACGAGCGCTCAGGCGACCGCCTTGCTCGAGCGCATCCAGGATCTCGGTGAGCGGCGCCTGCGCGACATGGATGACAGCGGCATCGCCAAACAGATTCTCGGGCTTACTGCGCCGGGCGTCCAGGTTTTCGACGCCGCCACCGCCACCGGTCTTGCCCGCTCGTTTAACGACCAGTTAGCGGAAGCCGTTCGCCAACACCCAGGGCGGTTTTGCGGGCTCGCCGCGGTGGCCCCGCAGGATCCGGCCGCGGCGGCGCGTGAACTCGAGCGCGGCGTCCGGACGCTCGGATTGAAGGGTGCGATCATCAACTCGCACACTCACGGCGAATACCTCGACGACTCGAAATTCTGGCCCATCTTCGAGGCCGCCGCCGCCCTCAATGTTCCCGTGTATGTGCATCCGACCACGCCCCCTCGCGCCATGATCGGGCCGTTTGTCGAACGCGGCCTGGCTGGCGCCATCTATGGATTCGGCGTCGAAACGGGTCTGCATATGTTACGCCTCATCATCGCCGGTGTGTTCGACCGCTTTCCTTCTCTTCAAATCGGTGTTGGACATCTGGGCGAAGCACTCCCGTATTGGATGTTCCGGATTGATTTCATGCACCGTGCGATGGTCGCGTCCGGCCGCCATCCCGCCGTTCAGAAGTTGAACCGGCGTCCCAGCGAATACCTGCGTGAAAATTTCTACTACACCACCAGCGGCATGGCGTGGCAGCCCGCAATCTTGTTCGCCCAGTCGGTGCTGGGTGTCGACCGCGTCCTGTACGCCATGGATTATCCCTACCAATATGTCCCCGAAGAAGTGAAGGTCACCGACAACCTTCCCATCAGCGACGCCGACAAGTTGAAGCTGTACCAGCTCAACGCAGAAAAACTGTTCTGTCTGTAAAAAACATTACCATTAACGAATGTTTTAGCGTATCATCGGGACCAATGGGAGGATCCCGGCGGGACCCCGTCGACTCCGCCGGCAATTCAGTCATGAATGTTGACGCGGAAGAAACCAAGCGATCGTTCTCGGCACATGACGGCCGCGACGTCTTCGAAAACGGTGGAGTGAAGCTGTGGCGTTGCCCGGTGTGTGCGTGGTGGCGTCCCTGGCCCGAACCCCGCTGCTGTGGATGTGGTCTGAAACGGGACCTTCCCGCGCTTTACAAAACCGCGGGAATCGCCGTCTAGGCGGCACGCCTACGGCCGTCTATTTCGAGAGAACGTAGACTTTCTCATCCGGGCGGACCAGCTTCAACCGCTGCCGGATTTCCAGCTCCTGCTCGGCGGGATTGTTGCTGAGGCGCCGGATGTGTTCGCGCTTGCGTTCGTTATCCAGGGCCAGAGCCGAATTGCGCTTCTCGAGCAGCTCGATCTGCCGGCGCTTTTCCCACAACCCCGGCACGCCCGTCGGTCCGCGTAACGTGACAATCGCATAACCGGCTACTACCAGAAACGCAAAAATGTAGACATAGCGGGCCTGCGCGAATTTCATGAGCGGGAGCCTGGAACATAATAGTAGCATTGCTGCCGCGCTCTGCTCTGGAAATTTTCGATGACCGATAAAATTGTCGTGCTCAGTACATGCAGCTCCGCTGAAGAAGCCGAGAAGTTGGCGCGCTCGCTCGTTGAGCAGCGTCTCGCCGCCTGCGTCAACGTCATGCCGCGCATCCGAAGCTACTATCACTGGAAGGGCGTCATTGAGTCGGCCGACGAATACCTGCTCGTGATCAAATCTACGCGTGGCCACATGGCGGACCTGCTGGCCACTCTGGAAAAAGAACACTCATACGAGGTGCCGGAGGTGATTGCACTGCCCGTGGTGGATGGCTCGCCGAATTACCTGCAGTGGCTGGACACCAGCCTCGAGCACAAGCCCGGCTAGCCGCATCGGCTACAATCAGGGGAGATCCGGGCGCGCTATCTCAATGCGTACCACTGATTGGGACTTGCCGATGGCCGAGCTAACCTTCGATAATCTCCAGGGAGCGGGAAAGCTGAAAGCATGGTTCGAAGCCCAACGGGGGGCCTGAACCGGTATCGGTTCATACTGGCGGCAGCGGTGTTGACCGGCTGCCTTGCTCACGCGCAGGCCCGGCTCACTCTCGAACAGGTCATGGCGCGGAAGGCCCCGGATTATGTTCCGGCCTACGGCGGCCAGATGGTGGTGGTGCAGGGCGTCGTGTCGGCGGCCGTGATCCGCTTCCCGGGATACTCGATCCTTCCCTTCCAACAGGATGGCTTCGGCGGGGCGCTCGATGTTTCCGAAGGTGCTCCCGAGGTCGAAGCTTACAAACCTGGCGATGAAATTCAGGTGCAGGGCGTCGTCTCCTCGCGCGCCGGACAAGTCACGATACTTCCGGTGAAGATTCAGTTGCTGGGACGCAAGCCGGCCCCGCACCCCGAAAATGTAGAAGTGGAAACCCTGATGGGGTTCCGGCACCTGGGCGAGTTGGTCCGGACCACGGGGCAGATCACCGAGATCGGCGAGACCACAGCCGGTCCTTATGTCCTGCTCGCGGCGAAAGAAGGCAACGGCAATTACAAGCTGTTCTTTCCGCATGCGGCCAATGCTCCGTCGCCCCCCCTTTCCGGGTTCAGCACGGGAGACCGGGTTTCGATTACGGGAATCGCTTTCCAATACGCCCCTCGAGCCCCATATAACGACTGGTTCGAGCTGCTGGTAGCCAATCCCGCCGACTTGGTGCT
This sequence comes from Bryobacteraceae bacterium, assembly GCA_036406715.1. Classification (GTDB taxonomy): domain Bacteria; phylum Acidobacteriota; class Terriglobia; order Bryobacterales; family Bryobacteraceae; genus PSRJ01. The sequence continues at coordinate 28,512 of DASXAK010000132.1, read as the reverse complement.
TATGCACCGCAGTTGGGGGCTTCCGCCCCTGGTGGTTGGCGGCAGCATGGTTGTCTTGCTGACGGTGGGGCTCGTCTTATGGGGCCGCGAGCGGCGGCTTCGAGGCCAGCGGGAGCGGCTGCGGAGAACCTATCAGCTCGGTGAAGAAATCCTGGGAGCTTCCTCGCTCGAGACGATTCTCAGCCAGATCAGCGAGGCTCTCCCCGAAGTTCTTGGGATTACGGGCGTTCAGCTCTATGTCTACAATCGCGGAACCAAAGCCCTGGATTCCGTGGTGCCGGCCGGACACGAGCCGGTGTCCATTTCACTTTCTGCCCCTCCGGGTGGCCCGCAGGCGGGCGCGGTGGCCTGCTTCCATTACCGCACCCTGCTCGTCATTCCCGACGTAGAGCGCAGCCCGTTTCCGATCGCCTCCAGTTCGCCCGACGCAGCTCCAAAATCGCTGTTGTTCGTGCCCATGCTTTCCCAAGGCGAAGTCGTCGGTGTTCTGGAACTCGATCAGGCGGACCACGCCCGCGACTTCACAACCGATGAGCAGGCTTTGGCGCAGCATCTTGGAAACCAGATTGGCGTCGCCATTCGCCTGCTCGACCAGCGCTCGGTCCAGGAACAGCTCTTTCGTACCGAGAAACTGGCGGCGGTTGGCCGTCTGATCTCGGGCGTGGTGAATGAGCTGCAGGCGCCCCTTGCCTCTATCTCGGAGATTGCCGGACGCGCCGTCGAAGCCGCACACGCCACGCCTGCGGAGCGCGACTTGGCCGCCATCGCCGCCGAATCGCAAAGAGCGTCGGCGATTGTCGCCCGGCTGGTTTCGTTCGCGGCAGCCGAGCAAGTCGAGGCGCGCCCCGTATGCGTGAGCACGCTGCTCCACAATTTAATCGAATTCCGCGAACGCGATTGGAAAGCTTCGGGAATCCGTGTGCGCGACTTTACTCTTAGCGAGCCCGCATTCGTGCTCGGCTCGCACGGCCAGCTCGAACAGGCCTTCCTTACTCTTCTGGTTCATGCCGAGCAATCTCTGGCGCAGGCCGAGCACAAAACCATCACGATCCGCAGCGGCATTCTCGCGAAACGGTTGCTGGTCGAAATCGCTTTCACTGCTCCCGCCGATGCGCGCACCCCTCAGGAGACCGCTGCCGTGCTGGGCGTGACCCGCAGCGTCATCACCGGCCACAACGGTGAAGTGCGGCTCATTCAGAAAGGCAACGCCGAACCCTGTTTTGAAATAGAATTGCCGGTCAGCGCCAAAGATCGGGCGGCGACTATCGTTCCGGCGGGCGTCCCGGCGCGAGATTCCTCGCGACGAATGACCGCACTCGTGATCGAGCCCGAAGATGCCGCCCAAAGGCACTTGATCGGTCTGCTTTCCGCGCGCAGCTTTCGCGTGGTGCCCGTCGACAACGCCGATACCGGGCTCGAATTGGCGCAACGCATGCGTTTCGACGTCGCGTTTTGCTCGGTGCACGCCCCCGGCTTGAACTGGGTCGAGTTGTCCGAACGGATGCAATCGCGTGTCGCCGGGTTCGTTCTGCTGTCGGACGGCTACAACGCCGAACTCGCGACCGACTTCGAGGGCGACGGCCGCTTTGTTGTCGCCAAACCCGTCCAGGAATCCGATCTCGATCGCGTGATGCGCGCGATGGATGCCCCGGTGCCCAGCCGGTAGAATCCCGGCCGTTACAAGACCAGGTCAACCGCGACGCCGCCGTTGCAACCGATCATTGACGCGGCCGACCCTTGGTTCAGCGAAACCTCCAGATACCCGCCGCTGCCGGCAATCACGAAGAGTTCGCCGGGAGCGCTCTCGGCATAGCTTCGCGCCAGCCGGCCGGTCCGATGCGAGCCAATGCCTAGAGAGAATCGGCCGCTCTCCAATCCCGGATGATCGGCCGCGTAAAAATTGGTAATGATGTTTCCGAAATGGTCGATCTTCAGGATGCGCCCGGTCCACGCGTGTTCTCCGGTCCGCACAGGGCTGGCAAACTCCGGCCGCACGTAGTCGTCGACGCGTTTCCCCATCTGAGCCGGCTTGACGCCCGCGGCGACGTGGGCCGCCACGGGAGAGAATATGTCCCTGCCGTGGAAGGTCTGACTGACCGACTTGAGAAAATACCGGCCGTTCGAAAGCACGCGGACCTTGTGCTGCTTGCGCGCAAGGATCATCCCCAGCACGCCGTTGTCCGGCGCGATGAACACCTGGCCGGCCGCCTCCACCAGGATCGGCCTCCGCGCTGAGCCGACTCCCGGATCCACCACGACGACGTGCACCGTCTTGTTCGGGTAATAGCGATAAGCCTGCTCGATCACGTATGCGCCTTCCGCGACGCCAAATGGCGAGACCTCATGGCTGATGTCCACAATCTGGGCCTGAGGGCAAATTCCCAGGATGACGCCCTTCATTGCGCCGACGTAATGGTCCGAGAGTCCGAAATCGGTGGTCAGCGTCAGGATCGGCTTGGGCATTTTCCCCTGAGTTTACCGCGCTCTTTTCCGCATTCGCTAAAATGACTCTAAGTGCTCCGCGCTTATTTCGATAACAACGCGACAACCCCCATCGCGCCCCAGGTGCGGCAAGTCGTGGTGTCGTGTCTCGATGACACATATGGCAACGCGTCGAGCATCCATTATTTCGGCCAGAGTGCCAAGCAGCGCCTCGAAGCCGCGCGCCGGCAGCTCGCTTCCCTCATCGGGGCGAAGCCGGCAGAGATTGTTTTTACCGGAGGCGGTACCGAGGCCGATAATCTGGCGATTCTCGGCGTGGTGCGCGGTGCCCGCGGGTCCCGGAAGCATGTGATCACGACGGCCATCGAACACCCCGCCGTGCTGGGTCCCTTCAGCGAGTTGGAGCGTGAGGGCGTCGCCGTGACGCGGTTGCCCGTGGGTGCGAGCGGAGTCGTGGATCCCGATGACGTCGTACGGGCCCTCCGCCCCGAAACTGTCCTGGTTTCGGTAATGCATGCGAACAACGAGATCGGTACTATCCAGCCGATCGCCGAAATCGCGGCTCGCGCCCATGTGGCGGTCCACGTCGACGGCGTGCAGGCGCTGGGGAAGATTCCCGTCGATGTGAATGCCCTGGGCGTGGACCTGTATAGCGTGAGCGCGCACAAGCTGTACGCGCCGAAGGGAGTTGGCGCCTTGTACGTGCGGAAGGGAACCAAGCTGGCGCCGCTTTCGTTCGGCGGCCATCACGAACGCGACCGGCGTCCCGGAACCGAGAATGTTCCCGGTATCGCCGGTTTCGGCGCCGCCGCGGAATTGGCCGGCCACGACCTCATCGACGAGACAAACCGCGTCGCCTCGCTACGCGACCGTTTGGAACGCGCCATTCTCGAGCGAATTCCGGAAACCGGAGTCAACGGCGCAGCCTCGCCGCGCACGCCCAATACCACCAACATCTATTTCGATGGAATCGACAGCGAAGCGCTGGTGATCGCGCTCGATCTGCGCGGTTTCGCCGTATCCACCGGCTCGGCCTGCTCGAGCGGTGCTGTGACGCCTTCGCATGTGCTCACCGCAATCGGGCTTTCCGCCGAACGCGCTCGCGCCAGCATCCGCTTTTCGCTCGGCCGCTTCAATACCGCCGGCGAGATCGAGACGCTGGTCGAAGCCCTCGAAGCCTCCGTGACCCACCTGCGCCGGATTTCCGTTCATGCTTGACGCTCCCATTGCCGTCGCAATGAGCGGCGGCGTCGACAGCTCCACCGTGGCCGCGCTTCTCGCGCGTCAAGGCCGGCCCGTAGTCGGCTTGACCATGCAGCTCTGGAACCAGCGGCGCCTTCCTGAAATTTCTACCGACGGAGCAACAGGCCGGTGCTGCTCGCTGGATGACGTCTACGACGCCCGCCACGTCGCTGAGCAGATCGGCATTCCGTATTACGTCGTCAATTTCGAGCGGGAATTCGAAGATCGCGTGGTGCGGCCCTTTGTCGAAGAGTACCTGGCCGGGCGCACACCGGTGCCGTGCACTCTCTGTAACAACTACATCAAGTTCGACCGCTTCCTCGAACTCGCCGACGCGGTTGGGGCTCATCAGATTGCCACCGGCCACTATGCCCGAGTGGACTATGATAGCGCCTCGAGGCGCTATCAGCTCCGGCGCCCGGCCGATGCAAGCAAGGACCAGACGTATTTCCTATTCGGCCTCACCCAGCCGCAACTCGCGCGCACCCTGTTCCCACTCGGCTCCATGATGAAGACCGAAGTCCGCGAGATCGCCCGCTCGATGAACTTGCCGGTGGCCGCTAAGGACGATAGCCAGGAGATCTGTTTCGTGCCCAACGGCGATTACGCGGCCTTTCTCGCGGCGTGGTTGAAGGAAACAGGCGGTCCGCCGCCGCCGGAGGGCGGGCCGATTGTCACGACAACCGGACAGGCGGTGGGCGAACATAAGGGTGTCCATCATTTCACGGTCGGACAGCGCCGAGGGCTCGGTGTCGCCGTGGGCGAGCCGCTGTATGTCATCGCAACCCACCCGGAGGAGCGGCGTGTCGTTGTCGGCACGAACGATGAACTGCTGCGCGGAAGTTTCATTGCCAACGGCGTTAACTGGATCTCGATTGCCGGCTTGACCGCGTCTGCCCGCGCCCAAGTAAAGATCCGCAACAAGCACAACGCTGCGCCCGCCACCCTCCGCGCTATCGGCGATCCCGCCCGTGTCGAAGTCATCTTCGATGAGCCGCAGCGCGCCGTCACTCCAGGGCAGGGAGCCGTGTTTTATGATGGCGACCTGGTCTTGGGCGGCGGTTGGATCGAATGATCGAATGCGCCGGCGCTCGGGGATTCGTAACGGCATCGAATTCGTCATTGCGCTGGCGGTTTTGAAATCGCTCGAGTGGGCTCCCCTGCCGGTTGCCCATCGGCTCGCTCGCGGCTACGCGAGCCTGCTCGATCTTGCCATACCACGCCTGCGAAGAGTCGCACGCCGAAATCTCTCGATGGCATTGCCTAAGCTGGGGGACGCCCGCCACCAGGAAATTGTGGCCGGCGTTTTTCACTCGATTGCGCGTCTGCTCGTGGTATTCGCGAAATTTCCGTCGATCCGGCGCGAGAACCTCGACCGTTGGATCCGGATGGAGGGCTATCAGCACGTCACGGCGGCCCTGGCTGCCGGTCGCGGTGTGCTGTTCGCGACCGCTCACCTTGGCAATTGGGAATTGAGTGCATACGCCTATGCGCTGCTGGCGGGGCCGATGAATGTGGTCGCCCGCCCGCTGGACAACCCCCTGATCGATCGTCTGGTGGAGCAGCGCCGCTCTCTCTCCGGCAACCGGATCGTGCTCAAACGCGATTTCGCCCGGGTCATCCTGAAGGCCCTGGCGTCCAATGAAACCGTAGGCATTCTCGTTGATCAAAACGCGTCTCTCGATTCCGGCGTCTTCGTTGACTTCTTTGGCATTCCGGCTTCCGCCGGAACTGGGTTTGCGAAGCTGGCTGCGCACAGCAGCGCGGCCGTGATTCCCGGCTTCGCGCTGTGGTCGCCCGCGGAGCAGAAATTCGTGCTCCGGTTTTACCCGCCGGTCCCGATGAGCGGCGATCCGGCTGCCGACACGGCGTGTCTTCAGTCCCAACTGGAAGCCGTCATCCGCGAATATCCCGACCAGTGGCTGTGGATCCACCGCCGCTGGAAGACCCGCCCGCCTGGCTCTTCGTCTCTTTACGAAACCAATTCGGTGTGAGTACTGTAACGCCGGTACTCCGCTTGCGCAGTCTCCAGTTGCCTGGAAGAATATAGGGCATTGACCAGCGATGCGCATCCGAGTGTTGGGAATCGTGCTCGCCGGGGGCAAAGGTACCCGGCTGTCTCCGCTGACCAAGGAGCGGGCCAAACCGGCCGTCCCCTTCGGCGGAAAATATCGGATCATCGATTTCGTTCTAAGCAACTTCATCAATTCCGGCATCTACTCGGTGTATGTTCTGACACAGTTCCGTAGCCAGTCGCTGCTGCAGCATTTGAATGAATGTTGGCAGTTCGCCGGACTGCTGAAAAGTCAGTTCGTTATTCCCGTGCCCGCGCAGATGCGCGCCGGCGAGACCTGGTATCGCGGCACCGCGGATGCCATCTATCAGAACATCAACCTCGTCGAACAGGCAGATCCGCGCGTGGTGGCGATCTTCGGCGGAGATCACGTCTACCGCATGAACATCGCCAGCATGGTGGAAGCACACATTCACAAAAACGCGGAAGTCACTGTCGCGGCCATTCCCGTTCCCAAAAACCAGGCGATCGAATTTGGTGTCATTGAGGTGGCGGACGACGGCCGAATCCTCGCGTTTCACGAAAAGACTCCCGATGCCCCCACCATTCCCGGCAATCCGCATCAGGTCTACGCGTCCATGGGAAACTACATCTTCTCCACACGAACGCTGTTGCGCTTGCTCCACGACGATGCCGCTTCTCCCGGGACGCGCCACGATTTTGGCCACGACATCTTGCCCAAGCTCGCCGGGAAAATGGAGATATACGCCTACGATTTTCAAACCAACCGCATTCCCGGCGACGCGCCCGATATCGTGCCCTACTGGCGCGACGTCGGGACCATCGATTCCTATTACGAAGCCAACATGGATCTGCGGTCCGTCAATCCCGCCCTCAACCTGTACAACCGCCAGTGGCCGGTGCGTACCACCAGCTATCCGGACCCCCCGGCCAAGTTTACCTTCGACGAGGAAAAGCGCCGCGGGCAAGCCATCGATTCCATCGTTTCCGGTGGCAGCATTCTATCGGGAGGCATCGTGCGGAATTCCGTTTTGGGACGCGGTGTGCGCGTGCACGCCGGCGCCCTGGTCGAGGACTCGGTGATCTTCGACAGTTGCGACATTGGCCGCCGCGCCAAGATTCGCCGCGCCATCCTCGACAAGAACGTGCGCGTGCCTCAGGATGCCACCATCGGCTACGATCTGGAGCTCGACCGCGCCCGCGCCCATCACCACGTCACCGAGAGCGGCATCGTCGTGGTGGAAGGCAATTCCTCCCCCGTTGAGATTACCGAGCTGGCCGTCTAGTGGAACAGCAGATTCTCGCGTGGATCACGCAATACGGCTACGCGGCTATTTTCGTTCTGCTGGTTTTTGGCATCGTAGGCCTCCCGGTGCCGGACGAGACTCTGCTGACCTTTACGGGTTACCTCATCTATCGCGGCGATTTTTCTCTTGCCCTGGCATTCGGGTCCGCGGCGGCTGGCAGTGCTTGCGGTATGACCATCAGTTACACACTCGGCCGCGTCTTCGGAATCAAGGTTCTGCACCGCTACGGCAAGTACATCCATTTGACGCCGGAGCGCCTGGCGCGCGCACACGCCTGGTTTGACCGCATTGGCCACTGGGCCCTGACTCTCGGCTATTTCATCCCCGGCGTACGCCACCTCACCGCTTACGCAGCCGGGATGAGCGAAGTGGCGCCCCACCAGTTCGCTGTGTTCGCATATACCGGGACCGTCCTCTGGGTGACGACATTCCTCAGCCTCGGATATTTCCTCGGCGACCGCTGGCAGGCTGTCGAAGCGAACATTCACCACGTCCTGGTGATTGGGGCTATCGGCCTGGGCGTCCTGGTTGCCGCTTATCTGGCTTGGCGGAAATGGCGCCGCTGAGTGGCGCATGCCCTGGCTTGCGCAAAGAGCTACAGCCGAACTGGATTGTCCGTAACAAACGTCAGGATCGTCTCCGAGGGGATCTTCACCCTTTGCCCCTTGGTGACCACTTCCGCTCCGGCTCCGGCCGCGCCGCCGGCGACCGCACCGATCGCGGCTCCCTTGCCGCCGCCCGCGATCGCGCCGATAATGGCGCCCACCGCCGCCGTGCCTCCGGCTACTTTGGCGGTTCGCTGGCCGCGCGAGGAACTCTCCCGCGAAACTCCTTGCGTGTCCAGCTCCACCATCCTTCCGTTGATTTTCACCGACACCAGCTCGAGCGTCAGTTCCGTGCGTCCCGTCAGCTTGCCCGATTCCTTCGCGTCCGCCAGCTTGACCACTGCATCGGCGCCTCGCGGAATGACTGTTTGTCCGTTGAGCGCCACGGCTTCATCCACGCTCGCTGCGAAGGTCTGCCCGACCTGGTTGGTCTGGGAATCGACTCCATCGATCATGCGAATCACAATATTGGTCGCCGCCGGCAATTCCATCCCGATCGGTTGCGCGGCGGCCACGGCGTCCGCTTGTACAGTTTGACGCGCCGGCAGGGGAGCCGGGGCCGGCGCTACAGCCGGGACTGGCGCTACAGCCGGGACTGGCGCTGCGGCCGCGGCGGGCGCCGGTGCTGGCGCGGCTGAGGCCGCCGATGTCGGCGCCGACGCTGTGAACTCGATCTTCGAAATGTTGTCCACGTCCACGGTCTGAATCTGGTCGCCGGCGTCGATTCTGACCTGTCGCGCCGTGCCTCCCAGATAGGTGCCTTGAATCACAGTGCCATTTCGCAGGGTTACGGTATCGGCCAGACCAATACCGGCCACCGTGAGTGCGATCCCCAAACCGATCAGGCGCATGCGTGTACTCACTCCTTCACTCGATTGTACGATGGCGCATCCACCCAATCGGGCTGAACTATCCCAAATTTGTGTCAACTTTAGTACGACGCGGGTCTCTCGTCCGGCCGGCGATTGCCTCGTGAAACCGACTCCGCCACGAGCTTACCCTGCTCGTATGCCTGATCGTAAAGTGCCTCGTGCTGGGGCTTGGTGAGCGGCGCGCCCGCGTGGTGATAGTGTTCGAGTGCTTTGCCCACAACGAACGTCCCCGCCCAGGCAATGGCTCCCTTCGGAATCAGGCCGCCTCCCAACGGAATCTTGCCGGCCAACTCGCGCGCCAGCGCCCGCCATCCGAACGCGCCGCCCCCGATGGTAAGGATCTCGCCCTTCTGTTGCCCGAACCCCACGTCTTTGCCGCAGGCGGCCGCAATCAGGAAAGCCATACGAACCTGGTTCAGCGTGAGAAACGCCGTGTCGGACGCGAACTCGCCCACCGCCCAGGGAAGTTCGAACAGGTTCGGAACCACGTTGGGCAGCGCCGTCGTGACCGCGAACAACGTGTTTTCCCACGCTACTGCGTGGATGGTCCGATTCACCACCGCCCGGCGAAACACGGGATACTGCCGCGCCAGCGCCGAACTGAGATCGTCATGGGTGCTGATGATCTCGGCGACCGTTCGCTGCGGGTCATGGCGGTCATATACAAACGCCCCCTGCGGAACCGGCAGCCCGGGTTCATACAGCACGAAGTCCACGTGGCCGGGCGCGCCCGGGTCGCCGGCGCGGTGTAGCCGCTCCATCAATTGCATGCGCCGTTGGTGCGGAACGGCAGCCGGGATGAGAAAATCCTCCATCTCGCCGTAGCCGCTGCTGCTGGTGGCTACCAGACCGATGGTGACGGGCTGCTCGGCGCGATCCCGTACGGATCCCGGATTCAGAAGGGATAGCGCGGCACGAACTTGCTTAGCGGATTTGAACATGAGGATCAGCGAGGCCGCTCTGCGCCTCGCAGGCGGAACATGATCTGCAGCCCCTTCCGCCATTCTACCCCCACCCCGATCCGTTCCACCTCGATGGTTCGTGAGAAATAGTTCAGGATCCCTTCCGTAGTGGGATGGAATTCCAGCGAGGGAGCTACCAGCAGCAGCCGTGGCGGATCGGGTCGAAGTGTCGTGCCTGGGAAAAACCCCCGCGCCGTGAACTCGCCGCGATCGAGGTGCCACTTCACCCGAATCCAGTAGTCGAGCGCCTGCAGAGGCAGATTTGGATCGGCGGAAGCCTTCAGCTCCAAAACCGCGAGCCTGCCGCCACGATCCACCGCGAGCAGATCGAGAATCCCGCGGTCTCCGCCCGCAAATGCCGGCACCTGGTCATAAACGGGATCGGGCAAGAGCGAGGCATCGATCGTTTCGATCTGCTGGCGTACCTGCGATTCGAGCCAGGCCTCGGGGCCGCGGCGATAAAGCGCGTGATCGCGGTCGGGGAACTCTGCCGTGCGCGCACGGGTCAGCTCTTCTATCAGGCCCTCAATCTCGGCAGCGTGATATGCCTGCGCGCTTCGGCGTTCCGCCAGGCCGAAGCGCAATTCGCTGCCGGCCAGCTCTGCAAACTCCAACCCGTGAACTCGCAGGCTGAGACGGCCGTCTGCCTTCGGTACTGCTTCCACGCCGCGGAGTTTCGCCAGCCGCAGCCACGGCGCGGCCTGGTTTGGGTCGGGACGCCGGCAGGGTTCCAGACGCGTGTCGAGGTTCCCATGATCGCGCGGATCGATCCGCACCACGAAATCCTCGGCCGAGTAAGTGAACAGCTCGAATCGCGCCGCGTCCGCATCGAGGCACAACAACCGCAGGGCTGCGGCGCCCTCGCGGCCGGCTGGCACATAGACAGCCAGCCCTTCCAGAGTCACTCGCTGCTCGCGCGCACGCAGATAGTCGAGCCAGATCAGGCCGAACGTGAGGACTGCCGCCGCGTCTCCTTCAGGAGGACAAGCCAGGGCAGCCCAGCCGTGCTGGCCGTGGCGAAGAAACGCCCGCGGGAATGCCGGCGAGAGGCTGAATTCCAGGTTTGCTTCCGCGCTCAACTCCGCCAGCTTCCATTCCGGGAATTGCCGGCGCAAGAATAGCCGGAACCGCTCGCGAAAAACCAGCCGACTGCTGCGCCGGCTGGCATCGGCGCCCGCCTTCCGGGCCAGATCGACCAGAAAGACTTGCCCTTCCCGATGCGCAAACCGCTCGACCGCGAGTTCCATCCGCGCCGGGGACGCCGCGGTCACCTCCACCACGCGTCGCGCGAGATTCCGGTTTCGATCCCAGGCCTGCAGCACCAGCCGCGTCCCGCGAAGCTCGAGCGAGAAATTGTCGCCGGTCAGCGGAAGCAGTTCTTCGCCTGGTTCCAGCAAAGCCGGCTGGCGGGCGTGCGTGAGGAAAGCCTCAATCGTCGCGCGGGTCTCTTCGGCACTGCGGCCGCCCGCGCGCGCGGCTGTGGGCATCGTCAGCCGAATTGTAACTCCGATACATCGCGCGCCAAGCCGGCCTCCAATGTGATGAACTGAATTTCAGACAGGCTTGTTGTGGGCAGATCTCTTTTTTTCGCCGTGGGCGTGCTGATCGTTTCAGCCGCGGGTGCGCTCGGCGCCGGCCCGCCCGATTTCGCCCACGACGTCGCGCCCATTCTCTACCGCTCCTGTTCCGGGTGCCACCATCCGGGCGAGGCCGGGCCGTTTTCGTTGCTGTCCTACGACGATGCGCGGAAGCGCGCCGCGCAGATCGCAGCCGTCACCCGCAGCCGCTACATGCCGCCGTGGCTTCCCGAACCGGGCCACGGCGATTTCGAGGGCGAGCGCCGCCTCACCGATGCGGAGATCCGCACGTTGTCCGAATGGGCGGCCGCCGGCGCGCCCGAAGGCCCGGAGAACGAAATCCCCAGCCCCCAAAGCTTCCCCACCGGCTGGCAATTCGGCGCCCCCGATCTGGTTCTCGAAGCGCCGGCCCCCTTCCAAGTTCCCGCCTCCGGCCCCGATGTCTATTGGAATTTCGTTTTGAAACCGGCTGCCGGCTCCGTCCGTTTTGTGCGCGCCATCGAGATCCGCCCGGGCGACCGCAAACTGGTCCATCATGCGAATTTGCTGGTCGACCGGTCCGCCAATGCACACCTGCGCGAAGCCACTCCCGGCAGCGGCTTCCCCGGCATGGATCTCGAAATCATGCGCAGCCCTTTCGATCCCCCCGGACACTTCATGTTCTGGAAGCCCGGCAGCGTGCCGCACCAGGAGCCGTCCGGCTTCGCCTGGCGGCTCGATCCTGGCGACGAATTGATCTTGAACGTCCACCTCCACCCATCCGGAAAGCCGGAAGAAATTCGTCCGGCGCTCGGCTTGTATTTCACTGACCAGCCGCCCGCCCGCTTCCCGCTGCTGGTAGAGCTCGAAAATGACCAGGGGATCGATATTCCCGCCGGTGCCGCCGATTTTCTGGTGAAAGACGATTTCCGCTTGCCGCTTGATGCCGACGCGCTGGCCGTCTACCCGCATGCGCACTATCTGGGCAAGCTGCTCGAAGCGTATGCCACCTTGCCCGACGGTTCCCGCAAATCGCTCATTCGCATCTCCGACTGGAATCCCGCTTGGCAGGCTGTCTACTATTACCGCGAACCGGTCTTTCTGCCGCGAGGATCCGTCGTCTCGATGCGCTTCCACTACGATAATTCGGCCGCCAATGTCCGCAATCCCAACCAGCCGCCTCGACGCGTGGCTGGCGGCAACCAGACCACTGATGAGATGGCGGCGCTCTGGCTGGAACTCCTGCCGCGTGGTGTGGGTGACCGGCGGCGAGAGCTCGAGGAAGCCGTCATGCGCCATCGGCTCGAGAAAAACCCGAACGAGTTCGAGGCCAACTTCAATCTCGGTGCGGTCATGCTTTCCCGCCTGAACGCGGCAGACGCAGTGGGTGTTCTGCAGACGGCGGTCGCCGCCGCGCCCGCGCGTGCCGAAGCGCGGAATCTACTCGGCCTGGCGCTCGCCCGCGTAGGCCGTGAAGTCGAAGCCATTTCGCAATTCGAAGCTGCGCTTCGCCTGCGTCCCGATTACACCGCCGCTCGTTTCAACCTGGCGAACTCGCAAATCAAGACCGGAAAAATGGACGAAGCCGTCGCGAATCTGCGCCAGGTGATCGCTGCCAATCCCGCCGACCTGCTCCCCAAAAAGCGCCTCGAAGACGTTCTAACCCGGCATTAACTGACGCATGCCTCCGGCTTGCTGGGTGTCGTGGAGTCGAACCAATGTCCTAGGCCGCCTACACAGGCCAATGGCTCTTGTAGTACTTGTTAATTCTGTTAAATTCTTCACAAATCGTATATAAACGGACGAGTGACGCGCGCGACACCTAAATCATTCTGGCTCGCCGCGCTGTTTTTCATTCGCCTTACGGGCACTGCCGAACCGATCCGAGTGCCCCGGCTGCCCTGCTGTGCGGGCGTGAGTTCTGCCTCGGTGCGTTATGCGGCCGTCTCTTCCGGCACGGATATGGGAGCGCAGATCAACGCTCTCTACGACAGCCTTCCCCCCGCGGGAGGAGTGATTTACGTCGAGGAGAGCGCCTCTTTTGCAACACCGATTGTGTTCGGGACCGACGGAAAACCGGTGCTCCTGATCGGCCTTCCCGGCGACGTGGTCACTCTTACTTACACCGGTTCGAGCGGCGTCGCCATTACGTTCGACTACGGAACCGGGCACCGGATGGGTCACGGTTTGCGGGACCTGACGCTGACCGGTCCGGGCCATGAAACGGACACTGTCGGCGTTGTTTTCGGCGGCGACCACGGCGCCGAAGGGATTGACTTTCGCGATTTCAAAATCCAAAGCTTCGGGACCAACCTGCGGATGGGTTCGCATACCTGGCTCGCCTATTTTCAGCACGGAATGGTACGGGATGGCGGAATTAACGTGCTATTGCCTTCCGGCCTCACGGAAGCCGGCGAACAAATCGCGTTCAATCACGTCACCTTTGCGGATGCTCCGCCCCCGCACCAAAACAGTGTGTGGGTCCAGGGCGGCGGGCAGGAAATCGTCTTCACCGATTGCTCGTTCGATCATGCCCAGCTCCGGATCGGCAACGGAACGGACTCGGCGGCACAGGTCGTTGTGAAGGGGAGCCACTTTGAGAATCCAAACTATGGCTGGGGCGGATCCGTGAATTACGATTACGTCGTGGTGGATAACCACCCGGGCAACTATCTGCGCATCACCGACAGCTATTTTCTGCAAGACGCACCAGCGAGAGGCCCGGCTCGGTTCGTCTCGGTCTGGGGCGGGAAGATTCAGATGAGCGGAATCGGGATGTTCACGCCGAAAGCGTCACCCCTCACCAATTTCGCCGTTTTGTGGAATCAGGCGACGATGGATATGTACGGCTTCAATGACCTCAGCGGGAACATTACTGGCCCGGTGTGCGCCTGGCAGTGACGATCCCCTAATGCACCAGAACTTCGTTCTTCTCCTCGGCTTGGCTGTGCGTCTTGATGATGCCATGCATCCCCATCATCCCCACCGCAGCAATCACCGCCGGCACGGCCGCGGCCAGAAACAATTCGTGCGGCGTCCAGTGAAGACCTAGCAGAATGCCTGCGACGGTGGGACCAACAATCGACCCGATGCGGCCGATTCCCAGCCCCGACCCGACGCCCGTTGACCGCAGCTCAGTCGGGTAAAGCGTCGCGGCCAGAGCGTTGATCGCCGATTGCCCTCCTACAACTCCAATCCCAGCCAAGAATACGATCCCGAATAGCAGTGCGACTGACAAACCCGGCATCCCGATATTCGCGATGCACAACGCTGCCGTGAGAAAGAAGGTCGCGAGCACCGGCACGAACCCGAACCGCGGCACCAAAAGCCCGAGCAACAGCGAACCTGCGACGCCGCCAATTTGCAGAGCCGTGGCCAGCAGCAGCGCGTATGCGCCCGATATCCCGGCTGCCTTCACCAGAGGTGTCGCCACCGTCGGCAGCCAGCTCGACAGGAAGTACAGGTTCAGCAGGTTCATGAAGTAGATCGTCCACAACAGAACCGTGCGCAGCGCCAGCCCTTGCTGGAACAGCTTGACCATCGGCGCGCCTTTGCGCTTCACTTCCCGCACGACGTATTGCGTGTTCTCTCCCGCTGGAGCGGACGGCTCAATGCGTTTGATCCAATTCGCCAGTTTGTGCCGGTCCCTTCCATGTAGTGCCAGAAACTGCAGCGACTCGGGAAGCAGGAACAGCATGCACAGCCCAATCACCAGCGGCACGGCGCCCCCGAAGAAAAACACCGAACGCCATCCGAACCGGGGAACCAGCCAGAATGCCACGAAACCCCCGACCGCCGCTCCAGCAGTAAATCCGTTGCCCACGATAATCATCAACGGCACGCGCGCCCGCCGGGAGGCGTATTCGCCCACCAACGCCATCGCGTTCGGCATGATGCTGCCCATCGCCAGGCCGCCGATGAACCGCAGCACGAACAGTTGGGTCACCGACTGCGCCAGCCCCGTCAAAATCGAAATCGCGGCGAAAAACAGGCAGGCTCCCACCAGCACCGGCCGCCGGCCGATCTTGTCGGCAACCATGCTCAGCAAAATCGAGCCGAACAAAATGCCGTACAACGCCGCGCTGAGCACCGTTCCCAAAACCGCCGGCGCGATCTTCCACTCCTGGCTCAATGCCGGCGCCACATACCCGATCGCCTGCACGTCGAACCCGTCCATGATCAGGCACAAGCCGCACAGCACAAAAATGCCGATCTGAAACCGGCTCACCGGGCTGCGATCGATCAGGTCCGATACGTTGATGCTGGCGTTGGTCTGCATACGCTTGGATCAGTATACATCCGGCCGGAAAGGGGAACTTCAGGAAGGTGGCTGGTGTCCCATCTTCTGGGAGGGGTGGTGGTATGAAGACCCTGAGTGAGGCCTGCCTGGTGGGATCGATCTTGATCGCTTGCTCGGTTGTGCTGTATTCGCAGAAGCCCGTGCTGAAGAAGGGGGTCTCCGTTGAAATGCCGGTCGCCGCTCATGCCGTGGCGACGCGGGCTGCCGACGGACAGAATGCTACCGTAGTCGCGATCACGGCAAACGGCAGAGTGTTTGTCGGTACCGAGCCCATTGGCCTTCCGGCGCTGAGCACTCTGAAGGGAAGGACCGTCTATGTAAAGGCCGACGCTCGATTACCCTATCAGAAGGTGCTCGCGGTTCTCGACGCCTTGCGCGGCAAATCCGTCGTGCTGCTTAGTGCGCCCCCCGAAAATACCGGGACGCGTGAATATGTGCCGCCGTACGGGACCAAGATGACCGTCTCCCGGTGATGTCGCCCCTTATTTCTCGGGGTTCAGTCCGCCCTTGATGTGTCCTTCGAGGAAATCTTTATTGTTCTCCTCGCAGGAGTACTCCATGATTTCCCAGTCGGGCCTCAGGGTGAACGTTCGCGTGTTCTTCCATGGCTTGGTGTAGTACACCGGGTCGTCGATCGTGATCTCGTAATGAATGTGGCCGAGATCCGGGCGGCTGAAGCGCTCGACGACGTGCAGTTTGTCGCTATGCGGATGGCCGATCGTGTCGAGCCGGGTCTTCCCGTTGAAGTTGATCGTATCCACTACCAGCGTGTCGCCTTCCCACTTGCCGACGGAATCGCCAAACCATGTGGCTACGCCTTCGCCGTGCGGCTTTCCGTCGATGTGGAACACCTTGAACCACGTGTTCTGCTCGTACAGCAACGACAGGTAATGGTCGTTCTGCATGATCTGAATCGGGTCCGGCGAATTCATCGAACGGATCAGCCCGAAGGGCAGGCAACTGCCGGTGTAATCCCCCTTGGCCGGGCTGTACGCTTCCCAAACCTTCTTGCCTGCCTCGGTGAACGGCAGCTCCTTCGGCGGCGGTCCGGGAGGGCCCTTCGGTGCTGCCTGGCCGGGAGTGGGCTTGCCATCGGGCAGTGACGGGTCCGCCGTCTGGTCGCCGTTGCGCGTCGTCACGGTCATGTCCGGAACGTACGGCCGCTGCCACAGGCCGCTGAAGTCCGGTTTGCCATTCAGCTTCGGCGCCGGGCCTTCGGGCGGTTTGGGGCCACGGCCTTGCGCGGATAACCCGATCGGCACGAGTATCGCCACGCCCAACGCCGCCACGCCCGCCCAGTTCTGAAAACGCATTCTCATTTCAAACGTCTCCTTGTCTTCGGGCAGACTGCGACCCAGCCACTACCCGCCCACTTTAGATTTGGTACGAACTACTCTTTCGGCGCGCCCTTATTCGGGCCGCCATCTTCGGCCGAACCCGCGAACACTTTCCTTCCATCGGGAAGCGTGACGGAGCGGCTGTTGCAGGTGTTCGTCGCGTCTTTGGCCTTGAAGCCTTGGATCGTGACCTGGTCGCCCTCTTTCAGAGAACTCTTCGTCCAGCCGTTCCGGGTGAGCGTATTCGGCGGGCCGCCCTCGCACTGCCATTGCGCCGTCTTGCCCGCATCGTCTTTGGCATTGATGTAGATCCAGATGTGCGGGTTCATCCAGTCAATCTTGGTGACCGTGCCCTTCAAAGTCACCGGTTGCTTGTCGTCAAACTCGGCCGCGAACGAATGATGCGCCAGCATCGGCGTCGCGGAGATCAGCAAGCCGAAGCTTGCCGCCAGGATCGTCAGCTTTCCTCTCATCGCACTTCCTCCCATGTGAATTCGGCTCAACCGATGCTACTTCGTCGGACCCCCGTCCGATTCTGCGGAACCTGCAAAAACTCTGCGTCCATCGGGCAGCGTCACCCGGCGTGCATTCGCCAGATGAGCGCCATCTTTCGCGACGTAACCTTCGACCGTTACCTGGTCTCCCTCTTTCAAGGCAGTCCGCCGCCAGCCCTGCCGGATCAGCACGTTCGGGCTGCCCAGCTCAAAATTCCAGTTAATCACGCTGCCGTTGGCGTCTTTCACGTCCATGTAAAACCGCGCGTGCGGGTTGGTCCACTCCAGCTTTGTCACCGTCCCCTGAACTTTGATCGGCTTGTTCTCGTCGTACTCGGCTGCAAACGAATGGTGTGCCACGGCGGGCAGCGTGCAAACGAGCAAGCCCAGACCGGCCGCCCACAGACCCAACTTCGCTTTCATCGAAAAATGACCTCCAAAGTACAATCTGTTGGCGATGTGACCTGGTACGCGGTTACTGCGATTGTGAAAAGCGCCGGCCCCGGCCAACAGCACCGCCCGTTCGGTGGGATCATTCTATTATTTCACCCCAGGGCTGTCAAGCCGGGTAGCCCGGAATGGCCACAGTTAACTTGCGAGTACTCATGTATTTACGGCTTCGAGGAGGAGGTCTCGGACCTGCCCAGAGACCGCGAGGTCAGAGACCGGCCCTACGCCTTGTAATTCCAACCACTTACCGTCTTAACATAAATATTTCTTCCGCCTGGAATCCATTCTTTCGATTGGATTTCCCCCCGCCGAGCGGCTAATCTGAAGTCCGGTACAGGGTTGTACGCGCTGATTCTCCAGTCTTGAATCCCCGGACCCAGGCGTCCTTGAGTTTTGCATTCTTGCGAACGGAGGACGCTTGTCACTATTACTACTCGACCGGGCTCGCGAAGGTCACCCCCACTTCCACATAGGTGATGGCGCCGGCCTGATCCCGTCGCGCCCGCCGCACCCCGGAGAGCAGTACCGCTTCCACTTCGACATGAGCAAGTGCATCGGGTGCCGATGTTGCGAGGTGGCGTGCTCGGAGCAGAACGATAATCCGATCGCGCGCAACTGGCGGCGGGTCGGCGAAATCGAAGGCGGCGCCTATCCGTTCACCCAGAGATTCTACTTGTCTATGGGCTGCAACCACTGCGTGGATGCCGCCTGCCTGCGCGGCTGTCCCGTGGACGCCTATCGCAAGGACGCACTCACCGGCCTGGTTCTGCATAGCGCTGAAACCTGCATCGGCTGCCAGTACTGCACCTGGAATTGCCCGTACGGCGTGCCCCAGTACAATCCGGAACGCGGCGTGGTCGGCAAGTGCGACATGTGCTACGGGCGGCTGGCCGAAAACCGCGAACCGGCCTGTGTGAACGCATGTCCCGAAGGCGCAATTCAGATTGAGCTGGTCAACATTGCCGAATGGCGCGCCGACCACGCGGCCGCGAATGCGCCCGGCATGCCGGCGGCCGAGTACACCGTCTCGACCACCCGAATCACCCTGCCCGACAAACTCGCAGCCTCTATGGAGAAGGCTGACTATCACCGTGTCCGGCCCGAGCACCCGCACCTGCCGCTCGTGTTCATGCTGGTCTTCACACAGCTTGCCGTCGGGGCCTTTCTCTGTCTTCCCATTTTTCAGATCACGGGCCTCGCCGCCATCGCGGCCCCGCTCGCCGTCGCGCTGTTGTCGCTCTCTTCGTCCATGCTCCACTTGGGCCGGCCGATTCACGCCTACCGCGCCATCAAAATGTGGCGGCGGTCTTGGCTGAGCCGCGAAGTGCTCGCATTTTCGCTGTTTGCGGGCGCGGCGTCCGTTTGCGCCTTCTTGCCGCTGCGCGCGCTCGAAGCGGGCGCGGCGCTGCTCGGCCTCGCTGGTATCACGGCCAGCGCCTTCATATACCTCGTTCCCGCGCGGCCGGCCTGGAACAGCAAGCACACGCCCCTTGATTTTCACCTCACGGCCTGGCTGCTCGGACCTCTTTTTATGGCCGCGCTGGGCGCGCACGTTCCGCCCATGCTGACGCTCGCGGCCGCGTCGGCGCAGTTGCTCAACCTGGTCACGCGAATGATCGAACTGACCAGCTCCGATGAATTCGAGCTGCGCGCCTCGGCGCGTCTGCTGGGCAATGAGCTCAAGCACCGGTTAATCCTGCGAATCCTGCTGCTGATCGCGGGTGGTGTAGCGCTTCCCCTCGTCCATCAGCCCCTAATTGCCCTGCTGGTTGCGACCGCGGGTGAACTGCTCGGGCGGTACCTGTTTTTCGTTTCCGTGGTGCCGCGTAATATGGCCGCCTCGTTCGTGCACAAGGAGGCCGCGTGAACGTCAAGCGGATGCTCGGCCTCGACATCCTGTCCGACCGTTACGCCTACGAGCATGATCCCGCGCATGGCTGGGTGGCCTCTTCGCGCGTGGCCGATCGCTGGTTTCCGACGATCTGCGGTTACTGTTCCGTCGGCTGCGGCATTCTTATCGGGGTGAAAGAAAATCGCGCCGTCGCCGTGCGCGGCAATCCTGACCACCCGGTCAACCGCGGCAAGCTCTGTCCCAAAGGCTTGTCCGAACACCACACGCTCGCGGCAAAGACGCGCGCGCAGTTCCCGCTGCTTCGTAAACACGGCCTCCTCACTCGCGTCACGTGGGAGGAAGCCCTCGATACGATGGTGTCTCGCGTCCGCGAGATCCAGTCGACGCATGGCGCGGAATCGCTCGGCGTGCTCAGTACCGGGCAGTTAGTCACCGAAGAATTCTACGCGCTCGGCAAACTCGTCCAACTCGGCTTCGGTACCCGCAACTACGACGGCAACACCACGCTCTGCATGGCCAGCGCCGTCTCCGGCTACAAGCGCTCGTTCGGCAGCGACGGCCCGCCCGGAAGCTACGAAGATCTCGAGAAGGCCGACGTCATTCTGCTGATCGGCGCCAACATAGCCGATAACCACCCGATTCTTTGCGCTCGTCTCGAACGCAACTCCACCGCGACCGTCATCGTCGCCGATCCGCGCGTCACCAAGACCGCCATGCTCGCCGATATCTATCTGCCGCTCAAGCCGCGCACCGACATCGCGCTGCTCAACGGCATCGCCCATATTCTGATCCGCGACGGGCTGATCGACCGGGAGTACATCGATCACCACACGAAGGGTTTTGACGAACTCGCCGCCGCCGTCAGCCGCTACACCCCCGAATCCGTCGCCGCCATCACCGGTCTCTCGGCCGACCAGATCGAACGCACCGCGCTTCTCTACGGCCGGGCCAAGGCTGCTTTCATCGGCTGGACGATGGGCGTGAACCACTCCACTCAGGGCACCGAGACTGTCAACGCGATCAACAATCTCGCGCTGCTGACCGGACAAATCGGCCGGCCCGGCGCGACGCCGTTCTCGATTACCGGCCAATGCAACGCGATGGGCACGCGCGAGGCTGGCTTCACATCGAGCTTGCCCGGCTATCGCAAGTTCGAAAGCGAAGACGATCGCGCGGAACTCGCCCGGCTCTGGAACATCGATTCCGCGCGCATCCCGGCCGCTCGCGGCCTCGCTTACCCGGACATCATCGAAGCGGCGCTCGCAAAGCGCATCCGCGCGCTCTGGATCATCGCCACCAACCCGATCGTCTCGTTCCCGAACTACAGTGTGCTGAAGCAGGCGCTCGAAAATCTCGATTTTCTGATCGTGCAGGACGGCTTTCATCCGACGCCCACAACGGAACTGGCTGATCTGGTCCTGCCGGCCGCCATCTGGGGTGAGAAGGAAGGCACCTACACCAACTCTGAGCGGCGCGTTGGCAAGGTGAATCGCGCGGTTGCTCCCGCCGGCGAAGCCCGCTCCGATTTCGACATCTTCCTGGATCTGGCCGGGCGTCTCGGCGTGCGCCACGAGCTGTTTCCCGGCTGGACCGGCCCGCGCGACGCTTTCGAAGAATGGCGGCGCGTTTCTGCCGGCCGCCTCTGCGATTACAGCTCGCTCACTTGGGAAGAAATCGATCGCACCGGCGGACTGCAATGGGGCGGCCCGCGGCTCTACGAAGATGGCCGATTCTCCACCGCCGATGAAAAGGCGCGATTGATCGCCGTCGAGTGGCAGCCGTTCCCCGAACAGCCCAACCCCGAGTTTCCGTTCGTGCTCAACACCGGCCGCACCGTCGAGCACTGGCACACGCGCACCAAGACCGGCGCGGTGGCGGCCTTGCAGACTCTTTCGCCGCGCGCGTGGCTGGAAATGAATCCGCGCGACGCCGGCCGTCTGCGCTTGAAGCCTCACGATCGCGTTTCTGTGATCTCGCAGCGCAACCGCGTGGACGGAATCGAATTGCGCGTGACCGAAATCGTCGCCCCGGGCCAGGTCTTCATGCCTTTTCACTTTGTTGAGACCAACTCGAACCTGGTGACCCAAAGCGCCTTCGACCCCATCTCGCGCGAACCCAATTTCAAGCAGTGCGCCGTGCAGGTGGAGCGGACGGAGAAAACGACCTCATGGAAGAGCTAGTCATCGTCGGTAACGGCATGGCCGGCGTGGCCTGCCTCGAGCAGATCCTCGGCCACGCGCCCAAATTCAGTATCACCGTATTCGGCGACGAGACCCACGCCAACTACAACCGCATCCTGCTCTCCTCGGTTCTGGCCGGCGAGCGCTCGGCCGACGACATCACCATCAATAGCCTCGAGTGGTATCAGCAGAATCACATCGGCCTGCGGCTTGGCGTGCGCATCACCGATGTCGACCCGGGCAACCGCATTCTTAAAGGCGACGACGGCAGCTTCACTTCCTACGACAAGCTCCTGCTCGCCACCGGCAGCAACCCCTTCGTTCCGCCCATCAGCGGGCTGGACAAAGAGAACGTTTTCACCTTCCGCAATCTCGACGATACGCGTTCGATTCTCAGAGCGTCCGGGCGTGGCTTGAAAGCAGTCGTAATCGGAGGCGGATTGCTCGGGCTCGAAGCTGCGCGCGGTTTACAGGCGCAGGGCTGCGAAGTCACCGTCGTCCACTTGCTCGAAACCCTAATGAACTTGCAGCTCGACATGACCGGCGGCGAGTACCTCCAGCAGAAAATGGAACAGCTGGGCGTGCGCGTGCTGACCAGCCGCGTCACGCAGCGTCTGCTCGGCAACGGGAAAGTCGAGGGCTTGGAATTCGCCAACGGCGAACTGCTGGAAGCCGACCTGGTCGTGATTGCCGCAGGCATCCGGCCGAATGCCGACCTCGGCCGCAAAGCCGGCGTCTCAGTCAACCGCGGCATCGTGGTCAACGATTACATGGAAACGTCCGACCCGCGTGTCTTCGCCGTCGGCGAGTGCGTCGAACATCGCGGCCAGGTTTACGGCCTGGTCGCGCCATTGCTCGAACAGGGCAAAGTCCTGGCCGCTACCATCACCGGCAACAAGGGCCCGCAATTCGAAGGCTGGAAGCCGGCCGCCAAGCTCAAGGTGATGGGGGTCGATGTCTTCTCGGCCGGAGAAGTGGAGGAAACGCCCGATACCAATGCCGTGCGATATGAAGACCCGGCCTTGGGCGTTTACAAGAAGCTCATCATCCGCGACAACCGTCTTGCCGGCGTGGTCCTGGTGGGCGACGCCTCCGATAGCGGCCGATACGTGGAATGGCTGCGCACCAATGCCGACCTGCTGGTGCGGCGCAAGAGTCTGTTATTCCCCGAACCGGTCGCCGATCACGGCCAGACTGTGGCGGAGATCCCGGATAGCGAAACCGTCTGCGGCTGCATGGGAGTCACCAAGGGCGTAATCATTTCCGCGATTCACGAAAAGGGCATTCGCACCCTCGCCCAGCTCAAGGAATGCACTCGAGCCACGGCCGGTTGCGGCAGTTGCACCAACACCTGTCAGCAATTACTCAAGGCCGTCGCGCCCGAGTTCGAAGAAGAAACCAGGAAATTTCTCTGCGGCTGTCTGCCGTTCACGCAGGAAAATCTGCGCGAGATCATCCATACCCAGAAGCTCAAAAGCGTTCAGGACGTGCTCGATATCTACGGCACCGGCGAAGGCTGCGAAATCTGCAAGCCGGCGCTCAGCTACCTCGTCGACGTGGTCTGGTGCGGCGAACACGCCGAAGATCGCTCCGCCCGCTTCATCAACGATCGCGTGCACGCCAATATCCAGCGCGACGGCACGTTTTCCGTCGTCCCGCGCATGCGCGGCGGCGTAACCTCGCCCGCCGAGTTGCGCCGCATCGCCGATGTCGCGGAAAAGTACAAAGTCAAAATGGTCAAGGTCACGGGCAGCCAGCGCATCGACCTGCTCGGCGTCAACAAAGCCGATCTGCCGGCCATCTGGGCCGAACTCGGCATGCCTTCCGGCCAGGCCTACACTAAAGGCGTCCGCATGGTGAAGACCTGCGTCGGCACAGAGTTCTGCCGCTTCGGCGTGCAGGACGCCGTCCACACCGGCATCGAGCTCGAGCGGCGCCTCGAAAATCTATACACGCCGCACAAAACCAAGATGGGGGTCACCGGCTGCCCGCGCAATTGCGCCGAGGTCACCGTCAAAGATATCGGCCTCGTCGGACAGGAAGGAAGCTGGCAGGTGGTGGTGGGCGGCGCCGCCGGAAAGCGCGTTCGCAAGGCTGACTTGCTCATTACCGTTGAGACCACCGAAGAAGCGCTCACCGCGGCGATGCTCTTTTTCCAGTATTACCGTGAGAACGCCAACTACCTCGAACGCACCTACGATTTCGTCGAGCGCGTCGGCATCGAAAAAGTTCGCAAGGATACGGTCTACGCGCCTGAGAAGCAGAAGAAGGCGCTGCTGCGCCGCCTGCAGAAATCCAAGGCGCTTTCGCGCGATGCCTGGATGGAGCGCGTCAAGCCCGTGCATCGCACGCAGTTCGTACAGATTCAACCCATGGAGGCCTACGTTCAATGAGCTGGATTCGCATCACCCAAGCCGATAACATTCCGCTGCGCGAAGGCCGGAGCGTGCGCCTCGGAGATGACGAGATCGCGATTTTCAATCTGGGTGACCGCTACGTCGCGGTCGACAACTCCTGCCCGCATCGCGGCGGGCCGCTCTGCGACGGTATTGTCTCCGGCGACGCGGTAGTCTGTCCGCTGCACGGCTGGAAAATTTCGCTCGACACCGGCGACGTCTTGAAGCCCGACGTCTGTGTGAAAGTCGGCACGTATCCAGTCTCGGTCGAGGACGGGATTGTGCGCGTTCTGTACTCAAAACAAAAAGCAGCCTAGTGGGGCAGGCTTTCAGCCTGCCGCCGCCCTTCGGGCGGCGCCACATTTTTCTCGAAAGGTCGAACCATGTCACTCAAAGAATTCCGAAGGGCGGGGCACGCCCCGACCCTGTTTTCCGCGTTTCTCTACTTCGACATTAGCTTCATGGTCTGGGTGATCCTCGGGCCGCTGGGGCCGTTCCTGGGCGAGACTCTGAATCTTAGCGCCGCGCAAAAAGGCTTCCTCACCGCGGTTCCGCTGCTCGGCGGCTCGTTCTTCCGAATCATTCTCGGGTTAATGACCGAGCGCCTCGGAGGTCGCCGCACCGGGCTGATCGGCCTCAGCCTCACGCTGGTGCCGCTCCTCATCGCCTGGCAATGGGCTTCCAGCTTCGGCGAGTTCCTCGCCGTCGGCCTGCTGCTTGGCATCGCGGGCGCGAGTTTCGCCGCAGCCCTGCCTCTCGCCAGCGGCTGGTATCCGCCCGAGTATCAGGGGCTCGCCATGGGCATCGCCGGCGCCGGAAACACCGGCACCCTCTTGGCCACTCTGTTCGCTCCGCGACTCGCCCAGGCATTCGGTTGGCGGAATGTCTTCGGAATCGCCATGATCCCGGTCTGCCTGGTTTGGCTGCTGTTTGTACTCCTCGCCAAGGATGCGCCCGTGCGCCGTTCAGTATACCGTCTGCGCCAGTACGCCGCCGCGTTCGCGGAACCCGATACCGCCTGGTTTTGTTTCATCTACAGCATTACCTTCGGGGGCTTCTCGGGCCTTTCCAGTTACCTCTCAATCTTCTATCACGACCAATACGGCCTCACCAAAGTGCATGCCGGCGATCTGACCACGCTGGTCGTCGTTTTCGGCAGTTTTCTACGCCCCGTCGGCGGTTGGCTCTCCGACCGCATCGGCGGCGTCCGCATGCTGCAAGTGATGCTCGCGGGCGTTGCCTTATGTCTGGCCGCGCTCGGCACACTGCCACCATTGACCGCGGCCGTGGGCCTGCTGGTCCTTACCATGGCCATGCTCGGCATGGGCAATGGCGCCGTCTTCCAACTCGTGCCGCAGCGCTTTCCCACTCAGGTCGGCATGCTCACCGGCATCGTCGGCGCAGCCGGCGGGTTCGGCGGCTTCCTGCTTCCTTCGCTGCTTGGAACCATGAAGCAGGCCACCGGCAGCTTCGGCGTCGGATTCGCGTTGTTCGCGGCTGCGGCGGCGTTCGGCCTCGCCGCTCTGCTCTCGCTTCGCCGCAATTGGCGCCGGACCTGGCCGCGCGAATCCGTCGTGCGTGCCGGCCTGGCCCCATTAGAAACAGTACCCGTTGGAGATTAACGTGGGGCAGGGCGGAGTTTACCCGTTTCGGGACCTGCCCAGCCCACGAAAGGAAATCATGCTTCGACTCCTTCTTCTGACACTCAGCGCGACCGCGATTCTCTTTCCCGCCGACCTCCCCGCGCCGCTCAAGATCGGCGGCGTCACCGTGACCGGCAGCTTCCGCACGCGCGCCGAAGACTGGAACTGGTTCAAGTCCGACACCGGCGACGGCTCCTATTTCTATTCCGGCAATCTGTTCCGTCTCGCCTTTTCCCAATCGAAGGAATCGTTTGACTGGCAGCTCGAATTCGCGGCCCCGTTCCTGTTGGCTCTGCCTAACAACGCCGTGGCCGCCGGCACGCAAGGCCAACTCGGTCTCGGCGCTTCGTACTTCGTCGCCAACAACCGTTCGCAAAATTCGGCCATGATCTTCGGCAAGCAGGCCTTCCTCCGCTTTCGCAATCTCGGCGGCAATGCCGGGCGAAGTCTCAAAATCGGCCGCTTCGAATTCCTGGACGGCTCCGAAGCCACGCCAAAGAACGCGACGCTTGCCGCCATCAAGCGCGACCGCGTCGTTCAGCGCCTCATCGGCAACTTCGGCTGGTCGGACGTGCAGCGCAGCTTCGACGGGGTTCAGTATCTCGAGAGCCACCCCGGCGGTACGTTCACATTCGTTGGTGCGGTCCCCACGCGCGGCGTTTTCCAAACCAATGGATGGGGCGAGACCAACACGGCCTTCGGCTATGCCGCGTACACCAGGCCATGGGGCACTGGCGCGCACGCCGCCGAAACGCGCGTCCTTGCGATCTATTACGATGACTGGCGTCCTATCGTGAAGACCGACAACCGCCCGCTGACGGTCCGGAGCGGCGACCTGAACAACATCCGCATCGGCACGTTCGGGGGCCATCACATGAGCGCCTTCACTACCCCAGCCGGCACGCTCGATTTTCTGGCATGGGGTGTCGGCCAGACCGGCCGCTGGGGCCGTCTCGACCAGCGCTCTTCTGCCGTCGACCTCGAAGGCGGCTTCCAGCCCGACCTTCTTGCGAAGCTGAAGCCTTGGCTTCGCGCCGGTTACTCCTACGCCTCCGGCGACGCCAACTCCGCCGACAATACTCACGGCACGTTCTTTCAGATCCTCCCCACTCCGCGCCCCTATGCGCGCTTCCCTTTCTTCGACATGCTCAACAACCGCGACATCATGGGCGCGCTGGTCCTTCGCCCGCACAAGAACGTCACCACCTCCAGCGAATTTCACGCTATCGCGCTAGCCAATGCGAAAGACCTCTGGTATGTGGGCGGCGGCGTCTTCCAGCCCTGGACCTTCGGTTACACGGGCCGGGCCACCGGCGGCGCCAAATCGCTGGCGAATCTCTATGACACCCAAGTGGAATGGCGTCTGAATCGCAGTCTCACGGCAACTGGTTATTACGGGTATGCTCTTGGCCGCGCCGTCATGGCCGCCATCTATCCCCGCGGCAAGAACGGCTCGTTCGGATACCTCGAACTCGGATACAAATTTTGAGGCGTCCTGTGCAGGCGGCCACCCGCTTCAAGCGCTCGCCGCCGCCGCCTGGTGGCACCAGTTCTCGAATTCGCTGTCCTGGGAAAGGCGGTAAACCTTGGCATCCTGCAATTCTCCGTTTCGAGTCTCCTCACCCCCGTGTTGAATGGCTTCTCCCAGACGCTCGCGCGCGTAGTCCCTGTTCTCGCCTAGCAGAAACTCGATGTAGGCTTCGTTTCCAATCACCATCCCGCTATCGGGTGCGAGCTTCAAAGCCTCTCGAATAGCTTCCCTGGCTTCCAGCAGAATCTTCCGGGCTCCCGCCGGGTCGCTCGGCATTGTGCATTTGGCCAGTAGAAGCCGTTGGAACGCCAGCCCGTTCCAAGCCATCGTGATTTGGATCTGGACCGATTTCCGCGTGGTGCGGTTCAGCCGGTTGAGAGCATCCTCGTACATCTCGATGGCTTGACGCGTGTCCGCCACGACGTGATTCTCGCCCAGACGAAACGCTTTGTTGATCAGGGCACGAGTGACGTGACCTTCGATCGACGGCTCGAGCGCGCCACCGAATCGCGTGATCGCCTCGTCATACGCTTTCAAGGAATCCGCGTATTGCCCGATGAGGTTGAGCAGGTATCCTTTGTTTACCAACGCGCTAGCCACGCTCTCGCGTAGCGCGGGGTCGGGCGAATCCCCGTGCCGCTGAATCACCTCGTCATAGAGTTCCAGGATCTCCCGTCCGGCCTCCTCATTCTTGGGCCGATGCCACCGGCACAGGGCAATTCCTTTATTGACGAGCGCGCTCGAGCACGCGTCCTGAAGGGCCGCCGTTGGATCGTTGCCGAATTCGGAGGTCACACCGTCGAACGACGCCACCGCCGCCGCGTAGTCCTCCGCGCGCATCTTCAGCAACCCCTGGTACACCTTGGCGCGTCCCAGTTTCTCGCGAACCCCATCCTCCTGCAGGCCGCGGCGGGACAGTTCGGCCGCCAGATCCACCACGAGCTGAAACGCTTCGTTGAGAACCGCGCTCTCCTCCTCCGCAATGAAGAGACTGTACGCGCCCGTCCAGAGCGCGTCCATCAAGTCGCGGCGCCGCATCATGCCGAGATCCACCCCTGAGTTGTAAAGCGCAATGGCTTTGGTCAACACATCGGCGTAGCGGGTCGCATGCAAATCGTTCTGAATCTCCCGGATTCTCTCCTGTGCCTGCAGCAGACCTTTCAACGCGTCTGAGACGGCTTTGACTTGCTGGTCTTCCATAACGCGGAGTTGGATCATCAAACGGCGCACGTGAAATGTGATCGGATCCTTGTTGATCTCGTTCTCCGGGATCCCGATCGTGTCCATCATCCCTTGCAGCGCCTCATC
>DASXAK010000131.1:0-18489 GCA_036406715.1 Bryobacteraceae bacterium | reverse complement strand
CCGCCATCGGAGTGCACATCAGCCGCTGGGTTACTTCGCACGGTTTCGCTCTTAACGTGAACACCGATTTGAGCTATTTTCAATACATTGTCCCCTGCGGTCTGACCAAGCCCGTCACATCCATGGCCCAGCTTGGATGCGCAGTGGATCTCAGCGAAGTCGCGCAATGTTTGGCCGGACACTTCGGCCGCGTATTTGACTGTGAAATGCTGCTCGAGCCGGCGGTGCTCGCGGCGCCAGGAAAGTGAGAATTCATTTATGACTGATGTCGTAATGCCCCAAATGGGCGAAAGCATCGTAGAAGGCACGTTGACCAAGTGGTTGAAGAAGCCTGGCGAGCACGTCGACCGCGACGAGCCTCTGTTTGAGATCTCAACCGACAAGGTCGATACCGAGATCCCATCGCCGACGGCCGGCACCCTGTCCGAAGTGCTGGTGGAGGAAGGCAAGACCGTAGGCATCAACACCGTGGTCGCGCGAATTGAGGAAGGCGGCAACGGCGCCGGTGCGCGTCCCAAAGCCGCACAGCCCGCCGCGCAACCGCCGGCGCAGCCCGCCGCGCCGCCTCCCCCCCCGCGCCAGGCCTCACCGGAGCCGGAGCCCGCGGCACAGGAGACCATCCAGCCCACGCCCGCGCCTCAGCAGATCGAAGATACCGCTCCCGCCACCGGCCCGCTCTCGCCTCTGGTACGCAAGATGGCCCGCGAGCACAACATCGATCTCAGCCGTATCACCGGCACGGGTTCGGGCGGCCGCATCACGAAGCAGGATATCGAGACTCATCTCGCGCAGCAGTCGGCCCAGCCCGCTGCCCCTGCGCCAAAAGCTCCACCGGCGCCCGCGCCGCGCGCGCCCCGTGTCGAGCCGCCTCCGCCCGGACCGCTTCCGCCTGCGGGTCAGGCGAGAACTCGCATCGAGCCGATGAGCACGATGCGCATGAAAATCGCCGAGCACATGGTCCTGTCCAAGCGCACCTCCGCGCACGTCACCACGATTCACAAAGTGGACATGACGAAGGTCGCCAAGGTGCGCGAGCGTAATAAGGCGAGCGTGCAGGCGCAGTATGGTTTCTCGCTGACCTACCTGCCGTTCATCACCCGCGCCTCGGTCGTCGCGCTCCGCCACTACCCTATCGTTAATGCGTCCATCGATGGGAACAACATCATCTACCACAACGAAATCAACATCGGCATCGCCGTCGCCCTGGAAAATGGGCTGATTGTCCCGGTCATCCGCAATGCCGACGAAAGAAACGTGCTGGGTTTGCAGCGCTCCATCGTTGACTTGGCCGGCCGCGCGCGCTCCCGCCAGCTCAAGCCCGAGGAAGTGCAGGGCGGAACGTTTTCGATTACCAACTTCGGCAGCTTCGGCAGCATGGTCGGCACTCCGATCATCAACCAGCCGCAGGTCGCCATCCTGGGAGTCGGCACCGTCGAGAAAACACCGGTCGTGATCGATGACGCCATCGCGATCCGCTCCATCAGCTATCTCTCGCTGACCTTCGACCACCGCCTGATCGACGGAGCCCTCGCCGATCAGTTCATGACCAAGGTAAAGCAGGTCCTCGAGGACTGGTCGGAAGACGTCTTGTGACCGTGACGCCTTTCCTGGCGCTGCTCGCGGCCGCGCACGTCGTGGCAGCAGCAGCTCCGCACCCGCTGGCTCCGCTAACCGCCGGCGAAATTCGCGCCGCGACCAAGATCCTGAGAGATTCGGGACGCCTCCCGCGCGACGCCGAGTTCAGCGTCCTTACACTGGATGAGCCGTCGAAGGACGCCGTCCTCCGCGGCGCGTCTGTCCCGAGGCGCGCCTTTGCGGTGATTTATGACCGCCAGGCCAATCGCACCTTTGAAGCAGTCGCCGATCTTTCCGCCGCCCGCATTGCCTCCTGGAAGGAGGTCCCGGGTACCCAGCCCGCCATTACCGGCGAGGATTCCGAACGCGCCGACCGCATCGTCCGCTCCGACCCGCGTTGGGCGCGCGCGATGCGCGAGCGGCACATCCGCAATCTGAATCGGGTCGCCATCGCCTGCTGGTCGGCCGGCTATTTCGCGCTTCCGCAAACCGGCGAAGGCCGCATTGTCCGCGCGCTTTCCTACGACCGCGGCGACGACGGCAACTTCTTCGCTCACCCCATCGAAGGCGTCGTCGCACACGTCAATCTCTCTACCGGAAAGATCATCGACTTCCTCGATATCGATCGCGACGCGCCCGTTCCACGCGAAAACGCCAGCCTCGATCCCGGTTCCTATCGCGCCGCCCCGGTTCCGTTGAACATCATCCAACCCTCCGGTCCCGGATTCCAGATCGAAGATGGCGAAGTGCGCTGGCAGAAATGGCGCTTTCGTTATGGCCTCGAAGCCCGCGAAGGATTGGTGCTGTACACCGTCGGATACGAAGACGACGGCCGGGTTCGTCCCGTTCTGTACCGCGGATCCCTTTCCGAAATGGTGGTGCCGTATGGCGACCCCGGCGGCGCCTGGTTCTTTCGCAACAGCTTCGATGCCGGCGAGCTCGGGTTGGGTGTCACCGCCAGCCCGTTGCGGACCGGCGTCGATTGTCCGACCAACTGCTCCGTGTTCAACGCCGTGGTCGCCGATTCCGCCGGCGAGCCGCGTGTCCTTCCTCGCGTCGTCGCGTTGTATGAGCGCGACGGCGGCATTGCTTGGAAGCACGGTCCCGAAGCGCGCCGCGCCCGCGAACTCGTTCTCTCCTTCGTTTCCCAGGTGGGCAATTACGATTACGGCTTCGATTGGGTCTTCCATCAGGATGGAACTCTCGAAGTTCGTGTCGCCCTCACCGGAATCATGGCCGTGAAAGCCGTCGCGGACGGCCATAACGATCCCTACGGCCACGTGGTCGACAAGAATATCGTTGCCCCGCACCACCAGCACTTTTTCACCTTCCGGCTCGACCTCGATGTCGACGGCACTACACCCAACCGCGTCGTTGAATTGAACAGCACCCCGGCCGCGGCAGGCAAGAACAATCCGTACGGCAATGCTTTTGCCATGCACGAAACGCCGCTCCGCACCGAACGCGACGCGCAGCGCAACTTGAACCTGGCCACCAGCCGCCGCTGGATCATCGTGAATTCTTCCGTCAAGAATGCGCTCGGGCATCCCACCGGCTATGCGCTCGTGCCTGGAACGAACGCCGTGCCGTTCGCCGCGGCGGACTCGTGGGTTCGCAAGCGCGCCGGTTTCCTCAACGCGCACGTGTGGGTCACGCCCTATCAGGCTGCCGAGCGATATGCGGGCGGCGATTACCCCAATCAGAGCCGCGGAGCCGACGGCCTGAGCCACTGGACCGAGGCGAATCGCCCCATCGACAACACCGACCTGGTCGTCTGGTACACTCTCGGTGTCACTCATAACCCGCGTCCGGAGGATTGGCCGGTCATGCCCGTGGATACCGCCGACTTCAAGCTGATGCCCTGGGGCTTCTTCACGCGCAACCCGGCGCTCGACCTGCCGCCCGCACGGTAACCGGCCATGGCCATCGGACTCATCATCGACCACCAGCGCACACGCTACGCGGCGTTTTTGCTGCTCGCGGTTGCCATCAACGCGATCGACAGCACAATCGTTCGAACGGTAGCCGATCCCGCCCGGCGTATGGTCGTCTCCGCTGCCGCGACGCTCGATCTCGTTGTGGTCGTATGCGCAATCTACTATTGGCTCCTTGTGCGTCCGGGAATTCGCGGCCGGGTTAGCCTCATTCCCATCGCGCTACTCGGCGTGCTGCGCGCGACGTTTCTGTACCCCAATGCGCGAACTCTGGCGGCGTTCGTCGCCGGCGCGTGCGAAGTCGCTCTCATCGCCTTCGTGGTGATCCAGGTACGTGCCAGAGCCCGCCGCAATCCGGGCAAACGCGACGGCGACCCGGTCGATCTCCTGCACGCTTCATTGCAACCCATCCTGCCGGGTGCGGCGCGATTCCTGGCGGCCGAACTCAGCATTTTCTACTATGCCCTCTTCTCGTGGCGCGCCAAGCCGTATGTGCCGCAAGGCGCCCAGGCATTCTCGCTTCACAAGAAGAGCGGCCACGCCGACCTGCTTTACATCGTTGCGTTGGCCAGCACCATGGAAATCGTCCCGCTCCATCTGCTGTTGCGTCACTGGAGCCTGCCAGCCGCCTGGATTGCCACGAGCCTGAGCCTGTACGGCATGATTTGGCTGATTGGCTTGGCGCGCTCCATCGCCCTCCGCCCCGTCCTGGTCGGGCCGGACTCTCTCGATATAAAGTTTGGTTTGCTCTTCCGCCTGCGCGTGCCGCGCGAATCGATCGCCGCCGTCCACATCGGCCCCGCCGATGGAGCCACCGTCATACCCCGGAGAAGCACCCCGAACGTGTGCATCGAGTTCGTCAGCGTCCTTGACGCCGAGGGCCCGCTCGGCCTCCGTCGCCCCGTGCGTCAGCTCGCCCTCAGCGCCGACGACCCCGCAGATTTCGAAAAAGCCCTCCGCGCACTAATCGACTAATTGTGCAGCCCCGTGGGGCAGGTCTCCGACTGCCACCCGCCGTGTCCCAACTTCAGCCTGCCTGAACACTCCCCCCAGAACATTTGAACGGTTTCCCGTTAGTCTCGACGCTAAAATAAGGCTGGACGAATTCATGCCGAACTCGTTGAACATCCGCAGCGATGCGGCTCTCGATTTCCTCTCGCTCGGCGCCCTGGTCCATCGTCTCGATCCCGGCGTGGTCCCCTTTCGAAAAGCCGCCGAATGCCAGATCCACGTGAGCGGCGGCGAGTACAATTGCGCCGCGAACCTCGCCGACTGTTTCCGGCTGCGCACCGCCATCGCGTCGGCGATGGTCGACTACCCGATCGGCGACCTGATTGCCGAGCGCGTCCGCGCCATGGGCGTTCAGCCCTTCTACAAACGGTTCCCTCACAACGGCGTCAACGGCCCCAACATGGCGACGGTCTACAGCGATCGCGGATACGGCGTTCGCCCTCCCGTCGTGTTCTACAACCGCTCCAATGAAGCCGCCGCGCAGTTGAAGCCTGGCGATTTCGATTGGCGAGGCATCTTTGCTGCCGGCGTCCGCTGGTTTCATAGCGGCGGCATCTTCGCCGCCCTCTCCTCCACCACCGGCGAACTGATTATCGAAGCCATGCAGGCCGCCAAGTCCGCCGGCGCCATCGTTTCGTTCGACTTGAACTATCGCCAGAAGCTCTGGAACGTTTGGGGCGGGCGCGAATGTGCCGTTGATGTAATGAAGCGCATCGTCGCTCACGTCGATGTCCTGGTGGGCAACGAAGAGGACCTGCAGAACGCCCTCGGAATTCCGGGGCCGGAAGTCGCGCACGCCTCCGCCCTCGATCCCAGTGCGTTTTTCGCGATGATCGACGCCGTGCGGCAGCGCTATCCCAACATTCAGGCCATCGCCACCACTCTCCGTGCCGTCCACTCCGCCAACCGGCACAGTTGGGCGGCCGTGGCGTGGCTCAAGGGCCAAAGTTCGGTCAGTCCCGCTTGTGAGCTGGATGTGCTCGACCGCGTCGGTGGCGGCGATGGCTTCGGCTCCGGCTTCTTCTACGGCCTCCTCGCCGGCGAGACGGTCGAACAGGCTGTCCGCTTGGGCTGGGCCCATGGCGCCCTGTTGACCACTTTCCCCGGCGACACCACCATGGCCACTCTCGAGCAGGTTCGCGCATTCGCCAAAGGCGGTTCGTCCCGCATCCAGCGATAACCGTAAATTGTTGAGCGGAATCGCGCTGCTCCGGCACTAACTGTCGTTAGCGTTGCGTCCGAACCCGCCTTCCCGGACCATGGAAAAGGAGAAATCTATGGGCCTGCGCAGCTTTCTTGAACAGCAGTTCATCGACGTCATTCACTGGACCGAACCCGATACGGGCGTGCTCGCCTACAGGTTCCCCATGTCCAACATGGAAATTCAATCCGGTGCTCAGTTAACCGTCCGCGAGTCGCAGATGGCTGCGTTCGTGAACGAAGGCCGGATCGCCGACGTCTTCGGGCCTGGTCTCTATACGCTCACCACCCGCACCTTGCCTCTTCTGACCGATCTCAAAAACTGGGACAAGGAATTCCACTCTCCTTTCAAGAGCGACGTTTTCTTCTTCTCGACGCGCCTCCAGATCAATCAGAAATGGGGCACCGCCACTCCCATCACTATTCGCGAGAAGGAATTTGGAGCCGTCCGCGTCCGCGCATACGGCATCTATTCCTATCGCATCGCCGATCCGCGCGCGTTCTTTAACAATGTGAGCGGCACCCAGGAACTCTACGTTGTCCCCGATCTGGAAGGCCAGTTGCGCAACACCATCGTCGCCAAATTGACTGAAGTCATCGCTCCCGTCGAAGTGCCGTTTCTCGACATGGCCGCAAATCAAGGCGAGTTGGCCCGCAAAGTCGGCGATCAGATACGGCCCGCCTTTGCCGCGCTCGGTCTGGGTCTCGATTCTTTTGTCATTGAAAATCTCTCGCTGCCTGATGAGCTGCAGAAGTTCTTGGATCAGCGCATCAGCATGAACATGGTCGGTGATCTCGGCCGCTACACGCAGTTTTCCGCCGCCCAATCGCTCCCGATTGCGGCCGCCAATCCCGGTGGCGGAGCCGCCGAAGGCGTCGGCCTCGGCGCCGGCATCGCCGTGGGTCAGACTCTCGTGAACGCTTTGAAACAGACGGCGCCGCAACCCCCCGGCTCCTCCGTCGAAACAAAGTTCTGCCTGGAATGCGGCAAGCCCATTCCGCGCATCGCGAAATTCTGTCCCGAATGCGGCAAGCCGCAGCCGCAAAGGTGAGGGTTCGATGAACTGTCCGGGCTGCGGCGCTCCTTTGCATCTGACCGAGCACGACGATTCCCTGCGCTGCGAATACTGCCGCAGCGTCGTTACGCCTCAACAGAACGAAGACGGCGTTCGCATTTTGGGCGAATCCGCATCACTGGTCTGTCCGGTCTGCGCGGTGCCGCTTCAGCAGGCGTCGCTCGCCGGTCAACGCATACTGTCCTGCGCCCGGTGTCAGGGGATGCTCGTTCCCATGAACGATTTCGTGGCGCTCCTCGATCAGTTGCGCTCGGCGCATCCCGGTCGCGGGGCCGTACAGCCGCCCGCCGATCCCAAATCGCTCGATCGGCGCCTCAATTGCCCCCAATGCCATCGCCTCATGGATACCCATTTCTACGAAGGGCCGGGCAACATCGTCATCGATGACTGCTCGCGCTGCTTTCTCAACTGGCTGGACCAGGGCGAGTTGATGCGAGTCGTCCGCGCTCCCGAGCGCTCCTATGCGGGCGACCATTACGGCCGCCAAACTTGACCTCCGTCTCCCGCCTTCGCTACCCTCTCTTATTACGTACTGACCCGCGGAGGACGATTCCATGAACGACTGGGTTTACGCGCAGAGCCATCCCTCTGAGCAACTGGCGCGCTTGCACCATTTTTCAATTCTGAAGAAAACACAAAGCGGCTCTGAAGTCGAGTTCACCATTACAGTGAAGGAGTTTGCGACGCCAAAGGATGGCGCGCTCGTGTTCTTCGCCCAGTCCGACAAACAGACCAACCAGGGTGTCGCGCCCTACACTCCTTGCGGTTGGGGCAAAACATTGCTCGGCGCGCTCCAGGAATGCGTGCGGGAAATCAATCGCTTTCCTTATAACGAAACGGACGCGCACACTGCCAAAGCGTGAGTCTTATTGCGAACAGGGACAACCGGACTTGTCGAGCGCCCCTCGAAGTTCGTCGAGCTGGTTTCGGAGTGCTTCAGAATCCTGGCCGGAAAGATCGTTGGCCAGCGGCAGGAGTTTCGCGGCCTGCGCATAGGCGGCATCCGCTTCCGCGTACTCCTCGCGGCCAAGTGCGCGAAAGGCGCGTTCGATCAGACTTCGCAACAATACCCCGAGATCGCGGTCGGTTTTCGCCCGAAGCTGCGCCAGTTTGTTTTCGGTTGTCGGAATGCGGGCCGCTTGCGTGTTGCTCCACATAAATTCGCCTGTGTTATTGAGACGGACGCAGCCGCCGTTTCGTTAGTTCCAGAGTCGTCATCAGGTGTTTCCCTCGACGATGAGGAAAAGTTCTTGTTTTAGTCTGCCTTCCTCGGCGGCTAACCCTTTTTCACCGCGCCGGTTGTTCACCGGATGGGGAAAGCCGTTCGCGCAGCATCTCTTCCATGTCCCCGAATCGGTCGCCTAGCAGATTCAGCTTGCGTGAAAGGCCTTGAATCTCCGATTCAGCCCGGCGGTTGATTTCAAAATCCAACTGCCCGCGTAGCCGATCCTTGGCGTCCTGCCGGTTCTGGCTCATCATGATCACCGGTGCCTGCACTGCCGCCAGCATCGAAAGAAGCAGGTTCAGAAGGATAAAAGGATACGGGTCCCATGCCGATTTGCCCAACAGCACATTGACCGTCGTGTAGGCGGCGAGCACGACAAGAAACGTGAGAATAAATGTCCACGAACCGCCGAAACGCGCCACATCGTCGGCGATACGTTCGCCGCCCGTGGTTTCCTCCTTGATGATCTCGTTCACGCTGCGGTTCGTTCGAATTCGCACCAATTGTTGCGTGTTGTGGAACTGCTTGCCAAGGACCGTCAGCATGTCCATTCCCGCCATCGGCTTCTGCTCGAGCATCACCGCAATATCGTGGCGGTCGACTTCGATGCATTCGGTCTCCGTCACTGCCGTTGCGCTGGTCTGATGCGGCGTCTCATCCAGCATCGAAGCGAAACCGAAAAACTCGCCCCGCCCGGGCTCATCCACCAGCACGTCCTGTTCATCTTGGTCCACCGTCGTGACCTGGACCACTCCGGAAACGACGATATACGCCTTGCCCCCCGTATCGCCTTTCTTGTATATGCGCTGTCGCGCGACGAACGTTTTCAATTCCACCTGGCTCGCCAAAACGGTGGCCTCTTCATCGTCGAGAAGCGCAAACAGCGGGATACGCTTGAGAACTTCCGGATCGCAAGGCATTCGGCACCTCGCCTTTAATCCTAAAGGCGAAATTCGGTGACAGGCTACGCAATTCCCAATTTCGAAGCCGTTCCCACCCCCTTAGCGATCGTTGTTGGTGTGAAATCTTCCGCTCAGCTGCCGGCTCACCAGGACCGTCCAGAACCGGTTGTAAGGAATCTTATCTTGTAGCCCGAACTGCTGCCGGCATCCCACTTCGATCGTCATATTGTTCCGAACCACGGCCAACATCACGCCATAGCGGACGACGCGATTGCCGTTCGCGCCCCAAAAGCCCCAGCTGTAAGTATGCATCGGCCCATGTCGCAGGCTCAATTGGTAACGTCCGCGTTTCAGCAAGGGATGCTGCGTCTGAATCTGGGTGTACAGCAGCGACCCCGGGGGCAGCGGGGAACTCAGCAGGCTGAAGGAATCCGAGGTGACCGTGATGGGGACGTGTTTCACGGATGTCGCGTAGTTGACCGTGCCAGTCGCGAGCCAGTCATTCGAGCCTGTCTTCACGTCCGGAAACAGCCACCGTTGAGCCCCGCCACCCAGCACGACCGCGTGGCGGCCCTTGTGCAGAATTCGCTCCTTGTAACTGAAACCCGCCTGCCAGTTCGGCGAAACCGACGGCAGATCGGTTGTACTCCATCCATAAAGGCTGAGGCTGTCGCCATTCCGAAGCAGATTGCTGATACCCGCCGTCAGCTTGTTTTGAAAATCGGGACCTCCTCCGAACGTGCCGCCGAGCATCAATTGGAACGTGCTCGCGTAACCACCCTGCAGGCTGACCGTCCACGCAGGCTCAAGCGGCTTGCTGCCACCTGCGCTCACAAGCCCGCCGGCCGCAGCGACGGCGTGCAGCAAGACTCCGCCCAGCAGAACCCGGCTTAGCACCATCACCGCGTCCTCACCGCATCGAGTACGATCCCAGCACCTTCATGTAATTCGCGCGCTCGAACGCCGCCGGCTGCGGCACCGCGTTGCGGCTCATGCTGCCTTGCATCTGCCGGATCGAGTCGTATTCGTGCTCGCCCATCCAGACCAGCAGCTCCGTCGCCAGCGTATCGAGGTAATTCACGCCGCGCTTCAACAGCGCCGACGTCATCATCGCTACTTTCGCCCCCGCCATCATCGCTTTGACTACGTCGGTCGCGCTGTGAATCCCTCCCGTGAGCGCCAGGTCCGCCTTCACCTGCCCGTACAAAACCGCGATCCAGTGCAGCCGCAGGAATAAATCGTGCGAGCTGCTCAGGATCAGGTTCGGCACCACCTCGAGCGCTTCCAGATCATAGTCGGGTTGATAAAACCGGTTGAACAGCACCAGGGCCGCGGCGCCGGCGCCATCCAGCTTGCGGGCCATGTTCGCCATCGAGCTGAAGTACGGCCCCAGCTTCACCGCCACCGGAATGTGTACCTCGGCTTTGATCGCCTTCACAATGTCGATGTAGTTCCGCTCCACCTGCTCGCCGGTCACATCCGGATCCACCGGGATCGAATAAATGTTCAGCTCCAGCGCGTCGGCGCCCGCTTGCTGCATCTGCCGCGCATAGCTCAGCCAGCCGCCCTTCGTCGATCCGTTGAGGCTCGCAATCACCGGGATTTTGACCGCGTTCTTGCAGGCCCGGATGTGTTCGAGATATTCCTCCGGCCCGCGCACGGGCCCGCTCAATTCGGGAAAGTGCGTCACCGACTCCGGTCCCCGCTCCGAACTCTCGATCAGGAACCGGTTCAGATCCTCGCTTTCAATTTCGATCTGTTCCTCGAAGAGCGATTGCAACACCACGGCGGCGGCCCCCGCATCCTCCATGCGGCGGATGTTCGCCACGTCCTCGCACAACGGCGAGGCGGATACGACCAGCGGGCTTTTGAGCTTCAATCCCAAATAGGTCGTGGAAAGATCAATCGTCTTCGCAAGGTCGATCATTTCTTTTCTCCCCCGTTCACGGGCATGTGCGCCCAGTAATCGTAGAGCTTCCAACGGCTGGCGACATCTTCTTCGGCCAGCCGAAGCAACTTCTTCGCCTCCTCCGGACTGCTCTTGGCGAGCATGGTGTAGCGCGTTTCGTTATAGGCGTAGTCCTTCAATGCCACGCTCGGCGCGCGCGAATCGAGCAGGAACGGATTCTTCCCCGCCGCCGACAGGCCCGGATTGTAGCGGAACAGCGGCCAATATCCCGAATTGACCGCGGCCTTCTGCTGATCCATCCCGTGCTCCAGGTCGTACCCGTGCGCGATGCAATGGCTGTAGGCGATCAGCAGCGACGGCCCGTCGTACGCCTCCGCTTCCAGGAACGCCTTCACTGTCTGCATGTCGCTCCCGCCCATCGCAATGTGCGCCACATACACCGTGCCGTAGCTCATCGCCATCATGGCGAGGTCTTTCTTGCCGGTCGGCTTGCCGCCTGCCGCGAACTTGGCCACCGCCCCGCGCGGCGTCGATTTCGATGCTTGCCCGCCGGTATTGGAGTACACCTCCGTATCCAGCACCAGCAGGTTCACATTACGCCCCGTCGAAAGCACGTGGTCGAGGCCGCCATAGCCGATGTCGTACGCCCACCCGTCGCCGCCCACAATCCACACGCTCTTCTTCACCAGCATGTTGGCGACAGAAAGCAGATCAGTGGCGCCGGCAATCTTGTTGCCGGCGAGCTTTTGCTTCAGCACCGCCACCCGTTCCCGCTGCGCCAGAATCCCCGCCTCGGTCGATTGATCCCCGGTCAGCAACGCCACCGCCAATTCATCCCCGATCACCGAAGCGAGGCGCCTCACCAAAACTTGCGCATACTCCGTCTGCGCATCCACCGCCAGCCGCAGCCCGAGCCCGAACTCCGCGTTGTCTTCGAATAACGAGTTCGACCACGTCGGCCCGCGCCCTTCGGCGTTCGTGCAGAACGGCGTCGTCGGCAGATTGCCGCCGTAGATCGAAGAGCACCCCGTCGCGTTCGCGATCAGCGCCCGGTCGCCGAACAACTGGGTCATCAGCCTCACGTAAGGAGTCTCCCCGCAGCCCGAGCACGCGCCGGAAAACTCAAACAGCGGCTGCAGCAGCTGTACGTCTTTCACCTGGCTCAACGAAAGCACCTGCCGCTCGGTCTCCGGAATCTTGAGGAAGAATTCCCAATTGGCCGCCTCCGGTTCGCGCAGCGGCGCTTGCGCCACCATGTTGATGGCGCGGTGCTTCACCTCGCTCTTGCTCTTCACCGGGCAGAACTCCACGCACAGCGTGCAGCCCGTGCAATCCTCTGGCGCCACTTGCAGCGTGTACTTCTTCTCTTTCATTTCCTTCCATCGCGCCGGAACCGCTTTGAACGTCGGCGGCGCGCCGGCCAGATATTTCTCGTCGTAGACTTTGGCCCGGATCACGCTGTGCGGGCACACCAGCACGCACTTGCCGCACTGGATGCACAGTTCTTCGTCCCAAACCGGAATCTCCAGCGCGATGTTGCGCTTCTCCCATTGCGCCGTCGCGCTCGGAAACGTTCCGTCCACCGGCATCGCGCTCACCGGCAGATCATCGCCTTCTCCGGCAACAATCTTGGCCGTGACCTTCTGCACGAACTCGGGCGCAGCGGCCGGGACCGGCGGGCGAATATCGAACAGGGACGTGATCTTGCCCGGAACTTTCACCTGGTGGAGATGGCTGAGGGCCGCGTCCACCGCCGCGAAGTTTTTCTGCACCACGCTCTCGCCGCGCTTGCCGTACGTCTTCTCGATCGTGTGCTTGATCGCGGCGATCGCTTCCTCCCGCGGCAGCACTCCGCTGATCGCGAAGAAGCACGTCTGCATAATCGTGTTGATGCGCGCGCCCATGCCGGTCTGCTTGGCCACCGCATACCCATCGATCACGTAGAATTTCAAGTTCTTCTCGATGATCTGTTTCTGTACCGTGCGCGGCAGGTGCGCCCACACCTCGTCCGGCCCGTAGCTGCTGTTCAGCAGGAACGTCGCCCCGGGCTCGGCCGCCTTCAGCATGTCGATCCGTTCCAGGAACGAAAACTGGTGGCACGCCACGAAGTTCGCCTTCGTGATCAGATAGCTCGAGTGCAGCGGCCGCGGCCCGAAGCGCAGGTGCGACGTCGTGATCGCCCCTGATTTCTTCGAGTCGTAGACAAAATATCCCTGGGCGTAATTGTCCGTCTCCTCGCCAATGATCTTGATCGAATTCTTGTTCGCGCCCACCGTTCCATCCGCGCCCAGCCCGTAAAACAACGCCCGCACCGTCCCCGGAACCTCGGTTGAAAACTCGGGGTCGTAATCCAGGCTCGTATGCGTGACATCGTCGCGAATCCCGATCGTGAAATGATTCTTCGGCGCAGCCTTTTTCAATTCATCGAAAACGCCTTTCACCATCGCCGGCGTGAATTCCTTCGATGACAGCCCGTACCTTCCGCCGATGACCTTCTTTTGGATTCCCTCTTCCGCCAATGCCGTGATCACGTCGCAATAGAGCGGCTCTCCGGTCGCCCCCGGCTCTTTGGTCCGGTCGAGCACGGCGATCGATCTCACCGTCGCCGGCAGCGTCTTCACAAAATCCGGAATCGAAAACGGCCGGTACAGCCGCACTTTGAGCACCCCGACCTTCTCCGCCGCCAGCGCTTCCACCGTCTCGTGGACGACCTCGGCGCCCGATCCCATCAGCACAATCACCCGCTCGGCGTCCGGTGCGCCCACGTAATCGAACAGCTGATACTGGCGGCCGGTCAACCGCGCGAACTTGTCCATCGCGTTCTGCACGATCGTCGGCGTCGCGAGGTAAAACGGGTTGCACGCCTCCCGCGCCTGGAAATACACATCCGGATTCTGGGCCGTGCCGCGGATCACAGGCCGGTCCGGCGACAGCGCCCGCGCCCTGTGTTTCCGCACTAGTTCGTCGTCGATCATCGCCCGCAAATCGTCCGCCGTCAGTTGCTCCACTTTGGCGACTTCATGCGACGTCCGGAACCCGTCGAAAAAGTGCAGGAACGGCACGCGCGATTCCAGGCTCGCCGCCT
The DNA here is from genome assembly GCA_036406715.1 of Bryobacteraceae bacterium. Taxonomy (GTDB): domain Bacteria; phylum Acidobacteriota; class Terriglobia; order Bryobacterales; family Bryobacteraceae; genus PSRJ01. Next base: position 4,572 of record DASXAK010000131.1, on the reverse strand, counting down.
GCGCGATCAGCGCAAAATCCATGACTTCCTGAATCGAATTCGACGCCATCATGGCGAAGCCCGTCGCCCGCGCCGCCATCACGTCGCTGTGATCGCCGAAAATCGAAAGCGCATGGATCGCCAGCGACCGCGCCGCAATGTGAAACACCGTGGGGCTCAGTTCGCCCGCAATCTTGTACATATTCGGGATCATCAGCAGCAGTCCCTGCGCGGCCGTGAACGTAGTCGAAAGCGACCCTGCCTGCAGCGCCCCGTGCAGCGCGCCCGCTGCCCCACCCTCGCTTTGCATCTCGACCACCGTCGGCACGGTGCCCCAGATATTCGGCTTCTGCTCGGCCGACCATTGATCCGCCCATTCCCCCATCGGGGAGGAGGGGGTAATGGGATAAATAGCGATGACTTCGTTGATCTGATGCGCGACGTACGCGGCTGCCTCGTTGCCGTCGATGGTGACTTTCGGCCGGGCGGAGACGGTTGGGCTGGTCACTATGCTTCTCTCCTCCTAAAGCATAATTATAAGACCCTTTTGTCGGAAAAATCTACGGTAACGTAGGTCTCCGACCTGCCAAATTCTTACCTTAAAGCCCCTTCAAATGCCGGTAGACCAGCCCCACTGGCAGCCCCATCACGTTGAAATAACAGCCCTCTATGCGTTCGACGAACTTCGACGCCAGCCCCTGGATAGCGTACCCCCCGGCCTTATCCATGGGTTCTCCGCTCTCCACGTAACCCGCGATTTCCGCCTCGCTCAGGGCCGCAAACCAGACCCGCGTCGAGGCGAAATCGCGAACCGCTTCATTCCCGCGCCGCAGGCAAATGCCGGTCAGCACATCATGAGACCGCCCCGCCAGGAGCCGGATCATGCGCCGGGCATCCTCCGGGTCCTCGGGCTTGGCGAGAATCTGTTCGTCGACCACCACGGTGGTATCCGCCCCCAGCACCGTTTCCCTTGCCGTTGCCTCAACCGACCGCGCCTTTTCCTCTGCCAACCGCACCACGTAGTTTTCCGGCGTCTCGCGAGGCAGCGGCGTCTCGTCGACAACCGCGGTACGTACGGTGAACGGGATCCCGGCCTGGCGCAAAATTTCCGCCCGCCGCGGCGACTGCGAAGCAAGTACGAGCACCACTCCAGTGTAGAGGAGCCCGTTTCCAACCAGCCCGCCCGCTGCAATCGTGAGAGCCGAGCGTCAGCGGTGCCGAGTCAATTTGTTGGAAAGCGGGGCGCCCGCATTCCTGCAGAAACCAACCCACATGCGAGAATGGCTCATCAGGAGAATCAGGAGAAGTATGCGAATCCGATTGTGGCTGGTGCTGGTTCCTTCTCTTCTCGCTGCACAAAACTACGATCTAGTGTTGCGCGGCGGCCGTGTCATGGATCCGGAGTCAGGTCTTGACGCGACTCGGAACGTCGGAATCCAAGGCAAGACGATCGCCGCAATTTCGAGCTCTCCGCTACGCGGCAAAATCGAGATCGATGTGGCTGGCCTGGTGGTTTCCCCCGGTTTCATCGATTTGCACCAGCATTCGCAAACTCCGGAAGCCTACCGCTACAAGGCGATGGACGGCGTCACCACCGCGCTCGAGCTAGAGGCCGGAGTGTCCCCGGTCAGCGAATGGTATGCGGCGCGTGAAGGAAAGGCATTGATCAACTTCGGAGCGAGCTCCGGCCATATTCCGGCTCGTATGAAGGTGATGCACGATTCCGGGAACCTGCTGCCGCGCGATGCTGCCATGAACCGCGTTGCCACATCAGAAGAGCAGAAGGCGATCGAGCGAGCGGTCGCCAAAGGCCTCGATGAGGGCGGCCTCGGTATGGGGATGGGGATCACGTACACGCCCACAGCAGGCGCAGACGAGATCCTGAACCTGTTTTACCTGGCCGCCAAATTCAAACGGCCGGTATTTGTCCATATCCGGTCGGGCGATGTAGTCATCTCCATGCAGGAAGTGATCACCGACGCGGCCGCAGCCGGCGTGCCGCTTCACATCGTCCACATCAACAGTGCAGCCCTTAGCAAGACGCCCCAGGCGCTACGTATTTTTGATGGCGTTCGCGCCCGCGGCTTGGATGTGACGACGGAGGCCTATCCGTATACGGCGAGCATGACGGAGATCGCCTCGGCGTCGTACAACGGATGGGAGAACCGGCCGGCCGAAGATTATGCCAGGCTGTTGTGGCCGCCCACCGGTGAGCGGCTTACGCGGGAGTCGTTCGCGCGTTACCGCAAACAGGGCGGCTTTGTCGCCCAATTTGGGAACACCGAAGAAATGATCCGCCTGGCCCTCTCCCATCCCGGGGTGATGGTAGCCAGCGATGGAATCATCGAAAACGGGATCGGACATCCCCGCGCTGTTGGGACCTACGCCCGAGTTTTGGGCAAATACGTCCGCGAAGACAAGGCTCTTTCGTTAATGGACGCCATACGAAAATCGTCCCTCCTGCCCGCCCAACGACTCGAAGGCATATCACCGCAGATGCGGCAGAAAGGCCGGCTGAAGGTTGGCGCAGACGCCGATATCAGCGTCTTCGACGCGGCGAGTGTCATCGACAAGGCCACCTTTCAAAACGCCGCGCAGTATTCGGAGGGATTCCGCTACGTCTTGGTGGCCGGCATCCTGGTAGTCCGCGACGGCAAACTTCAGGAAGGCGTCACACCCGGTCAGGCCATCCGCGGGCGGTAGTTTATTGAGGAGACTCCTGGAGGCCGGCTCGCTAGGGCAGCGGGCGGGCCAGCGGCATCAGCTCGGGTTTCTGGTTGAGTTCGAGCGGATACCGGTCCACATTCATGAATAGCGAAACCATCTGATACTGGCCGGCCGACCCGATGATTTCGACAATGCCGCGCTCGCCAATCTTTTCCTTAGCCGCCTGGAACGTCGCGTCGGTGACCCGCCCGGTTTTGAAGAACTCCGTGCAGAAGTTGTAAACGGCTTCCTCGTCAGGAGGCAAGTTGGCCGGACGCTTGCCTTCAGCGATGGCCCGAACAGTGGCTTCGGCCAGACCCGCGCGAACGCCGGCATTGCGGTGAGCGAGCCATTCAAACTGCGCGCCCCAATAGCGGCCGGCGATGAGAATCGCGAGCTCCTTGAGTCTCTCCCCTACAGTCATGTGGAAGCGCACGCGCTCGCCGACAGGCCAGAGCAGATCGGTGAGTTCGACGTCGCGGACATTGATGTTAAACGTGCCGGCCGTGCCGCGGCCGTTCACGGCACGATCGGCCATGGCCCGCTGCAAGGGACTCATTTCTTCGTAGGACAGGCCCGGAAACCGATCGCCTCGCAGAATCATCTTTTTTCCGCTGGCTACGGTCGAAGTCTTGAACTGGATCGGCGACGAGGGCGGCTCCGGTGGAGTGGCGAATCCCAGAGGATTTGCTACGGGCAATGTGTTTTCGACTGGTTTGAGTTCCGGTTTGACGTTGTTCGGCAACGGGTAGCGGTCGACATTGAGCGCAAACGAGACAATGCCGTAGTATCCCATCAGGCCCATCATATCGACCACACCTTTTTCGCCGAATCGGTCGATGGCGGCTCGGAATGCCTTGTCGGTGAGCTGGTGCGTGGTAAGCAGTTCGTCGACAAAATTGTAGGCGGCCTCGACGTCAGTCGGCATGTGCTGGGGCCGTGCGCCCTCCGCGATCGCGTTGGCGATGGCGGGGTCAAGGCCGGCTCGCAGGGCGAGCGTCTTGTGAGCGTTCCACTCCGACTCGGTATTCCAGTAGCGGACCGCTGTCGAAATCACGAATTCGGTAATCTGCCGCGACAGCGACGGATGGTAGCGGATGTAGGCGCCGTAGGCCTGCAACTCGTCGCCGAGCTCGGGAGCGCGGAGCAATATGTTGAAGGGACCAGCAGCCCCGTGACGCTCGCCGTTGAACAGGTGTTCGACCATGACCTTCTGCTCCGGGGTGAGCGTCTCCCAGGTCAGAGGCGCGAAGCGGTCGCCCGCCAGTTTCAAATTGTGGTCTGCGGGGACCTGTGCGTAACTCAAGGTCACGGCGGCCGCCAGACCGGCCGTCAACAATCGCAGGCGCATTCGGATGCTCCTCTCTGGGGGATGATTATGGCAGATTCCATCGTCGTTGTTATGATACGGGGGCTGCACAATGGCCAACCTGATCTACTTCATGCCCACGTCCCTCGATGGCTATATCGCGGATGACGGCAACTTCGATTGGTCGACGCCGAGCGAGGACGCATTTGCGTTCATTACCGATCTCCACCGCCCCGTCGGCACGTATCTCTATGGACGCAAGGAGTACGAAACGATGGCGGTTTGGGAGACGCCAGACGTCATTCCCCGCTTCACGGCGGCTATGTGGGACTTCTCCCGGATCTGGCAAGCCGCCAGTAAGATCGTCTACTCCAAATCGCTCGAGACCGTTTCTACACCGAACACGCGTCTCGAACGGGAGTTCGATCCGCAGGCCGTTCTCGACCTGAAGGCTCAACTGCCTCACGATGTCTCGGTGGCGGGTCCGAACCTCGCCGCGCAAGCGATCCGGGCCGGCCTCGTCGACGAATATCATCTGCTCGTCGCGCCGACGATGCTGGGCGGCGGCAAACGGGTCC
>DASXAK010000130.1:0-34010 GCA_036406715.1 Bryobacteraceae bacterium | reverse complement strand
ACCCATGGAGCAATCGGCTGACCAATCGAAAAAGGTCGTTGGATCAATGTAGATGCAGCACAGTCGGGAGGCAGGATGCAAAATTGCGATGTGTGCGACATTACATCCGGGAAGGAATGTACAGTCCGGTCAGGATCGAACCGCTTTTGGCGTCCGGCTGCGTATTGCCCAGCCATAAACCGAGACGACACTGCCTATGACGCAGGCGATTACCAGAGCGAGCAGGAATCCTTGCACGACATCATTGGCCGCCCACTTCAGCACCTGACGCCCAAAAAGGGCGCCAAGCACGCCGGCGGTCGTAAAGCGGATCATCCGGCTGACGCCAACCACTACAAGCATCCGCCGGCGAGGATATTCCAGCGCAGCAGCCGCCATGACGAACGGCGTAAACGGAAAGGGAGGCGGTGCGAGGGAAGCCACCGCAAGGGCCCAGGCCGCGCTATCGTTGACCTTGCGCTTCACATACTCCAGGCGCTTACGCGGTAAATGCTTATCGAGGCCCTCTTCTCCAGCTTTGCGGAAAACGACGTCGACCACGAGACAACCCAGCACGGAGCCTATTGTTGACATCGCCGCGTAATACAGGATATTCAAGATCGCGCGATGGCTCGCGGCGAACGCCACGACCAGCAGATCGTTGCCGAGCGGCGCGAATAGAAATGAGGAATCGAGAATGCCGAGCACCAGCAGGCCAAGCCCTCCGGCTTTGAGAAAGAAAGCCAACAAGACGGCTGTGAGGTGCTTCACGAATGATCCATTGATACACGTCCTATACCAAGCGGTGTTACCGCACCAACAGTGGCTGGCCAACTGCCGCTGGGAATGGCATGGACGAACGCGAGTTCAAACGGCACCTTCGGGATCTTGCCCACGGCCACCATCATCCGGAGGAGCATGATTGGCAGGGCGCAGAATCATCAGCGGGCCCGAAGGCTCGGCGCAAACCGGCCGCGCGCAAACGGTCTGTCGCCCGCAGAAAGTCATCGGCTAAGCGGCACTGACAGGCGATCGTTCGCCTCAGTGGAATCGCTTCTTGTAGAACAGGTCGACGTTCAGCTCACCGTTGATGTCTCGGCCCGCGATGGCTGACCACTGCGGGTCGATCGCCCACTCGATTCGAATAGTCTGCGGGTTGCTCTGCGTGACGTCCTGAACATAGGTGAAGGTCAGCTTGTTGTTGATTTGCTGCTGGAGGGTGAGAGTGGCTCCCGGGGTATTCTGCTGGCCGGTCACTTGTGGATCGATTTTCAATTTGGAGACTCCAAACAGACGCTGTAGGCGGCCGGCAACCGGGCTTGCCACGGCTTGTCCCATCAGCATGGACGCGCCGGCCTGACCGACGCTTTGCTGGGGAGGGGGCGCCTGGCGCGCGGCCAGTACGGGGTCGGTACTCGGTGGCGTTCCGCTGGCAAGCAGCGAAACGATATCACGGAATTCGAGGGGCGGATCCGAGCGATAGGAAAGCTTCATTTTGTCCACGGGCCCGGACACACTGAGTGTGACATCCACGCCCTGAACGGTTGTGTTCAGATCGATGTTGAGAATCGGCTGAATCTGGCTGGGATCGAAGAACGAGATGGTGCCCTGATCCACGTTGTACTTGTTTCCGAAAAAGACCAGGGTGCCCTGATTGATGACAACGCGGCCGAGCATTCCGGGATGGTCCGGGGTTCCACGCAGAGTAAGGTTGGCGTCGGCTTGCAGGTTCTGCGTCAGCTCCGTGCGGAACCGGACGCCGCTAGTGGTCATGACCCGGATATCGAATTTCATGCCGGCCATCAGACCGCTGGTTGCGCCGCCCTGCGTCGGCGGAGCAGACGCGGAACTCAGCATGGAGCCGAGATCGCTGTGGCTATGCATCGCGACCTCGGAGATGCGGACTGTTCCGGATGCCAGGCTGCTGGCGGTGGTTCCCACCAGGGAGATGTTGGCGCTGATGGTGGTCGTCAGGGTTTGCGGATACCGGACATGGACCTGGTCGGCGCGGGCCTGCACTCGGAAGTTCATCTGGGGGCCGCCGTAGCCCACGTTCCCTGAGAGAGTGAGCTTGCCTCCGCCGCTCTGGGCGGTGATGTTCTGGATAACCGCTTCGGAGCCATTGAACGCCACGGTTCCGTTGGCATTGCTGACGCCATTTGGCACCTCGAGCAGGTTGAACGACGCATCCTTGAGCTGTAGTTGCCCCCTCACGGAGGGTTTGGCCCGGGTTCCACCGACCGCCGCATTCAACGTGACGGTTCCGGTGGAGACGATGCTTGGATTGAATGACTCAATCAGTTCGAGATTGACATTGGCGTCGGCCCGCAGATTCATCGGCTGCGGTCCTTGAATCGGGGCCGAGCCGCTGAGCGCGAGATTGAGGAACGGGCCGGTGATGCGTGCCCGCCGGACGGTGACCACTGAGCGCTCGACCTGCACGTCGATGGGGCCATCATTGTGCACTTCGAAGGGCGCGCGCGCCTGCTCGCCGGGGGCACTCATGGCGACTGAGTGCGCTTCGAGCTTCGTCAGTTGAACGGAACCGCGCAAAGCCTCGGTGCGAGCGGCGGGTCCCGACACGGCCACTTGCCCGTCCACGGATGCGTCAAAGGTCGGATTCGCCGTGCCCATGAGAGGGCTCAAGCCCGCGTATGTGACATTTGAGAAACTCAGCCGCGCATTTACCGGATAATCTCCGGCGAGCTCCACGGTTCCGTTGCCGCGAATGTTCGAGCGTGCGAAGTCGGAGGCGAGATTGAAGCTGAGCTGCTGGCCTTTCGTTTCCGCGATAATGGTGACATCACCCACCGGTTTGCGGTCCACCGCAATTCCCTTCACCGCCACGTTTGCATTGAGGGTGGAAAACAATGGCACGGCGTTCGGGCGCAATGTTCCGGCGCCATCTGCTGACAATTCCACGGTGCCGGTCAAGCCCGGATTGGATTGTTGCACTGCGTGAAAGCGCGCCAGTTCCAGCGGTGTGCTGCGAACCCGGAAACGGACCTGGCCGCGCTGGAAGTCGTTCGCCGGATGCGCGAATGCCCCGCTGAGCTCAATGTGGTTGCCGCCATCTTCGAGACGGAGCTGTGCCAGTTCGACGAGCTGATTCGTATAGTTGATGGTTGCCTGCACCAGGTTGAACGGCTGCTGATAGGCCGAGCCATTGCTGACACTCAGCGTGGCGTTGGCGCGCGGGGCCGCGAGAGTCCCGGATACCTGTGCCGTCACCCCGAAAGTACCGCTGACCGGCAGTTCGCTGCGGCCCGCGACGGCCAGCACGCGATCGATCCTCAGGTTCGCGATTTGCGCGCTGGCGTTGGTCTGGTGATCGCCGGTGAGCAGCGACTGGCCGGTCACCCGAATGGTGGAACCGGCGAAGTTCGAATTCACGTTATATTGCAGGCTCGATCCGCTGGTGTTTGCGGTGATGGTGGCGTCGCCGAGGTTTTGGTTTTGCATGCGAAGGCCTCGGGCGGAAGCGTTTGCGGTCAGGTTGATCAACTGAAAATTCGTGTTGGCGCCCGACGGTTGAAGTGCGGCGACAGCATCGGCATTCAGCGATACGGTTCCGGCGAGGCCGGGGCGATCCTTGACGAGCGACTGGAATTGGGCGAGCTGGACTTGGTTGCTGGCAATGTGCGCCCGCAGAGTGCCGCGTTTGAGATCATTGGGCGGATGTTGGAACGCGGCGTTAGCATCCAGGCGCGAGGATCCAGCCACTAATTGCAGCGTAGGGATTTCGATCGATGCCTGGTTCATCACCATCTGGGTGCTGATGCTGTCGAAGTGTTCGCCTTGGAGACTACCGTTGGTGACGGACAAACTGGCAGCGCCGCGGGGATCACCCACCGAGCCGTTGATATGGGCATCGGCGACGAGAGCGCCCTGCGCCGTGACGTCACCCTGGCCGGCAAGCGCGAGAATGTCGGCGAGATCGGCATCTCGTATTGTGGCATCTGCCCGAAGTGGTTCCGTGTTCTCCGGTTTCCAATTTCGGAGACCGACCGACGCACTGACGCGCGCTTGCATTTTTCCGTGCGTCAGCACGGCATTCATCACGTTCGCTCCGGATGGCGAGGCGGACAATCCGGTTTCGAAGCGCTCGAACGGGCGCCCCTGGACGGAAAAATTGGTCAGGGTCACCTGCGCGCCGATACGCGGCGCATCGGTCCGGCCCGTGATCGTCGCATCAATCGTTGCGGCGCCTCCGTTGGTAAAGGTGAGCGGGATGGAGGGAGCGACGGGCCGGAAATCGGCGGTATTGCGCGTCACCAGCTTTACCTGGATCTGTTGGCCGATTGAGCCTGCCAGGTCGAGCCGCGTGTTCGGAAGCGCGATGTACGATGACGCAATCGCGATTGTGCCGCCGTTGCCGTCGTAATTCGCGTTGATCCGGCCGGAAACCGGAATGCCGCCGGACGCCGGTTGGATCCGCAGATCGGCGGAGGCCATCAAGGCAGCCGTGTTCTTCACGTCCCCCGCCGCCTTCAGTCCTCCCGAAAGAACTCCGGCATAACCAAACCCGCCGGGCTTGACCATTCGAGAAATCCTGCCGATATCGAAGTGGTTCAGCTTGCCGGCGAATTGGAACGTCTGCATATTATCGAGCGCGCCCGAGCCCGTCAAATCGCCCCCGACGGCCGAGATGCGCAAGCCGCCCAGCTCGATCCGGCGCGGATCGGCAGCGATGCTGCTGTCCAACGTTGCTCCGGTCACGCGCGTAGAGCCCTGACCGCCGGCCAGGTTGCGTCCGACGATGTTGGCAGTCAGCCGATAATTTCCGCCGGCGCCCAAACCGGCATTGCCGCCAATTCGCACTGTGCCTTCGGGCCGGGCGGCAACCTGCAGCAGGCGCCCGATTTCCCCAACGGCCAACAAGGCGTTGAACCGCAACGAACCTGGGCGATTCCCCTGCTGCAACGGACCCGACGCGGTAATTTCCGTCTGTCCCAGGCGCAAATTTAGCCTCTGGACAGCGACGCGGTTGTTATCGGTTGACGCGCTGATGTCGGCCGTGAGAACGCTCGGCCCCCGCACCGTATCGAGAGGCATGTTCAACCCGGCGGCGCGTTTCACTTCGTCCAGTGACAGGCGCGCGTTGAGCTGTGCCGACGTTCGGGGCGCAGCCATGTGTTCCAGTGCGGCCGAGATTTGGATCAGAGATCCCGGCGTGCTGAGGCTGCCGCGATTGAGCGCGATTCGATCTCCCTCCAAGGTAAGGGGCAGTTTCACATTCACGTCGAGAGGCGCATTCCCGGCCGCCCGCAGATGCAGCGGGCTCATATCGATTTCGCCCACATAGCCTGGGTGAAGTGCGTTGTAGGCGAGCTGCGCGTGCAGGTTCTCCCCGCTCGCGTTGAAATCCGATTTCCTCTGCGCGAACGTCACTGCGCCATTGCGCAGGTCGAACTTTCCGATCGCGAGATCGACCACGGTCTGAAGTCCGCTGGTATTACTGGGTTTCGATTGCGTTTTCGGCGAGGGGATGTTGGTGCGCCCTTCGGGAAAGACAATCACGTTGGCTTGCGGCGCATCGAGCAACAAATATCCGACGCCGATAGGTCCAGGCCGTGCGCCGATCTTTAAATCCACTTCCACGAGCCGGGCGCGGACCAGGGGCGCGGCCGTCGGGGGTTCCAGTCCGTGAATGACGATGTCGCGGACCTGGACCCGTAAGTGGCGGAGGTCGAGCGAAAACGAGCCGATCTCGGCCTTCGCCCCCATGCCCGATTCGATTGCGCTGACGATCTTTTCGCGAACGAAATCGCGAAACCAAGGTGTCTGGATGACAATGATTGCCGCGACAATCACCAGGATCACCAGACCGGCGAGCGAGGCCGCGACAATGGCCAGGATTTTTTTCGGACGGCTCACTGGAAGGCCTCCTGTTTGAATGCGACCTTTGTCGTGCTGCGCGCCTGTTTCAACCACTCATCCAACTGCTGGTCGACGTTCGTGCCGCCGCCGTCGGGTGCAGCCCGATCCGCCGACTGTACGGGCTCTTGGGACGGCGTCTTTGCGGGCGACGGTGTGCCGGGCGGGACTTCGCGATTCGCGGACGGCTCCGGCGCCAGCTGGCCGATTCCACCGAACCGCCAGTCGGTGAACCGGATCGCGGTCAATTGCCACAACAGGTGCTGCTTGAGGTCGTCTTCGGTGACTCCATATTTTTCGAGTCCGGCGCGGTACTCCGCTTCAGTGCGGAAGTGCTGGCGAAACGTGCGCAGCATCGCGTCGGCCTCATTGGCCTCCGGCGGGCGATATTGGGTTACCTCCATTTCCTGCCGAATGAGCTGCTGATCCACTAGGCGAGCAGCCGTGGCTCGCCGCTGCTGGGGGCCTAAGTCGAGCGGCTGAGATGCCATGAATTGGTCGAGCCGCAATTCCTCGATGATTTCACCTTCGGTGATCACATCGGTGCCGACTACAACCGCAATCCGGTCGAGCACCACCGCATGCGCCACTGACACCACCATCATTCCCAAATAAAGCGTGCGCATATTAAAACGCCTGTCCGATGGAAAAGAAGAACTGAAAATGATTGACGTGCTGTATCGCCGGTGTTGCCGTATTGAACAGCAGTTCCTGATATGTGCCTTTCAACCCGTTGAATGTCGGCGGGTTGATGCTGTAGGCGAGATCCAGCCGAACGGGGCCGACTGGCGTCCGATAGCGGATGCCAAACCCGGCCGCGTGTACCATGTAGTCGAAATCGGTCAAATCTTTTTGATGGACGCGGAATGAAATCGCGCCGAGGCCGGAATAAACATTTCCCATGTCATGAAACAGCACACCTTGAATGTTGTCTCCCAGGAAGGGGAACCGCAGCTCGGTGGAATGGAACAGGAGGGCGTCACCGCCCAGCGGGAAACCGGTTAAAAGGTCGCGAGGTCCCGCCTGGTTATCCGGAAAGCCGCGCATCGAGGTGCTGCCGCCGCCGAAGAAGCGTTCGGGAATCGGTATATAGTCGAACGCACTAACCCCGGGCGTCACCGCAAATGGATGAATCAAGCCGAACTCGGTATTGCTCGCCAGGATGAAGTCGCCGGTAATCCGCTTGTAATAGGAATTGCGCCCCAAAAACCGGAGAAAATTCTTGTTGCCACCGAAGTAATGGTCCACGAGTCCGAGATCCAGCGAGTTATAAATGCCGCGGTGCGCGTTCACGGGGTCGTCGCGCTTGTCCTGCACCAATGTGGTGGACAGAATTCCGAGGCGCGCTGACTGGGAGTTGAGCGGAATCAGCAGGGGGTTAATCTTCAGCGTGCTCTCATCCACCTGAACGTCGCGCCACGTATACCGGAACAACATCGTCTCGGCCTTCCCTAGTTGCTTTGAGAGTTGTGCCGACGCTTCGAGGCGCCGGCTTTGAAAAGTAAGCACATCGCGCTCGTTGTCGTAAACGCCCAGGATCGTGATGTTGCGGCCGTCCACATCACGATAGTGCGGGATTGAATAATCCAGAGAGACGCGGCGGTCGAGCGTGGAGTAACGGCTCTTGAAATTCAGGCTGTGGCCTAGCCCGAACATATTGTTGCGGCTCAGTTCCAGATCGGCGCGCGGCGCAAACCCGGTCGACCCCGCGGCGTTTCCCACGTTATTCGAGTTGCCGCCGATCTGCGCCAGTTCCGCGCCCAGGCCGACTCCGACGTAGTAGCGATGGCCTTCCGTCAGATGAAACAGCACGTACTTGTTTTCTATGTCGCCGTCGGGGTTCTGGATGCCCATGTCCACTCTGTCGAAGACGCCCAGATTGTAGATCCGGCGTTGCATGATGCCCATGTCGGTCCACGAAAGAGGTGATCCGGCGTTGAGCAGGATGCTGCGGTTCAGCAGACTCCGGCGGGTGTTGCGGAGCCCGGTGAACAAAATGTCCCTTACGTAGCGCGGTTTGCCTTCCGTAACGAAGTACTGCAGTGTTACCTCGTGCGCTCCTGGGCCCGGCGCCATTCGCCAGTCAAATGCCGCATCCGGGTATGCGGCTTCATGATACTGATTGAGTATGAAGGTCCGATCCATCTGGACACTCGTTTCGCTGAAAGGTTGACGGGCGCCGGATGCCAGTTTGGCGGCAATTTGATCTTTATCGAGGTTGTTGATGCCCTCCAGGCTTACGCTGTGGACCAGGTGCTGTGCGCCTTCCGTGATCTTCACCGAGACTAAGACATCGCCTGGTTTCCCTCGGTAATCGTCTTGGGGACTAATCGTAACCTTGGCGTCGCGAAAGCCGTTGTCGCGGTACATCGCCTCGATCGCATCCTCATCGCGCTTTGCAAATCCCGTGCTGAACCGGCCGTGGCGTAACAGGATCAGACCCTTCGGCTGGACAAACATGTGCTCGCGAATATCGTTCGTGGTGAAGTAACGATTCCCCTCGATTTCGACTTTCACCACGCGATGCCGTTCCCCGCGTCCGATCACATATTGGATCTGCTCATGATCGGGATCGATGGTTTTCGTATTGAAGGAGACGTGGACGTCGAAATAACCCTGTGTCTGGAAGTAGTCCCGCAGATTGCTGACGCCGCTCACAAGAAGATCGCGGTTGACGCTGCCTTCGTCAAATACGGGAACATAGTCCTGAAGCTTGCTTTTGGAAATTTTCGCTCCTGTCGTGGTGATATCGACCTCAGGGCCTGCATCGGCCCGAATATTGGCCCGTACTTTGTTCTCTCCGGCAAGATAGTCCGTGTGATCGAGTTCCACCGACGAGGTCAGACGCTTCTTCTTCGCATATTTCTGCTGGATGTTCTCGATTCCTTCCTGTGTATTCTCTTGAGTCGCGTTTTTCCAGCGGATGATGCTTTTGTACTTGGCCCATTTGCCAACCTGCTCGGGCGGATAACGTGTATCGCCGCTCACAACCGGCGCTGCGAGACGTGCGCGCTTCCCGGGATTGACCGTGAAGGTAAACGCCATCTCCTGGTGTTCAGAATCGGTTTCGACTTTGGGAACGATTGTCGCCAGGTACAGCCCGTTGCGCTGCAGGAGCCTGCGAATGCCGGTCACCGAATTTTGCAGGTCTTCCTCGCTAAACGGCGCGCCCAATTGCAGCCGGCTGGCGTTCGCGATCTGCCCCTGGTTTGGAGGGACGCTTTCCTTTCCGCGAACGTCCACGCCTCCGACAAAGTATTGTTCGGTCGTTCGGATGAGCAGCGCGACTCCGTCGGAATCCGCCGAAGTGTCGATTTCGATATTGGCGTACTCGCCGGTCCGGTAAAGTTGTTTGATGGTTGTGCGTACATTTGCCATTCGGAGCGGCTGTCCGACGTGCAATTGGAGCAGTCGTTGCAGATCGCCTCGTCCGACCGGCTGCGGCGGCGAAAACTGAATCTGTTTGATGACTTTCCCCTCAAAATCGGCCGGAGACGTGAGTTCGGCCCCAGCCAGCCGCAGCACGAAAAGCAATGGGAACAAACGCGCCGCGAACGGCAGCGCTACGCACATACGGGGCATATGCGGGACATTACTGTGCAAATTAGCGACCCTGGTATCGCTACAAACAGTTTGTTTAGGCGATCACTTCCGGTTGCGTTTCGTCCTGTGATGGAACGCGAACTGCAAGTGCCTCTGTGTTTGTGGTACGCGGAAACACGGTGGCGCTCGGAGGAGCTTGGAATCGATGGACACGGCAGTTTTTGGCACGTATCGGCGTCAGGACGACGTGGAGGAGGCGGTCGGCGCGCTGATTATCAGAGGGTTCCCGAGCGACACGATTTCGACGCTCATTCCCGGGCAACTGAGTGAAAAGGGCCGCAAGGCCGGGCCCGTGGCTGTTGGCGACGACCGCGACTGCATCACCCGGCACGAAATTGCACGCGGCACTGTCGGCCTGCTGGACTATTTCGGCTTGATCTCATTGCCCGATTTGGGCCCGATTATCGGGGCGGGGCCGCTGATGCGCGCGCTCGCCAATGAGGAGTCCGCCGGACCTGGCGCGGTCGCCACCATTCTAAAAGGAATGGGCGCTCCTGCTTCTGAAGCCAAACACTATGAACGAACTCTGAAGCGGAGGGCGCTCGTCAGCGTGCGATGTCACGACTCGGAATGGGCCGCTCGCGCCAAGCAGGTACTCGAGCGAACGGGTGCGGAGAGGCTTTCCTTCACCTCGGGCTGCGATGAGCCGCCAAAGGCGCGCCACGGAGGAGTGGCTCCGCTTTGACGCGGACTTGCCGCCCCGCACTGTAGCGAAGCGCACGGTAGTCCAACTCATTTTCGTCGAATGGCGGCTCGATTGCCGTCATGTCCAATGTGCAGATTTTGCGCCCGTGGCGATGGGTAATCGGCGGTTTGGCGGCAGTCCTTGTGCTTGCCGGCCTTGGGGTCGCCGCGACACCCTTCCTCGCCACGATGATTCGCGGACGCATCATTGGCCTGTTGCAGAGGCACTACGGCGCCCAACTGCAGGTGCGTCGTCTGGATGTCACGCTGTTCCCCGTGATCGAGATCACTGGCGACGACCTTGTGTTGCGACAAAACGACCGGCCGGAAGCGCCGCCCCTTATCTCGGTTCATAAATTCGCGACGTCCACGAACTTGATCGAGATGATCGCAGCGCCTCCCCGAGTGCACAGGCTGATTCTCGAGGGACTGCAGATCCAAGTCTCTCGCCGCCACAAAATGAACCAAGAGCCGGAGAAGCCGCGAACGAAGAAGGTCCCGGATTTCATCATTGATACCGTTGAGGCCAACGGCGCAGTCGTGACTGTTATCCCGGCCGACCCGCGGAAAGAGCCGCTGCAGTTTCTTCTCAAACGGCTGCGGCTCACCAGTTCGGGAACGGCGAGGCCTATGTCGTTTCGCGCGCTGCTGACGAACGCGAAGCCGCCCGGAGATATTCGGACCACGGGCCGTTTCGGTCCGTGGAACCAGCGGGATCCCGACCAGACGCCCGTTCAGGGCGAATACACATTTCAGGACGCCGACCTTTCGGTGTTTCGCGGTATCTTGGGGACCCTGTCCTCGAATGGAGGTTATCATGGCGTCCTGGAGCGCATCGAGGTCGATGGCAAAACCGATGTCCCTGACTTCGCGCTGAAGATCAGCCGCAACCCTGTCCACCTCAAGACGCAGTTCCATGCCGTGGTCGACGGCACCGATGGAGACACGTTGCTTGAACCCGTGCAGGCTCGCTTTGGCACCGCCGTCGTAAACGCTCGAGGCGGCGTCGAAGGGAAGCCGGGAACTCACGGTAAGACCGTTCGGCTCGATGTCGACGCCTCGGGACAGCTCGCCGACATGCTGCGTCTGGGTGTCAAGGGACAGCGGGCACCCATGAGCGGAGACATCCGATTTCAAACCACGCTGATCGTTCCTCCGGGTGATGTGGATATCGCACAGAAGCTCCAGCTAAACGGTCGGTTTCAAATCGCATCCGCACATTTCTCGCAATTGAGCATTCAGGAAAAAGTGAATAGCCTGAGCCACGCGGGCGAGGGCCACCCCCGGAAATCCAAAACGGAAATTGTGGCCTCGGATTTTGCCGGCCGGTTTGGCCTCGATCAGGGCGTGATGGCGTTTCGCAATCTCTCTTTTTGCGTACCTGGCGTGGACGTGCGGCTGCAAGGCCGCTACGGCCTTCTGGATGAACGGTTGGACTTCCGCGGCAAGGCTCGCCTCGAAGCCGAACTTTCGGACACGACCACGGGATGGAAGTCGCTTCTTCTGAAAGCCGTCAATCCGTTTTTCAAAAAGGACGCAGCCGGCGCGGTCGTCCCGTTTACGGTCACCGGTACACGCGATGATCCGGATTTCGGACTGGATCTGCATTCGCGTGCAAGAAAAGAGCGCCACCGCTAGGCCGGCGCTATTCCGGAATCGTAAATCGCTTCTCGATGGCCTCGCGAATTCGTGCGCGCGTCTGGTCCGGCGGGAGATTCGGTTGGCGTTCAATCGCTTCAGTCTCGGCGGCCAAATCTTCGCTGTGGATCTCCGTGCGCATCCAGCGTGAGTAATCGCCGCGCCTCAGGTGATGCAGCCATGTGATCTCGTCCACTCCGTCGGCCATTCGCAGAAACGTGGTGAGATTGTCCGCTCGTAAATTGAGCTTTTCCTCCGGACCGCGAAAGTAGAAGCTCCGATCAGGAGGCAATTCTCCGGATGCATACTTGCGGCTGTGCCGCGCGCGGTCATCCTGGCATTCGGTCACCTCGAAGCAAATCGGTTGCCCCGGTTCTCCCTTCCGCCACAGAACGGCGTGTCCCCGGTCCAAAGGCTTTCTTATGCTCGAAACGGGAACTCCAGTCGCCGCGGACCACGCGCGCGCCGTCTCGTCCGGCTCCCTTCCAACGGCAATCAAGGCATCGGTCGCCGCCACGGCTTCGCGAGCCACGTGCTCCGGCCGGACAGTGATGAGCGCGAAGTTTACCAGGCCCTTGGTCGGCGCAGGCAACGGTGTCGCGGCATCCGCGGGCAGCACGTGGTGGGCCTCATCGACAATGATCCAGTGCGGCCGCCCGGTCCGGATGCGGAGTTCCCCCAAGCGCGGGATGAGGCTTTGGAAAAACGCCGGACGATCTTCAAACCGCACGCCTACCATATTGAGCACCACGCTTCGCTCCGGCTTCTCCAGAACGCCGAGCGCGGCGTCGGCGGTCGGAGGGCTTTTCGGCTCGCCCAACACCACCGCATCCCCGAGCGTCTTGTAGTCGCCTTCCGGGTCGATCACGCAGACTTGAAAATGATTGTCGATCAGCCGCTCGACGAATGCGCCCGTTATGGTGGATTTCCCTCCGCCCGAAGAGCCGGCAATCAACAGATTGCTTCCGTATACGGGAAAACACAACTCCGCTCCATTGGCAGTCTTGCCGAGCAGGATGTCATGCCTGCGAAGTCTGCGCGTAGCTTCAGCCAGATCGTCGCGAATGAGCGATTCGATCAGTTCGATGACGCCTTCTCCGTCGCTACCGGCTGTTGCAATGTCCGCTCGCGCGCGTAGCGCCGGCAATGCATTTCCGACGGCGGCGCCGCACTCGCAGCAACCCAGAAAGGCGTGATCGTTCTCGGCGTCCCCAACCCCCACAATGTTGTGGGGAGAAAGACAGAGGTGCTTGAGCGCGGCTGCCAGTCCGGTCGCCTTGTTTACGCCGGAGGGCAGCACCATCGCCGACCCTTTGTTGAAGATCACGTGCAGCTCGAGTCCAAGCTCGCGAATGGCCTCGAGAATTTTAGGCGTCTCGGCCTCCGAGCTTGCCACCACGACCCGGCCGACGCTCAGGTCCGCCACGCCGCGTTTCCGGCAGGCGGCGACGAACTCGTCCGCCGGCGGTTCGACGAGAAGTTGTTCCCGATGTTCCGCCGGAAAGTACAGGACGGCGCCGTTTTCCAGAACCGCCATATCGAAAAGTTTGAGCTCGCCGAACACGCGCTCCAGGTCGCGCAGTTCGCGTCCGGTAACCAGCAACAGCCGGCGCCCCGATGCCTTTAAACGTTCCAGGGCGGCGAGCGTGCGGCTGCTCACCTGTCCGTCATTGGCAAGGGTTCCGTCATAATCCGTCGCAAGGGCTACAAATCGCATGCAGAATCAGGTGCGGGTCGCGGGCGTCACGAGGTTCGATCCCGCCGGCTCACTACGCTCGGCAGTTTGGATTTTTTGGCCCGCGGGCTGAGACCCATAGTGGCTCGCGAAAATCTGCGTGAACTCCGCACCGAAAAAGAAGACCTGTCCCGAATAATACACCCACACGATCAAGATGACGACCGATGCCGCCGCTCCATAGGTTGAGGCGAAGCTGGCTTTGCCGAGGTAAAGCCCAATCAAAAATTTACCAATTGTGAATAACAACGAGGTTACGGCGGCGCCCAGCAGGACATCGCGCCATTCGATACGCACATCCGGCATGATCTTATAGATTGCCGCGAACAGGCCAGTGATGATGACGAACGAGAGCAGTGAGTTGGCGACATGCAAGACTACTTCCGGCGCCGGCAGGAAACTCCCAAAGTATGCGCCTGCTGCGGCAATAGCCGTGTTCACAACCAGAGAAACCAGCAGCAGAAACCCGATCGCCAGTACGAGCGCAAACGAAAACAGCCGGTCTTTGACCATCTGGATGATGCTCCGCAAACCAGGCAATTGTGCCGGCGGAACATCCCATATGGTATTCAGGGCGTCCCGAAGTTCGATCAGAACGCCCGAAGCGCCGAAGAAAAGGGTGAGCAGGCCGATGGCGGTCGCCAGGATGCCGTGGCCGGTATGGCGCGTTCCGGCCAGCAACGCCTGCACACCGGCGGCGCCCTGGGGCCCCATCAGCCCCCGAATCTCATCAAGGAGGTGACCTTCGGCTGTTTTTTCACCAAACGCCAGCGCTCCCACCGATACTGCAATCAGCAGCAGCGGCGTCAGGGAAAGCAGAGTATAAAACGCCAGTGAAGCTCCCAGCCGCGACGCTTTGTGCCGGCTCCAATCATTGAAGGTCTCGGCAAGCAGAAATTTGATGTCCACCCATCCAAAACACGCAAGCGGCTTGCGATAACGGCGCGCTCCTCCGGCCGACGTCGCCACTTCTGTTCCTCCGGCCTCCAGCACAAACGGCGCATTCTCAGGCATTGTCGGCACCACCTGGAGAACTAGCAGCAAAACCGGTGCCGAAGATCTCACAACGCGGTGGTTCCCTCACAATCTGTGTGTTTTCGTGCGGAAGCGCACCAATTTGGAGCGTCGATCCGTGATATTATAAGCGTACCTGAATATCCGGAATAGGAGGCAAAGGCCATGATGTTCAATGCGGCCGGTATGGCCTTGAAGCCCGGGGTCGCGAGCGACCTCGATATCCAGCAATGGGTGGAGCAGCACTATGGTTTCGTGCCCCATCCGTTCTGGATCAGTCACTGTAAAACACTTTATCTCGATCGAACCCTGTCCTCCGCGGAACCGCGCCGCGCCTGGCATGAGTGTCCGCCGGACAAGCGGTTGCCGATCAAAGAAGCACTGCACCATTTTGGCGTTCTTCCCGACGACGCGCTGATCTTCTGAACTTCCGGCATCTGTCCACCAGTCGGCTCACCCCTTCGGATGTGCGTGCTTCCAAGCCGCGCCAGTCCGTTGACGCTGATGCGGGCAAGGTATAAACTCCCTCCGCATGCACAGGATATTTTCCATATTGCCGGTTGTGTTGCTCACCAGCATCTTGGCAGGCGCTCAGGCGCCGGCCGGAGGCGGCAACGCCAATCCCGGCGTGAACCCGATACGGTTGATGGACCGGCCCGAAGTCCGCGTCAGCCGCGTCGAAATTCAACCGGGCGCCGTACGCAGCGTTCATATGCACGATGACGTGCGCTTTCACCTATGGATTCCAGTCTCCGGGAAACTGGAGATCACGATCGGCTCGGCGGCCCCGGTCGAAGCTGCTTCCGGGAAAGCGTTTTTCCTGCAGAAGGGCACGCCGCACGGGTTCAGAAACGTCGGCACGACAATGGCCGTGGTGATGGAAGTTTTCGTGAAGGACGGCGCGTCGGCCGCCGGCCTCGAACGCCTCGGGACCGCGCTGGCGGCACTGGCCCCGCGCTGAGTGTCACTACCGGCGTGGGGCAGCCTCCGTCCTGCCCCACAGGTGGATATCATGATTAGCTGGTCTGGAGGTGTGCGGATGCGACGCAATTCGGCCGCGTGGGCGGCGCTCGGAATTCTTTTGTGTGCGGTTGTGCCGTGGGGGCAGGTGCAGCCGCCGCCGGCTCCCTGGCGCGGCGCCGGTCCGACTCCGTGCGTGGGGTCCGACGGCGGTATCTATCCCTGCCCGCCGGCTCCTCGATCGATCGCCGTTCGCGCCGGACACCTCTTTGACAGCAAGGCCGGCCGCATGTTGTCAAACCAGGTGGTACTCATTTCCGGCGAGCGCATTACCGACGTCGGCCCGGAAAACCAGGTCAAGATTCCGGCGGGGGTGGAGGTTATCGATCTGCGGCAGGCTACGGTCCTTCCGGGCTTGATCGACGCCCATACCCACATGTTCAATCAGCGCAAACCCAAGGGAACCGCCGAAGACTACATGCTGATTGCTGTCCAGAACGTGCAGGCCAGCTTGCGGGCGGGTTTCACGGCGGCGCGCGACATGACCTCGCACGGAAACGGATACGGCGATGTTGCGGTCCGCAATGCGATCAACGAAGGTCGCCTCGATGGACCGCGTTACCAGGTGTCGACGCTTGGCATTGTTTGGGGCGCCGCGCCTCCCAACCCGGCTGTTCCGCAAAACCCGCTGGCCAGTACCGTAGTCCGCTCGCCCGAGGAAGGTCGCGCCGCAGTTCGCGAGCAGATCGCACACGGAGCCGATTGGATCAAGCTCTATCCGGCAGGCGCCTATTCTTTCACTTCCACCGGGCAGGACCAGTACGAGGTGACATACCCCTTGCCGGTGGTGCAGGCGATGATCGACGAGACGCATCGGCTCGGCAAGAAGGCCGGCTGCCACGTGTACGGAGGCGAAGGTCTCAAGAATGCAATCGTTGCCGGATGCGACACCATCGAGCATGGATTCGGTCTGAACCAGGAACTCGTCAATATGATGGTGGCCAAGAAGCTCTATTACGATCCGACCATCGTCCGGTACACCGAGCCGTACATGGACGACAACGACACGAAAAACACCGGCGGCAAGTACCGGATGATTCCTATTTTTTCAAAGGCCGCTCATATGGCCGCCGCGACTCAGGGAATCAAGGTGATGGCGGGCAGCGGGGCTGATGGCGCCACTTTCGCTCACGGCACGCAGGCCCTCGAATTCGAGGCGCTGGTGAAGATCGCCGGCCTGACAGGGGCTCAGGCCATCCAATCCGGCACTATCATCAACGCCGAAGCGATGGGCTGGCAGGACCAGATTGGATCCATCGACAAGGGGAAATACGCCGACCTCATCGCCGTCTCCGGAGACCCATTAGCCGACATCACGGAATTGCAGCGAGTCAAATTCGTAATGAAGGGCGGGAAGGTGATCCGCAACGATAGGCGGTAGCCGGGCGGGTTATGCCGCCGCTGTCAGCGGGCTCTCCGGGAGCCCAATCAGGCTGACGACCCTGGCTCTCAAATCATCGGGCGAGAACGGCATCTTGAGAACGGTCATCGACTGAGTTTTGAAGTTCGAGAGTTCCGCTCTCTCGTCGGCGCTCCAGTCTTCCGGCAATAAATCGGCCGTCAGGATGATGTGCAACCTGGGCATCCACGCTTTCAACAACGAGCCCAGTTCGATGCCGGAGATTATGGGGAGCGCCACGTCTGTAATCAGCAAGTCGATCTTGCCGGACCGACGAGCGGCGTCCAGAGCCCCTTCCGCGGACGTGGTTTCCACGACGTTGTACCCGCGTTCGAGCAAACGGTTGAATAGGCCCCTCACGAGAGGCTCTTGCTGGACCACGAGGATCGTCTTCATTTCAGACCTTATTATCTATTATTTTATTGCCGTGCAGCCGCTGCGTCAACGGGGGTTTACCAATGGCAACGTGACAGGCTTCGCAACCGACCGTAGAATGGGCGCAAGGAAATGCCGCGGTCGATTCTCGCATCCATGGAGCGCCGGCCCGCGTGTTGGGCGCTGGCGTTCGTGGTGCTCGCTTCGGTCCGGATCGTCTCCACCTATCCCGTTTTCAATCACACCATGGACGAGCCGGCGCATATCGCGTGCGGCATGGAGTGGCTGGACAAGGGCGCTTACGAATGGGAGCCGCAGCATCCGCCGCTGGCCAGGGTAGCGGCAGCGCTGCCGTTGTATCTGGCGGGCGTTCGCTCCGAGAACACGCCTCGCGACCTTCCGCTGGCGATGTCGCTCGAAGGGGCTGCCATCCTCTACTCCGGCCATCAATACGATCGCAACCTGGCGCTCGCCCGGCTGGGAATTCTCCCGTTTTTCTGGGCCGCCTGCGCGGTGGTGTATGCGTGGGGACTTCGTTATTTTCGGCCGGGCGTCGCAGTCGCCGGAGTTTTCGTATTCAGCATGCTGCCTCCAGTGATGGCGCATGCCGGGCTCGCGACTACCGACATGGCTCTCACCGCCGCCTTCGGCGCGGCGTTCCTCGCATTCCTGATCTGGCTCGACGAGCCGAATCTCCGCCATGCCGTTTGGTTGGGGCTGGCCGGCGGATTGATGATGTTATCGAAGTTCTCGGGTCTGGCTTTCTTCCCGGTCAGCGCCGCCCTCGCTCTGGCGTGGCGCCGCCGCGCGGCGCGACGCGAGCCATCGCGGAAGGCTTCGGCTTCTTTCGTCTTGGCCATACTTACCGGAGCGCTGGTCGTCTGGGCAGGGTACCGTTTCTCATTCGGAGATGCCGGCTTCTGGCATCTGCGGTTGCCGGCGCCGGAACTCTACGCCGGTATCCGGCAGGTGCTCGATCACAATGCCCTCGGCCATGTGAGTTATCTGATGGGCGTGCGCAGCCAGGCGGGGTTCTGGTGGTTCTTCCCCGTGGCTCTGGCGGTGAAATCACCGCTGGCGTTCCTCATTCTCGTCCTGGTGAGCGTGGCGTTCCTGATCTGGAATGGCTCGTTCGATCGGAACGCGTGGGCTCTCGTAGCGTTTTCGGCGGGCGTGTTGCTGGTTGGCATCTTCAGCCACATCGATATCGGGGTGCGGCACGTTCTGCCGGCGTATCTCGGTCTCGCTCTTTTAGCCGGGGTGGGATTGGTCCGGCTGCTGGAATGGAGCGACAGCCGTCTGTGGCTAAAGGCTTCAATCGCGTTTCTGATGCTCTGGCTCGCCGGTTCGTCGCTTTGGAGCCATCCCGACTATCTGGCGTACTTTAATGAGTTGGCCGGGAACCAGCCGGAGAAGATTCTGGTGGATTCCGACCTCGACTGGGGCCAGGACCTCAAACGGCTAAGCGCCCGACTACACCAGGCCGGGGCTGCCGAGGTCGCATTCGATCCCTACGTTCCCGGAGGCGTGGAACAACAGTTGGGGTTTCCGCCGATCCATCCATTGAACGCATCCGGCGGGGGCTGGAATGCGATAGGCCTGACTGCCTGGAAAAAGTCGGTGTCGGGACGACCGCCAGGGTTTATCACGCCTCCCGAACTCGTGGGGAAGTCGATCTTGCTGTGGTACGTTCCGCCGTTTCGGACCGCCGGGGCGGAGTAGCCGCCGGTGCGGCGTGAAGCATCTCACGGCATTTCTCCAAGATCTGGAGGGCTACCTCGACATTTTTCGGGTCTTGGCTCCCCGGTGATTCCAGAGAGGCCGAGAGAACCGCGCACGCCGCGACGATGGCCCGACGGTCGAAGTCGTCGATCGTCTCCTCACCGGCCGGGGCGTTTTTGGCAGCCTCACTCACATTTCGGACTTGGCATGTTTTATGCCAATTGCCATGTTGAAGGGTTTCCAGCGCCTGGCGAGAGTGACTCGCGCGGAAAATATTTCCAGTATGCCAAAGATAGCCGGAAAAACCGCCGACGGGGCCCGGTCTGATTGTGACGATCTCGACATCCGATCCGGATACCGGCCATGTCTAGACTGCGGCTTGACTTGTCTGCGGCGGGCCACGTAGAATCCGCGAAGCGAGGTACATTCCGTGGATCAACCAAAGAAGCCGCTCAACCGGCGAGGATTTCTGAAAGGCGCCGCATTGGCGGCGGCTACAACGCCGGCTGGTGTCGCGCAGCAGGTGCGGGTCTCGGCGGCGGCGAATGTCACTGAGAACGCGGCGCCGGCCGATCCCCGTATCACCGACCGCCCCGGCGCCGATTTCATGGTCGACGTCTTCAAATCGCTCGGCTTCGAGTACCTGTTCGCCATGCCTGGGTCGAGCTTCGCCGGAATTCATGAGTCGATCATCAATTACGGCGGCAACTCGGCGCCGGAATTCATCACCTGCTGCAACGAGGAATCGTCGGTCGCGATGGCCAACGGCTACTTCAAAATCGAAGGCAAGCCGGCCATGGCCTGCGCGCACGGCACCGTCGGGCTGCAGCATGCCAGCATGGCGATCTACGATTCCTTCTGCGACCGCGTACCGGTGTACGTGATCCTCGGCAACACGCTCGATGCGGCGCACCGGGGCGGAGAAGTGAGCTGGGTGCACAGCGTGCAGGACGCGGCGGCGATGGTCCGCGATGTCACCAAGTGGGATGACACGCCGCAATCGCTGCAGCACTTCGCGGAATCGGCGGTGCGCGCGTACGGGATGATGGTCACGCCACCGACCATGCCGGTGGTGTTGACGGTGGATACGGAGATGCAGGAATCCGCCATCCCGGCCGGCGAACATCCGCGTATTCCTAAGTTCACGATTCCCGCGCCGCCGCAGGGCGAAACCGGCGCGGTGAATGAAGCCGCCAAAATGCTCGTGGCGGCGGAGAACCCGGTGATTGTGGCCAGCCGCGCGGCGCGCACGCCGAATGGGCTGAAGCTGATCGTGGAACTCGCGGAAACCTTGCAGGCCGGCGTGGTGGATCAGCACCGCCGCGTGAATTTCCCGAGCCGGCACCCGCTCAACCAGACGCTCCGGGCGGGTGTGAGCGGAAAGCCGACCACCGGGGCGCCGGTGGTGGAAGCGGATGTTGTGCTGGCGCTCGAGAGCAGCGATCTGTATAGCACTGTGCGGGGGGCGAAACAGCGGAACCCCTCATTGAAGGTCATCAGCATTTCGTCGGTGGACTTGAACCACAAGGCCAACTACCAGGATTTCATGCGGTTCACCGATGTGGATCTCTCGATTGCGGCCGATGCCGAGGCGACGCTGCCTTCATTGATTGAAGCGGTGAAACGGCTGGTCACGAGCGATCGCCGCCGCGCATTTGAGGCGCGCGGCACGAAGCTCGCGCAGGCTAGCCGGCAGGCCGCCGAGAAGGCGCGCGCCGATGCGGCCTACGGTTGGGATGCGAGCCCCATCAGCACGGCCCGCCTCTCGGCCGAGTTGTGGGCGCAGATTCAGAAAGAAGACTGGTCCCTGCTGTCGGACACGTTCTGGATCCGCGAATGGCCGCTGCGCCTGTGGAACTTCGACAAGCACTATCAATACATTGGCGGGTCGGGCGCGGAGGGCGTGGGGTATATGGCGCCGGCGACCGTGGGCGCGGCCCTGGCGAACAAAAAGCACGGGCGGCTCAGCGTTGCGATTCAAACCGATGGCGACCTCATGGTGGCTAACGGGGTGTTGTGGACGGCGGCGCATCACCGCATCCCGCTGCTCACCCTCATGCACAACAACCGCGCGTACCATCAGGAAGTCATGGGCATCCAGGGCCTCGCGAACCGGCATAATCGCGGCATCGACCGCATCCACATCGGAACGAAAATCGACAATCCGAATATCGACTACGCGAAGCTGGCGCAGAGCATGGGGGTGCGCGCGGAGGGACCGGTTTCCGATCCGAAGGAGCTGGCGGCAGCCATCCGGCGGGGCATCGAGGTCATCAAGAGCGGCGAGCCGTATTTGATCGACACCGTAACGCAGCCGCGGTGAGGAGGAAATATGAGACGTCTGATGATGGCGGCGGCCATCGGGGGAATCGGCTTACTTCCGGTGGTTGCTCAGAACGCGGGAAACGCTGAAAACGGCAAGAAGCTTTTCTTCCAGAACGGCTGCTATGAGTGTCATGGAACGGTGGGGCAGGGCGGTACGGGACCGCGCCTGGCGCCTCGCCCCCTGGCTGCGGCCGCGTTGACCGCCTATGTGCGCAAACCGGGCGGAGGAATGCCGCCTTACTCGGCTAAGGTGATGAGCGATGCGGAGGTCGCCGATATTCGAGCCTACCTTGCGACTGTTCCGGAACCGCCTAAGGAGATTCCTCTGTTGAAGCCCTAGCGGTTACTGGCCGCTGGCCCCTGCGATCGATTCCAGGTGCTCCTGGTGCGCGCGCAGCAATTCGCACTGTTTCTTCTGGAACTCGAATTTGTTCGAAAGCAGTTCCTGCACCGAATACGCCGGTTTGCCGATTCCGTCCGAGGCGTGCTTCTTCGTTTTGGCGAAGATGTGATAGAGCTCATGCGCCAGAACGCGCGCCACCGCGCGCCCGTACGTAGCGTCTCGATCTTCCTCAGGAATCCTCAGCAACTCCCGCTGCGTGAACAAACGAATGCCGTCGCAGTTGATGTCGGTGAACGGAAGGATCTGGCCGTCGCTGATATGAGTCCAGCCGAGCGGCCCGGGAAAAGCATTCGTCGGCGAGAGATCGGCGGCATCGCAAGTGCCCTTGAAATGGATCACGGCCAGCTCGACCGAGACCTCGTTGCCTTTACTGGAGCTGAGCAAGCGCCAGTCAAAATCGATTCCAGTCGGCACCATGATGGTCGCCAGCTCTTCCTGAATGGAGTCCAGCACCGTATCCGGCGGCTGCTCTTGGAAATTAAAATAAAGACGAACCGGAGCGGTGCGGTTCCCGCCGAACGCCGGGAAAGCACCCAGCGCCAGACAGAGCATCAAAGCTTTCATTGCATTCTCAGGGAGTGTGCGGACCGGAGGCGGTGCCGCTCACCATTGGCCGCGACCGGTCAATCACCAGTTCCGGATGCTTCCGGACCATGGTGTTCGCTACATGGCAGCCAAAGCAGAGCGGCAGCGCTGTTTCCAGCATCTCCGTCAACCTATCGGCTGGAATCTCGCTCCACTCCACCGACGAATGATCCGGCATGAGCAAGGTGGGTTTTCTTTCGGCGAGATGAATATCTCCGATGGGGCGCCGGCACCACACGCAACTCTTGCCCTCGTACCAGCGCGCCAGGATATTGCGCACCAGGCAGTTCTCCGGCGATTGTTCGATTTGCCGGAGGCATTCCTGGCCGCACCCGGCGCGTTCGGGCCAGCGCGAACAATCGGCGAGCCGGAACTTGGGCACGCCCGTCAAGCCGGTCGCAACAGCGTGACCGGTATCGAGTGAAACGCCTGCCGGTCTTTGATTCTCCGGGCAGGTGATCACCATTCGTCCCCGGTACTTCAGCCAGGCGCCCAGCAGGCGCCACGCAGCCAAGCTCAGCAGAATCACCGCGACCGCGATCAACACCGCCGGCAGATTAGGCATATTCATACCTCAAAATCTTATTAGCAACCACCCGGCCAGCACGGTTTCAGGCGACGCCGCCCTTGTAAACTGTTGAAATCATGAAAGGTTTTGGTCGACCCTGACAAAACATATCTTTTGTGGAATTGGGGGCAATTGCACAGTCGATGTGTGCTTTCGCCCTGCGGAGCAACGATTTGGCCCCCGTTAGCGTCTGTTTAAGAGTGAGGCGCGCCCTGCTTTCAGTGGTCTGGGTTCCCGCAATTCTGCTGTTGGGAGCAGCGCCGGCCGACTACCAATCGGTGCAGCGGAAATTCGATCTGATCGAGGCCGGCCGCCTCAAACCGGGCAGCCGCGTCGAGCTAACGCCAAGCGAGCTAAATGCTTACGTGGAGCACCAGGTCCCCATGGTCACCGGCGGGGTCCGCCAGCCCCGGCTCACCCTGCTGCGGCCGGAAGTGGCGGAGGGAACCGCCGTCATCAATTTCGCCGAGCTGCGCCGCTCGCAGGGCAATCCGCCGGGCTGGCTGATGTCGCGTCTGCTGGATGGCGAGCGGCCGGTGAGCGTCACGGCGAGAATCCGCTCCTCCGCGGGCCAGGCCACCGTCGACGTCCTGAGCGTTCAGATCTCGGGCGTAACGCTGGACGGCAAGACGCTCGATTTTCTCATCCAGCATTTTCTGCTCCCGCTGTACCCGGATGCGGCGGTGGGCCGGCCCTTCGATTTGGGCGATCGCATTGAGAAGCTGGACGTGCGTCCCCAGGGCGTAACGGTCTTGATTGGCCGCTGAGGCGCACTCAGATCAGCTTATCGAGCAACAGCTGCAGTGATTCGCGGTTCGGGACACTGCCCTGCGCGAGTTGCGCCGTGCCCCCGCCCCGGCCTCCCAGGGCGGTGAGCGCGGTCTTCAGAGCTTTCCCGGCGTCGACGCCGGTATCCGGGGAGGCGGCGAAAAGAACCGACGGAGGGTCTTCGAGCGCGGCGGTGAAAACGGCTCGCGGCTGTGCCGTGAAGCTTTGCGCAACGGCACGAATCTGCTCCATTGACCCGCCGGCCAGACGCCGCACATGCCGGCGAATGCCGTCGGGACCGGGCGCGGTCGCCTGATACAACTCGCGCCCCTGGTAGACCGCAAGGTCAAGCTGCAACTTTCGGGATGCCTTGTCGGCCGCCTTGCCGGATTCCAGTTGCGCGGCGACGAGGGCAGGGGCCTCGTCAAGCGGCGCCGAGAACAACTGTGCCACCTGCGAGAGGGCATTGTAGTCGGCGCGCGCGCGGCGGGCGGCGCGGCTGCCGCACAGAAACTCGACGCGCGTGGTCTGCCGGATTTTCTCCAGCTTGCGGATCAGGATGGTTCCGATCTCTCCGGTAGCGCGCACATGCGTGCCGCCGCAGGCGCTGCGGTCGAGGCCGTCGATGGTCACAATGCGCAGCGTGCCGGCGCGTTCGGAAGCTTTACGCAGGCCCTCGGCTTCGGCTGCGTCCTGAAATTCCACTTGTACGCGCCGGTTCTCCGATACGATCTCGTTGGCCCGGCGCTCCGCTTCTTCGATGGCGCGGGCATCGGCGGCAGCGCCTTCCAGATCGATCGTCGAGGCCTCTTGCCCCAGATGAAAACTGACCGTGCGCAGTCCGAATCGCTCTTCGAAAACCGCCGAGAGCAGGTGCTGGCCGGTGTGCTGCTGCATATGATCGAACCGGCGCCGCCAATCGATCGCGCATTCGACCGGCCCTGGCGGCAGCGGCGTGTGGAGGCGATGGGCAATGCGCTCGTCTTCGTCGATCACTTCGACCACCGGCACGCCCGCAATCAACCCGGTATCGAATGGCTGGCCGCCGGAAGTGGGATAAAATGCGGTGCGGTCCAGATAGGCAACGGTTCCGGACGTAGCCACCACTTGGGCAGTAAAGGATCGCAAGTAGGAATCGTGGTAGTAGAGCCGCTCGGTCATAGGACATTGCTATTGTAGGAACATCCACAGATGAAGAGCGAATTCGTCACTCTAAGCGCGGACCAGGGCGTCAGCGTGATCACCATCGACAATCCGCCGGTCAACGCGCTGAGCCCGGGTGTTCCGGAAGGGATCGCCGCGTCCCTCGAAGCGGCGGAGCGCGATGCCTCTATTCGCGCCATCGTCATTCTGGGTGCCGGGCGCACGTTCATTGCGGGCGCCGATATCAAGGAACTGGAGAAGGCCGCGGCGGGGCAGGCGACGCCGCCCAAGTTGCACCCCCTGCTCACGCAGATTGAAGACTGCACCAAGCCGGTAATCATGGCTCTGCACGGCACGGCGCTGGGCGGCGGTCTCGAAGTCGCGATGGCGGGGCATTACCGCGTGGCCAGCCCCGACGCCCAGATGGGCCAGCCCGAGGTGAACCTGGGGATCATCCCGGGCGCCGAGGGCACGCAGCGGCTGCCTCGACTGGTTGGTATCGCCGCGGCGATTGAGATGTGTGTTTCGGGAAAGCCGATTCCAGCCGCACAGGCGCTTTCGCTCGGGTTGATTGACCGCATCATAGAAGGCGACCTGCACGCCGGGGCCGTCGCGTTCGCTCGTGAGATGGCGGATCGGCCGCACCCGAAGACGCGTGAGCGCCAGGAAAAGCTCGGTTCGGCGGCGGCGAATGCTGCATTATTTGCGGCCGGACGCGACCAAGCACGAAAAATACGGCGCAATCAGACCGCCCCGCTCGCGGCCATCGACGCCCTGGAAGCTGCCGCCGCGCTGCCGTTCGCCGAGGGCTGCCGAAAAGAGCGCGAGCTGATCACTGAATGCCTCGCTTCGGACCAGTGCCGGGCTTTGATTCACGCGTTTTTTGCCGAACGCGCCGTGGCGAAGATCCCCGATATCGGCAAGGATGTCGCGGCGATTCCGATTGCGAGCGCGGCCATCATCGGCGCAGGCACCATGGGCGGGGGCATCGCCATGGCGCTGGCCAACGTCGGGATCCCTGTGCGCCTGAAGGAAGCGGATGCCGCCGCGCTCGATCGGGGGATGGCGACGATCCGCAAGAATTACGAGGGGTCCGTGAAGAAAGGGCGCTTCTCCCAGCAGGTGATGGACCAGCGCATGGCGCTGATTCATCCTCAGCTTGATTACGAGAGCTTTGATAAAGCCGATCTGGTGTTGGAAGCGGTTTTCGAGAACCTCGCGCTGAAGAAGCAGGTCTTCGGAGAAATCGATCGCATCGCCAAGCCCGATGCGGTGCTCGCCTCGAATACTTCGACACTCGATATCGATCAGATCGCCGCGGCCACATCGCGGCCGGAGAGCGTCGTGGGGCTGCATTTCTTCAGCCCGGCGCACGTGATGCGGCTGGTAGAAATCGTACGCGGCAAGGCGACCGCGAAGCCGTTGATCGCGACGGCGCTGGCGCTCGCGAAGAGACTGAAGAAAGTGGGTGTGGTGGTCGGCAACTGCCACGGCTTCGTGGGCAACCGCATGATGTTCCCTTACATGCGAGAGGCGCAATTCCTGGTAGAAGAGGGCGCGACGCCCGAACAGGTCGATAAGGCTCTGACCGATTGGGGAATGGCCATGGGGATCTTTGCCGTCGACGACATGGGCGGGATCGACGTGCTGTGGCGCGTGCGCCAGGAAGCCAGGCACCTGGAAAAGCCGGGCGCCCGCAAGCCGCTGGTGCACGACAAGCTGTACGAGATGGGACGCCTGGGGCAGAAGACGGGCGCGGGCTGGTATCGTTACGACGAGAACCGGCGGCCGTCCGCCGATCCCGACGTGCTCGCGTTGATCGAGAAGACCGCGCGCGAAGCCGGCATCCCGCGCCGCACCATCACGGCGGAAGAAATTCTCGAGCGGTGCCTCTACGTAATGATCAACGAGGGCGCTCGCATTCTGGAAGAAGGGTTCGCGCTGCGGGCTGCGGATATCGACGTCATTTACCTGACTGGCTACGGCTTCCCGGCCTATCGCGGCGGGCCCATGTGGTACGCCGATACGGTAGGCCTGAAGAAGATCTATGACGGGATTGAAAATTTTCATCGCCAGCATGGCACGCTCTGGGCGCCGGCGCCGCTGTTGAAGCGGCTGGCGGAAGAAGGCGGAACTTTCGCCGGCTATGACGCGGCCAAAGAGGAGGGCGTCGCCAGCCGATGAGCGCGGCCACCTACCCGATCCGCGATGTGCGGCTCGGACCATCCGACATCGTGATGGACCGGCGGCCGGACGGCACGATTTACGTGCGTTCGAAATACCCGCTCGCGCGGTATGCCGAGAAAATGACCGAGCGGCTGGATCATTGGGCGGCCGTCGCGCCCGACCGGACGTTTCTCTCCGAACGCGGTGCGGACGGCGCGTGGCGCCGTCTCACCTACAACGACGCGCGCGAGCAAGCCCGGCGCATCGGGCAGGCGTTGGTCGATCGCGGCCTTTCGCCAGAACGTCCAGTCGCCGTGCTTTCCGGAAACGATCTCGAGCACGCGCTGATTCAGTTCGGCGCCATGTATGCCGGCATTCCTTATGCGCCGGTCTCTCCGGCGTATTCACTGGTCTCCTCGGATTTCGCCAAATTGCGCCACATTGTCGGTTTGCTGACGCCGGGAATAATTTTCGCGGCCAGCGGCGCACGGTTCGCGAAAGCGATCGAAGCCGTGCGGCCGTCAGGCACGGAACTCGTGGTCACGGAGGAACCGGTCGGCGGAGCGAGCCTGTTCTCCGATCTGACGCGGACGGCCGCGGGTCCGTCGCTCGACGCCGCGCATGACCGCGTCACCGCGGATACGGTCGCCAAAATTCTGTTTACGTCCGGTTCAACCGGCTGGCCGAAGGGCGTAATCAATACGCATCGCATGTGGTCGAGCAACCAGGCCATGGCATGCGCCTATTTCGCATTCCTCGAAGACGAGCCTCCGGTGATCGTGGATTGGCTCCCGTGGAATCACACTTTCGCCGGCAACGCGGATATGGGGATGATTCTCTATAACGGCGGCACGCTCTACATCGACCGAGGCAAACCGGCTCCAGGACTTTTTGAAGAAACCGTGCGCAATCTGCGCGAGATCTCTCCGACGATGCACATGAACGTGCCGCGCGGCTTCGAGATGCTGGTGCCGTATCTGCGCCAGGAGCCGGAATTGCGCCGCAAATTCTTCAGCCGCCTGAAAGTGATGTACTACGCCGGCGCCGGGCTTTCGCAGCACGTCTGGGACGAACTCGAAGAGCTGGCGATTGCCACATGCGGCGAGCGGATTCTGATGCTCACAGGCCTCGGCTCGACGGAGACGGCGCCGCACGCGTTGTTTGCGAAGGAAGCCGGCCGGGCCGGAATGGTCGGGCTTCCGGCCCCCGGCGTCGAACTGAAGCTCGTGCCTGCGGAAGGCAAACTCGAGGCCCGGCTGCGCGGCCCGAATATCACTCCGGGCTATTGGCGCCAGCAAGAGCTGACGCGGGCGGCTTTCGACGAAGAGGGATTCTACAAGCTTGGCGATGCGCTGCGGTTTGTCGACGAAAGCAACCCCGCGCGCGGTTTCATGTTCGATGGCCGGCTGGCGGAGGATTTCAAATTGGCCACGGGAACCTGGGTGAGCGTCGGCCCGCTCCGGACCCGGATGCTGCATCATTTCGCGCCGTATATCCAGGACGTGGTGATCGCCGGGCACGACCGCGATTACGTCGGCGTGCTGATCTTTCCGGAACTCAATGCCTGCCGGCGCATCTGCCCGGATTCGATTGCCGCAGCGCCCGCGGCCGAGGTGCTGGCGAGCGATGCCGTTCGCTCGGTCTTCGAGTCGCTGCTCCAGGACCTGGCAAAGACTTCCACCGGCAGTTCCAACCGCGTCGTGGCAGCGATGCTGCTGGACGAGCCGCCCTCGATCGACTCCCACGAAATCACCGACAAAGGCTCGCTCAATCAACGGGCGGTGTTGGCGCGCCGCGCGGCTCTGGTCGACGAACTCTATCAGCCGTCTGCGCGGGCGATCTGCTTGTCGTGACTCGGGATCCCTATCTCGAGGCGGCTATCGGGCAGGCGAAGAAGAGCCTGTCCGAGGGCGGCATCCCCATCGGTTCTGTGCTGGTGCACGAAGGAAAGATTATCGGGCGCGGGCATAACTGCCGCGTGCAAACCGGTAGCGCCATCGACCACGGCGAAATGAACTGCCTGCGAAACGCCGGCCGTTTGCCGTCGCGCGTGTATCGGAACAGCACCATTTACTCGACGCTGTCGCCGTGTCCGATGTGCAGCGGCGCCATCGTGCTCTACAAGATTCCGCGCGTGGTGGTGGGCGAGAATCAAACGTTTCTCGGGGCCGAAGAGTACATGCGCGGTAACGGCATTCAAGTCGAGGTGGTGCAGGACAGCGAATGCATCCAACTCATGCGCGATTTCATCCGAGCCCATCCGCAGCTTTGGAACGAGGACATCGGGGAGTGAACGCAGAAGACCCGATTGCCACGGCCCTTGATCACTTCGTGAACGACGGCCATCTTGCCGGTGTGGCCACTCTGGTTTGGCGCGACGGCAAAATAATCCAGACCACCTGCGCGGGATGGCAAGACCTGGGTTCCAAGCTGCCGATGCAACCCGACGCCTTGTTCCGGATCGCGTCGATGACGAAACCGATCACCTCGACGGCGGCCCTGATGCTTGTCGAAGAAGGCCGGTTCGCTCTGGAGGATCCGATCTCTCGCTGGGCGCCGGAATTCGCTGAGATGCGCGTGCTCCGCTCGCCCGGTGCACCGCTTGATGAGAGTGCTGCGGCCGAACGGCCGATCACCTTCGAGGACCTGCTCACTCACCGGTCCGGCCTGACCTACGGCGATTTTCATTGCGGGCCCATCGGAAAGGCTTACGAAGAAGCGCTCGGTGGCGACATTGATTCAGAGATCGATCCCGACGATTGGATCGCGCGGCTCGGCACTCTGCCTTTGATCGATCAGCCCGGGGGCGGGTTCCACTACGGCCACTCGACCGATCTGCTCGGATTGCTGATTGGGCGAATCGAGGATGCCCCGTTGGGCGATGTGCTCGAGCGCCGGATCTTCGGGCCACTTGGAATGAAGGACACCGGCTTCAGGGTCCCTGCGTCCAAGTCGGGTCGCAAGGCGACCGCGTATGGCTTCGATGAGGCGGGACGCCTGGCGGCGCGCGTGGCGGGGCCGGGCCGCTCGTTTCTCCCCGACCGTCCCGAGAACATGGCGTACGTGTCGGGTGGTCAGGGGCTTTGGTCGACCTTGCCGGATTATCTTTCCTTTGCCCGTATGTTCCTTGGCGGGGGCGTTGTGGACGGCGTATGCTTGTTGCGGCCCGAGACCTTCTCACTCATGGTCAGCAATCGTCTTACGACAAGCCAGCGTGCCAAGGCGCGGTGGATTCTCAATGCGGGGCATGGGTTCGGGTTGGGTGTCGCGATTGTAATGGACCCGGTGAATGCCGGCCCGATGCCGTGCGGCGGCGGCAAGGGCGCAGTCGGGTGGCCGGGCGCGTTCGGTGGCTGGTGGCGCGCGGATCCTGAGGACAACTCCGTGCTCCTGTTCCTGTCCCACAATATGGTGGAGCTGGAGCAGATGACGCAAGGAATCGGTCTCGGAGTCTATGCAGCGATCGCCAAGTTCCAGGCCCTCGCGTCCGCTGCCGGACCGTAGCTGGATCTCGTCAAGATCCTGTTCAGTGGCGTGGGTTTTTGATAGCCCGTGTGGCGGCCCTTTCATATAATGGTCGGGTGCAGGCTTGGTGTGCCTGCCAGGGAGGGTAGATGCGTCGCTTTTTGTTCTGCGCGCTGGCCGTGGTTTCGAGCGTACCGGCGTTGGCCCAATTCCCTCCGGTCGCGGAGTCAGCTCCCAAGGATATCAGCGGCGAATGGGCGCCGCGGTTTCACGAAGACCAGCCGGAGCGGATCCCGGGACCGGAGATCGGCGACTATCTGGGGCTGCCGATCAACGACGCGGCGCGGCTTCGAGGCGACAGTTGGGACGCTTCGCTGCTGACCCTGCCCGAACATCAATGCAAACCGCACCCGGCCGACTACGGCCCGCGCGGCCCGGCGAATCTGCGGATCTGGCAGGAAATCGATACCGCCACTCAGCGCCTCGTTGCGTATCACACCCACATTTCGTGGCAGGCGCCGGAGCGAACCATCTGGATGGATGACCGTCCGCACCCGCCCGACTATGCGCCGCACACGTGGCAGGGATTTTCGACCGGCAAGTGGGAAGGCGACATGTTGACTGTCACGACCACGCACTTGAAGATCGGCTGGATCCGCCGGAATGGGCTCCCCCGCAGCGACAAGGCCACGCTGATCGAGCATTGGGTCCGTCACGGAAATTACCTCACGCTGGTCAGCATCGTCCACGACCCTGTGTACCTGACTGAGCCGTTTCTGAGGACCACGAACTGGGTGATGGACCCCGACCAGCACATCGATCCGTACCCCTGCGAGGCAGTAGTGGAAGTGGAACGCCCACTCGGCGTGGTGCCGCATCATCTGCCCGGCGCCAACAAGTTCCTCAGCGAATTTCCGGAGAAGTACCACATTCCGGCGGACGCCACGCGCGGCGGGGCGGAAACCATGTATCCGGAATACCAGCTCAAATTGAAAACCGAGACGAAGGCTGTCGCCAAAAAGTAAACATGAGACAGATGTGGATGAAGCTCGGCGTGGTGGCGGTGCTCGCGGCAAGCGCCTGGCCGCAGGCGGCAGAAAATCGCGGACCGCGGACACCTGATTTCGAAAAAGTGGAAATCCACACCTTGCCGGTGCAAGGCAACATCTACATGCTTGTCGGCGCGGGCGGAAATATCACGCTGCAAGCCGGCAAAGACGGCGTCCTGCTGGTGGATACCGAATACGCCGAGATGACCGATAAGATCGTTGCAGCCATCCGGAAGATTTCGAACGGGCCGATCCGCTACATCATCAACACACACGTGCATGGCGATCATGTCGGCGGCAACGAGAAGATCGCCAGGCTGGGGAGCACGATCGCCGGCGGCAACGTCGCGGGTAACCTGACCGACGCGGGAGTCGGCGCGACCGTCATCGCCCACGAAAATGTGTTGAACCGGATGAGTTCCGCCAAGCCGCCTCTGCCGTTCGCCGCCCTGCCGACCGATACGTATTTCACCGCGGAAAAGAACGTCTATTTCAATGGCGAGGCGGTTCAGATCATTCACATCCCGAACGCGCACACCGACGGCGACAGCCTGGTATTTTTCCGCCGTTCCGACGTCCTGAGCGCGGGTGACATCTTCACGCCGGGCAATTATCCGATCATTGACCTGGCGCGCGGCGGCAATGTGCAGGGTGTAATTGACGGCCTGAATCGAATCATCGAGATTACGGTTCCCGCCGACAAGCAGGAAGCCGGCACGTACGTGATTCCGGGCCACGGCCGGCTGTGCGATCAGGCCGACGTCGTCGAGTACAGGGACATGCTCACGATCATCCGCGATCGCATCCAGGATTCGATCCGGAAGGGCATGACGCTCGAGCAGGTAAAGGCTTCGAAACCCACTCGCGACTACGATCCGCTCTATGACACGAGCAGCTTCTGGACGAAGGATATGTTCGTCGAAGCGGTGTACAAGAGCCTCAGCCCGAAAAGCAAGTAGTTCGTGAGGCGGGTTCGGCCTGCCCGGCACCTAGTGCGTCATCGAGTAAACGATATAGTTGATGCCGTATCGATACGCCAATAGCGTCATCGCCGCCGGATAATAGGGCACGTCGGCGAACTCCCACGCATCGGCCACATCGGTATTGAAGTTGACCGCCACGATCATGCGGTTGCGGTCGTCGTACATCGCCCGCCAGGCGGGCGCTGTGCCTGGAGGTTGCACGACCATGATCTGGCCGCCCGGGCCGCGCCGGAGGTGGCGCGAGCCGGGAATGAACGTCCTGTCTTTCTCCTCGATGTTGTACATCACATGCATGACTTCATCGGACTCGCCGATATCGGTGATCGGTTTTCCCGGAAAGACGCGGTCCATCGTGCGGCGAAAGATCTCCCATTCGTCAGGACCCCAGAAGTCGTCCGTCACTAGAAATCCACCGCGGAGCAGGTATTCGCGCAGCCGCGCGATTTCCGGGTCGCTCAAATCCCAGTACGCGGTTTGCGTAGCATAGATCCAGGGGTAATCGAACAGGTGGTCGTCCATCAGGCCCAGGTGGCGGGGGTCGCCCGTATCGACGCGAGTCAGTCGCTGGATGCCGGCGGTGAAGTGGTCCTCGGCGTCCGGCCAATCCTGAAGCCACCAGCCAACGCCGCGCCCGTTTCGCGAACGAAATCCGAAGCCCCGCTGGAAGTTGGGAGCGTCGTTGTACTCCATGCGCACAAAATGAAATTCGGCGGGACGCGGAGGCATTCCCGGAGCATCGGTTTCCAGAGAGTCGAACCGGAACCGGCGGCCGAATTGCGCCGATGCGGCGAGAGCGAGCAAGAGCGCCCCCAGACCGATTCCCGCCCGCCGCAGACCGCTGCTCATGACGATTCCTCCTCATTGTATCGTCGGCAATTCGGGAGCCTGCCCTCCGAAAAACCCCGTGTCACGATATAATGGGTCTGTACTCAGAGACCTGCACAACGCCCATGGCTGAGATGAGCGTCATCTGGTTGCGCGTGGCCGCGGCCCTCTATTCGGTGGGTCTGCTGCACTCCATCCTCATGCTGGTGCGCCGGCGCGAGCAATTGTTTCGCATCGCGCTGTCGGCCTTCGCCCTCGGGGCGATCTTCCATTTCGTCTCGATCGTCGAAGAAGGGATCCTGTCGAACCGCTGCCCGATCGCCAATACCTACGAAACGTTGTCGATGTGTGCGTTTCTGGTCGCGTGCCTCTACTTGTTTGTTCAGTGGCGGTACAAGATGGCGAGCCTCAGCGCCTTCATCTTTCCGCTGGTGTTCGTGATGGCGTTGATGGCGACGCTCGGGAACCCGGTCGGCGCCTGGACCAACCCCGTGGTGCGCAACGTCTGGCTGACCGTGCACATTGTTCTGGTGCTGCTCGGTTTTGCGGCGTTGGTGGTGACCGCGGTAGCGTCTCTCTTATACCTGTTCCAGGAACGGGAGCTGAAGAACAAAAAGCCGCGCAAGTTTTACTACCGGCTACCCGCGCTCGGCACTCTCGACGACCTCATCTCCAAATCGATGG
>DASXAK010000129.1:0-3890 GCA_036406715.1 Bryobacteraceae bacterium | reverse complement strand
GGATAGGCGTTTTTGAGGCGGACGGGATGGTATTCTTGAAAGCGCGATGCGAGGCACGATTGCCATTCCGGCCGCAATCTTCGGGGCGGTGTTTGGTTTAGCTGCTCAGACAGCGCCCCGGGCCGCCGAAGCTCCGACGTTTGCCCGCGATGTGGCGCCTGTCCTTCAGAGGAACTGCCAGCCATGTCACCGGCCGGGGCAGGCCGCTCCGTTCTCGTTGCTTACCTACGAACAAGCGCGTCCCTGGGCGAAGGCAATCAAGTCGGCGGTGCTGCAGAGGAAGATGCCGCCGTGGTTTGCGGATCCGCACTTCGGCCGGTTCTCGAATAACCCGTCATTGGCGCAGCACGACATCGACACCCTGGTTGCGTGGGCGGATGGCGGCGCTCCACTGGGCGACCGCAAGGACATGCCGCCGCCGAGGGATTTCGTGGAAGGCTGGTCGATTCCCAAGCCGGATATCGTGTTTCAGCTTCCCAAGCCGTTCGCCGTGCCCGCCACGGGCGTGCTGGAGTATCAGTACGTCATCATTCCGACGGGATTCACCAGGGATGTCTGGGTAGAGCAGGTGCAGGCGGCGCCGACCCAATACAGCGTGGTCCACCACATCGTGGCGTACGTGCGGACGCCGGGATCGAACTACTTCAAGGACATGCCGAAGAATCAGTTCTTCGAGGCGCCGCCGTCGAAGGAAGACGGCACGAAGACGCCGAAAGACGATGTGCCGAACGACTGGCTCACCGGGTACGCGCCCGGGCAGCCACCCGATGTATTCAAGCCCGGCCAGGCAAAATTGATTCCCGCAGGGTCGGACATCGTCTTCGAAATTCATTACATGCCGGAGGGCAAGGCGACCACGGACCAGTCGCGGCTGGGTTTGGTGCTCGCGAAGGAGGCGCCGGCGGAGCGCACGATGACGCTCTCGGCGAATAACTCGTCGTTCCGGATTCCGCCGGGCGCGGCAAACTTCCGCGTGGAGTCGTCGTATACGGTTCCGGAGGACGTGACCCTGCTCGGCCTGCATCCTCATATGCACATGCGCGGCAAATCGGCGGAATACCGGGTCGTATTTCCTGACGGGCGGGCGGAAACGTTGCTGAAGGTGCCGAACTTCACCTGGCATTGGCAACTCTGGTACGACCTGGCCGAACCGATGATACTGCCCAAAGGAACGAAACTCGAGTGCACCGAGCATTTCGATAATTCGAAGAATAATCCAGAGAACCCGGATCCTTCGAAGACCGTGATCTGGGGCCAGCAGAGTTTCGACGAGATGATGGTGTGCATGTTCAATGTCGCCTTCGATGCCAGGTTCACGACGCGGCAGATGCTCGCTCCGGCCCGTTCGAAGACGGACGACTCGCAACAGGAACAATAGAGCGAATATAGAATCCCCATGATCAAGCTTGCATCAGGGATTGTGTTGGCGTGCGTGGCCGCTCCGGCGCAATCCGTTTCGCTGACTATCGCCACCGGGCCGGGACCGATGGCGATCGCGGTGAACGAGACGACCAACAAGGCTTATGTGATCAACCGCGGCAATAACTCGGTCGCTGTGATCGACGGCAAATCCCGCAGCGTTCTCCGGACCATTCCAACCGGCTCCGGGCCGGAAGGGATCGCGGTCAACGCGGTCACCAATCGAGTGTATGTGGCCAACGCCGGCGACAGCGCCGTCACGGTGATCGATGGAGGCAGCGATGCGGCGATCGCGACCATTCGAGCGGGCAGTTACTGCCAGGCGCTGGCGGTGAACCCGGCGACTAACAAGATTTACGTCGCGAATAACTATGGGCACAGCGTTACGGTGATCGACGGCGTCTCGCATGCGACTGCCACTGTTCGAGTTGGACAGGGTCCGCGGGGAATCGTGGTGAATCCGGTGACCAATAAGGTCTACACGGCGAACTATGGAAGTAAGGACGCGAGCGAGATCGACGGCGCGACCGGCTCCGTCAAGTCGATTCCTACCGGCAAACATCCCTGGATGCTTGCCGTCGACAGCCGTGCCAACAAGATCTACGTAGTCAACGAGGACAGCGCGAGCGTTTCGATCGTGGACGGCGCGACGGGCGCGGTGAAAAATGTTGCCGTCGGCGAAATTCCATTCGCGGTCGCGGTCAATCCGGCGACCAACAGGGCGTACGTGCTCACGTACGCCGAAAACACGATGGCGGTGATCGACGGCGCAACCGGCACGGTGACGAAGACGCTGACGCTCGCCTCGCATCCTTCGGCGGTCGCGGTGAACTCGAAAACTGATCAAGTCTTTGTTGCCAGTCAAACCGGCGGCGCCGTGGACGTATTTGACGGCACGAGCAACGCGATCACCGATACCGTGAAGGTCGACGCCCTTCCGTACTCGATCGGCGTCGATTCGGCCGCAAACCAGGTTTACGTCGCCAATCTGGGGAGCGGGAATGCGACGGTGATCCAGGCGGAGTTGCTGAACGCGCGACCGCATCCGCCCAAATTCCGCGTGCTGGCGCTCGCCGAGCGCGCGAGCGGCGATCATCAGAAGTTTGTGGACGCCGCCCGCCTGCGCCTCGACAAAATGGCGGCCGAAAGCGATTTTGCGGTCGATTACATAACGGGCACGGAACGCATCACCAAAGAGTCTTTGGCGCAGTACAGTCTGGTGCTGCAACTGAATTACCCGCCCTATCATTGGGCTCCGCGCGCGAAGGAGGCATTCGTGGAGTACATTACCCAAGGAAAAGGCGGCTGGGTCGGCTTCCACCATGCGTCGCTGCTCGGCGAATTCGACGGCTACCCGATGGACCCGTGGTTCTCGGAGTTCCTGGGCGGCATCCGATTCATGCAATACATACCCGACTTCGCCAAAGCGACGGTGCGGATCGAGGATCGGGCCAGCCCGCTGGCCAAGGGACTGCCGGAGACGTTCGTAATCGAGAAGGAGGAGTGGTACACCTGGAGCCGGTCGCCGCGCCCGAATGTGAGTGTGTTTGCCTCGGTGGACGAATCGAGTTATCTGCCCTCGAACGTGGTCAAGATGGGAGGCGACCATCCGGTCGTCTGGTCGAATCCGCATTACAAGGCGCGCAATCTTTATATCTTCATGGGCCATCATGCGGGATTGTTCGATAGCCCCGAGTTCGTGCAGTTGTTTCGGAACGCCGTTTTTTGGGGGGCGGGCCAATGACAAAACGGATTGCGGCGATCGGTCTCGCTTTGACTCTGGCCTGTGCGATCGGGTCGTCGCAGGAGGCC
Source organism: Bryobacteraceae bacterium (assembly GCA_036406715.1). Classification (GTDB taxonomy): domain Bacteria; phylum Acidobacteriota; class Terriglobia; order Bryobacterales; family Bryobacteraceae; genus PSRJ01. Next base: position 659 of record DASXAK010000129.1, on the reverse strand, counting down.
GCGCCGGCGCCGCCCAAGGCGCTGATCTTCTTCTCACTGAACGTCGAGGCGGATCATGTGCTGTTCGCAACCAGCGCGCTCGAATTCTTCGCGAAACAGGCGGACCGCCACAACTTCCGAACGGAAGCCACCAGCAACTAGGCGGATCTGAGCGAGGACAATCTCAAACAATACAAGCTCGTAGTATGGCTGAATGCCGCGCCTCCTCCGGCGCAGCAGCAGGCGTTTCAGCGATACATGGAAAACGGCGGCGCCTGGCTCGGTTTTCATGTGGCGGCTTTTAACGACCGCAATTCACGCTGGACGTGGTTCAAGCAATTCATCGGCGGCGGCGGCTTCGGCGTAAACAACTGGCCGCCGCTGCCCGCCAGGCTCATCGTCGACGACCCGCAGAGCCCGGTTACGAAAGGCATCCCGAAGATTTATCAGGCGCCAACCAACGAGTGGTATTCGTGGCGCCCCAGTCCGCGGCTCGATCCGAGCATCCGGGTACTGGTGACGCTTGACCCGGGGCAGTATCCGATCGGCATCAAGAGCTTGATCACGGAGAGGGATCCCGACGTGCCGGTGGTCTGGACGAACACCAAATTCAAAATGCTTTACATGAACATGGGCCACGGCGACAAGATTTTCCAGAGCGAGATACAGAACAGGCTGAT
>DASXAK010000128.1:0-4639 GCA_036406715.1 Bryobacteraceae bacterium | reverse complement strand
GTCCACTGCATCAGGTAGAGCGCGCGCACGGTCCGGCCGAGAGCAAGATATTCTCCGTACCCGATCAGGTTGTAAAGCAGGTGGTGGACATTGAGTAAGCCGCGCCATGACGGCACCCGTTCGATGTCCATGGCGAAAGAGAGACCATCCCAGTAGTAATTGCGCGTGAGGAAGCAGGCATAGACAACTGTAAAGATGACCGCGAGGACCAGGCCCGGATCCCACCGGGCCGGCGGGCGCCGCTGTCCCGCTTCCGAGCTGGATCCGGGGACGGTCGACGCGCTCACTTCGCCTCGGCGCGCGCAAACACTTCGAGCATCGCCGCCTCAGTTGGTGGTTCGAGAACATTTTTTGCCGCGAACTCGGCGGCTCCGGGATAATCCGTCTCGCGAATGCGATCGGCGGCCTTCGCCAGGTCGTAGGGAGTCCGCCGAAGCTGGACACCGGAGCCCAAAAGTAGCCAGTACGCGCCGGGTTTTCCGAACGGCATTCCCACGCTGCCGGCATTCACCACTCGCCGGCCGCCGACCATCCGGTCAAATTGCATGTGCGTGTGACCGCAGACGATCACATCCGCCGCGGCGCCTTCAAAAATCGGCCGGAGACGGTCTTCGGGCGTGAGCCGTGTGAACGCTTCATTTTCGTTTCGCGGCGTTCCATGGCAGAAGAGCACGGTGCCCAGGCCCGGAACGCCCACTGTGATTGTCTTCGGCCAGGCCTCCATAACGGCGCCGTATTCGGCGACTTGCCCGGCCGTCCAGCGGATGATCGGCCGAAACGGTTCGGGAACTCCGGCGGGGTCGCGTCCTGCCATTTGCTCCAGGACCGCCACTTCGCAGTTGCCGTAGATGAACTGAGTCGGCACACCGAGGCTCAGCAAAGCGTCGAACGCTTCGCGCGGCATTGGCCCCGGAATCACATCGCCGCCCACCACCACCTGGTCGACCTGCGCCAGACGGATCTCTTCCAGCACGGCTTCGAGCGCCGGGAGGTTGCCGTGAATGTCGTAGATTGCCGCGATCCGCATAGCGGGAGCTTCTCCTATTTACGATATACTCCCTGGGTACACGCCTACCAGGCACCGGAGCGGACCGCCATGAAACTCTGCTGGCTTTTGCTGATGGCACCATTGATCGGGGCCGCGGCCGACGATCCATACGCCACGCAGCTCTTCCGGAAGCACTGCGCGTCATGCCACGATTCGGCGGCCGGCGCCGACGGGCGGATTCCGCAGGTCTCGGTGCTGAAGGCCATGACGCCGGCGGCCATTCAGCGAACGCTCGAAAGCGGAGTCATGAAGGCCCAAGCGGCGCCGCTTTCGGCGGACGAGCGCATCCGGATTGCCGCTTTTTTGGGAACGGCGGTGACGCTGGAGCGCAAGCGCGACGAGATTGCGAATCCGTGTCCGGCGGGCGCCGGGTGGAGCGATAGCCCGGGCTGGACGAGTTGGGGCGGCGGTCTCGCCAACACTCGTTTCCAGCAGGCGAAAGACGCGGGTCTGCGCGCCGAAGACGCGCCGCGGCTGAAGCTCAAATGGGCGTTCGCTTTCACGGATACGACAACCCTTCGCTCGCAACCCGCCGTCTACCGCGGGCGCGTGTTCGCGGGCGGGCAGGACGGGAGTCTTTATTCGCTCGATGCAGCGACCGGCTGCGTGCACTGGGCAACGACAGTCCAGGCGCAAGTCCGATCGGGCATTACGATCGGCGAAGCCGCGGGAAAGCCGGCTGCATTTTTCAGCGATTCCGCCGGGTACGTGTATGCGCTGGATGCGGCGAGCGGAAAGCAGTTGTGGAAGATGCGCGCCGACGAACATCCGGCGTCGTCGGTGACCGCGACGCCGGTGTTCTACCGCGGCCGCCTGTATGTGGGCGCCGCTTCGCGCGAGGAAGCGCTGTCGGTCGCCTCGGCCTATGTCTGCTGCACGTTTCGCGGCAGCGAATCGGCACTCGACGCGTCAACCGGAAAGGTACTTTGGAAGACCTACATGATTTCCGAGGAAGCGAAGGCGCGTCCGAAGACCAAGCTGGGCTCGGCGGCGTTCGGCCCGTCGGGCGCGGGAGTCTGGACGGCTCCGGTGCTCGATCCCGACCGCGACGTCATGTACGTGACGACGGGCGACAACTATTCGGATCCCCCGACGCCATTGAGCGATGCGCTGGTGGCCCTGCGCTTGTCGACGGGCGAGATCCTGTGGTCGAAGCAATTTACGGCGAAGGATGCGTGGAACAGCTCGTGCCAGCTTCCCGGAAAAGTGAACTGTCCCGACTCCGACGGCCCCGATTGGGATTTCGCTTCTTCGGCGATTCTGGCTTCGCTGCCCAACGGCAAGCGGGCGCTGCTGCTCGGCCAGAAATCGGCCGTCGTCTACGCGGTCGATCCGGACCAGCGGGGGCAGATCTTGTGGCAGTCAAAGATCGGCGAGGGCGGCACAGTGGGCGGCATCGAATGGGGCTCGGCGACGGACGGACGCAATGTGTACGTTGCGCTATCGGACATCCGGTTCGAAGTCAAGCTAAAGCCGGGAAGCAACGACCGCGGTTACAATCTCGATCCGAAAAAGGGCGGCGGACTATTTGCGTTTCGCGTGGATAACGGCGAGCGAATGTGGCAGACTCCGCCGCCGGGTTGCGCCGAGCGCCGGCCGTGCAGCCCCGCGCAATCGGCCGCGGTGACCGCGATTCCGGGCGTGGTCTGGTCGGGGGCGGAGGACGGGCATCTGCGGGGCTATTCGACCGCTGATGGCAAAATCATCTGGGACTACGACACGGCGCACGAATACAAGACGGTCAACGGTGTGCCCGGAAAGGGCGGCGCGATCGATGTGGCCGGCCCGGTGGTGGCCGGTGGAATGCTGTTCGCAGTGTCGGGTTACCCGGCGCGCGGTGGCATGCCTGGAAACGTGCTGCTGGCGTTTGCCGTGGAGAACCAGAAGTGACCAAATGGCGGCTGCTGTTCGCCCTAGCCATCTTCGGCGCGCTGCTCGCCTCGGGCCAGGAGAATTTCACCGGCACGGTCAAGCGGCTCGAATCGAACATTCCGGTGCGGGCGGCGCGGATCCGCTTCGAGCCGGGCGCACGCACGAAGTGGCACATTCACGAGCGCGGCCAAGTCCTACTCTGTGAGGATGGCATGGCCCGAACCCAGGTGCAGGGACATCCCCTTCAGGTGCTCCATCCCGGTGAGACCGCGTACGTGCCGGGCGGCGTGCCCCACTGGCACGGCGCATCCGCGGACCAGCCGACCGTCCTGTTTTCGGTCGACGTCAGTGCCGGGCAAACCAAATGGCTGAGCGAAGTCACCGACGCGGAGTATCGCGGCAACCGAAAACCGTGACAGAACTCACGGCGTCGCCGGCGAGTGGGGTTCGGCATGCAGGCATTCCGGGTGCGAGGACGATGCCACCCAATCCGACCGTCGAGACGAAGCAAGCATTTGAAGCGAAAGCGAAAGCCAACGGCTGGGTTTGCACGAGATGCGGCAAGGCCATCACCGGCGAAGACCAGGTCGCGTATACGGAATCACGGCGATGCAGCCGATGCCATCAGGAGGTGGATCCCGACAGCGGCCGGGTCCCTGCGCTGTAGGCGACTCATTACCCGGGGAGCCGGCCCAACGCCACCGCGACTCTTTGGCGCGTGATGCTGTTGTCACGCAGCAACTGAGCGAGCCGGCTCTCGCGGTCTTCGACGATCGCTTCCAGCAGATGTAATGGTTCGATAACGCTGATCTTCCCGTCACCCGTATTCTCGGCCGCACGCGCCAGGGCATTTTTGACGGCGCGGGACAAGGGCATATCTCCCGAGCGAATCTGCGACCCTCGCGGTCGAGTGTCCAGGGCGGAGAGCAAGGCCTGGGCGGCGGTTTCCGGAAAGAAACCGGCCGCAGCAGGGGTGGCGAAAGACCCACTGTGAATCGCCTCGGCGAATATGGAAGGGAACTCGCCGCGGTCCTCCCGAATTATGGCTTCGAGCAGATCCTCGAGTTCGATGTAATCTCCGCCGCGTTTGCGAGCGACATCGAGGGCAAGAAAAATCAGGATCCGCGCACGCTGCGAGTAACGTTCGAACACGGCAGGGCTATTATGGCGAACGCGCGCTCGGACGGCAAGGCGCAAAACCTGGCCGATTCAGCGTTCGACGAACCGCGCGAGCCTGAAAAAGTTCGGCGCGGCCGAGTCCCGCGTCTGCTGGTAATAGACCGGAGGCGGAGCGTCCTTGGGGTCTCCGGGGGGAGCGCCCTGCTCCACCCATTTCACGATAGTCTCAACATCCTTCGCCGTGAGAGCGCCGTGATCCCCCACCGCGGCCGGCACGTACGGCCGTTCTCCGAACCAGGGCGGCATCTGCTTGGACATGACCACGTATTTCATAGCGTCGGCCCATGGCCGCGTCTCTCGATAGGTCATGAACGACATAGGCGCCATATGGCCGGGACGGTGGCAACTTTGACAATGATTCTGCAGGACCGGGAGCACGTCCCGATAAAAAGTCACGCTGGCGCCGACCGTCGCCGAAGCGGCGGCCGACGTTACCAGAAGCAGGCCGATCCGACACGTCCACTTCATCTGCGCACCTCCTGACAATCAAATCAGAAACAGATCTGTTTCCCTTATATTACGGCGGCGGGAAGGTGTCAA
>DASXAK010000127.1:0-48045 GCA_036406715.1 Bryobacteraceae bacterium | reverse complement strand
GTTACGGTGATGGCGATGGCGATGAGCGCAATAACGCCGACTTTCAGCTGCGACCACCGTACTTTGCTGCGATCCGCCATCGGTTAGTTCCGCTGCTTGACGAACTTGGAAACGTAGGGGTCTGGCGAAGCTTCGAGTTTCCCCTGATCCCCCTCGAAGATTAACCGTCCTTCCTGAAGTACCAGGAACGTGGTCTGAAACTCCCGCCGCACCCCGTTTCGAGCGAGCTCGATCTGCCCTTGTTCCGAATTGTAGCGGAAATTGGCCATAACATTCCCGTCCTGATAGCGATAAGTCACCAATAGCGTGGTGGTGCGGCGTACGTCGCGCGCCTTCACCAGCAGCGCCATAATCGTGTGGGCCGTGATCGGGTCAAGGCCCGCGGTGGGTGAATCGTACAGAATGAGCGGAGGATTCGTGACAACCGCACGCGCGATCGCGGCGCGGCGGCGCATGCCGCCCGAAAGCTCGCTCGGAAACTTTTCCAGCGTCCCGCCCAGTTCCACAAACTCCAGCGCCTGTGTCACGCGCGGCCGCACTTCGCCAGCCGGGCAGTGGATCGATCTCTGATTCACCAGCGGGTACGCCACGTTCTCTTCGATCGTCAGCGAATCGAACAGCGCGCTTTCCTGAAACAGCATGCCGATCCGGCTGCGGATCTCGAACAGTTCTCGCTCCCGCAAAGCGGTGAGATCCTTGTCGAATACGTAGACCTTGCCGGCGTCGGGTTTGATCAGGCCGAGAGCCGTTTTCAGCAGAACTGTCTTGCCGCTGCCCGCTGAACCCAGAATGACGCACGACTCGCCTTCGTGAGCCTCAAAGGACACATTCGCGAGGGCGGCGACCCCCTCGAACGCCACCGACACATTTTCGAAGCGAAGGACCGACGGAATCTGCGCGGACATCAGAGTTTGGTCTGGCTGACGAAGATCTGGGCAATCAGATACGTGAGGGCGAAGATCAACACCGACGCGGTCACCATCGCTTGCGTAGTAGCCCGGCCCACCCCCTGCGTGCCTCCCGTGGTCTTCAGGCCGTAGTAGCAGCCGATGAGTGAGACCACGATCGCAAATACGAACGGCTTCAGCAGACCCTGCGTCAGATCGTTCCACTCCAACGCCCGCCACGCCGAACTCCAGTACAGCCGGGTAGGCAATCCCAGAAATGCGGCCGAGATTACCCATCCCGCGAAGATGCCGACGAAATCAGCAATCACGGTGAGGACCGGAAGCATGACGCACGTGGCGATCAGCCGCGGAGTCACCAGTTTCTGAACCGGGTCCGTGCCGAGCGCGCGCATGGCGTCGATCTGTTCGGTCACCTTCATGGACCCCAATTCGCTGGCCATTCCGGAAGCGTTGCGGCCGGCCACCATCAAGGCCGTCAGATCGGGGCCGAGCTCGCGCACCAGCGTAATCGCTACCGCCGTGCCGGTCTTACTGAGCTGCCCGTATTGCGAAAGAACGCGCGACATTTGCAAGGCCATCACTGCCCCACTGAACAGCCCGGTGAGGACCACGATGAACAGGCTGCCGACGCCGATGTTGTCCATCTGCAGCGCAATGTCGTCGCCATAGTGCGGCCGGCGAAAAACATTGAGGACGGCGCGCGCCGTCAGCGAGAAGAAGTCCTGGACCGCAATTACAGGCCCTTTCAGCAGGTCGAGCAAACCGGTGGCGTCTCCGCTCCGATGCTACCATAACAACTATAAATGTCGCGATGAAAGGACTTACCGACATTCCGGGGATTCGCGTCGGGCACATTTCCGACTACCAGGCGCTCACCGGATGCACGGCCATCTTGTGCGAGGCGGGGGCCGTGGGCGGCGTGGACATCCGCGGAGCGGCGAGCGGCACACAAGAAACCGCCACGCTCGATCCGCTGCATGTCGATCCGGTCGTGCACGGAATCCTGCTGGGGGGCGGAAGCGCGTTTGGTCTGGAAGCGGCGGCGGGCGTGCGCCGGTATCTGGACTCCCGCGGCGCGGGCGTCGCCACCCCATATGCTAAGGTGCCGATTGTACCAGCCGCCATTTTGTACGATCTCGGCATAGGAAACCCGAAGATCCGGCCGACCGTCGCCATGGGCGAAGCGGCGGCCGCCGCAGCGACTTCGGACGCGGTTCCCGAAGGCTGCGTCGGGGCCGGCACCGGGGCCACAGTGGGCAAGGCTCTCGGCATGAAGCAGGCGATGAAGAGCGGCATCGGCTCTTTCACGGTAACGATGCCGGGCGGCCTGCTGGTCGCGAGTCTGGTCGCCGTAAACGCGTTCGGAGATGTGCGCGACCCGGCCACCGGCAAAATCATCGCCGGCGCCCGCAAAGCGCCCGACAGCCGCGAGTTTGCCGACGGCAACGAAATCGTCAAGCAGCGCCCTCCGGCGCCGCTGGTCCGCACCAACACCACCCTCGCCGTCGTCGCGACCAATGCCAGGCTGAGTAAGGTGGAGGCGACCAAGCTGGCCCAATTCGCCAGCCTCGGCATGGCGCGCGCGATCTACCCCGTCAACACGACCAATGACGGCGACACCACGTTTGCGCTCTCGCTTGGCGACCGGCGAGCGGATATCAACTCGCTTGGCGTGGCCGCTGCGGAAGCGGTGAGTCATGCGATCCTGCGCGCGGTCCGGCTCGCTAAAACGTTGGGCGGCGTGCCGGGGCTTGGTTGATCCCGTCTGCCTGGAGGACTCATGCCATCGGTTTTCGAGAAGCTGAATCTCAAGAATCAAAAACAGATCGTCGTTCTCAATGCGCCCGAGAGCTTTGAGAGCGAGTTGGGGGCGCTGCGCGGCGTCACGGTGGTTCGCGACGCGCGGGCGCCGAAAGAAATCGAGTTCTCGCTCGCCTTTGTCACCCAGCAAAAAGAAATCGACGCGATCGTGAAGAGTATTGCCCAGAAAGCCGCCGGCGACGCCATCGTCTGGTTCGCCTATCCGAAAGGATCGTCGAAAAAATATCGGTGCGATTTCAACCGCGACAGCGGTTGGGAGCCTCTCGGCAAAGCAGGGTTCGAACCGGTCCGCATGGTGGCGATTGATGAAGACTGGTCGGCACTTCGATTCCGCCGCGCGGAATTTATCAAAACGATGACACGCCCGGCCGAACACCGCTTGTCAGCTCAAGGCAAAACCAGGAAACGGCCGCAATAGACTCAGCCAAGTTCTGTCAGGGATTTTTCCGACTGTCGTTCGAATTCCAAGCATGGTAGCCTGCTTACATTCTTACGGTCGGGGCGCGTCCGCTTATGATCGTTCGATAGCGGGAAAGATCCACAGTTCAAACAGAAGGGAGGACCATGGCATCACGCGCTGAATCTCACGCCAACGAGCGAGGCTACGAGTGTCTCGCCGGTGGAGGAGAGATGGGTGCGTTGATGCGCTCGCTGGACTGGTCCAAAACCCTGCTCGGCCCGGTATCGCGGTGGCCGCAGAGCCTGCGCACTTCCGTCAGCACGTGCCTGAACTCCCGCTTCGCCATCGTCATCTGGTGGGGGCCTGGTCTCGTGATGCTGTATAACGATGCCTACCGGGACATCATCGCGGCGAAACATCCCGCGGCATTGGGGTGTCCCGGCCGGGAATGCTGGCCCGAGATCTGGCACATCGTCGGGCCGATGCTCGACAACGTTTTGCGTCGCGGCGAGGCCACTTGGTCCAACGATCTCCTTCTTTTGTTGGAGCGGAACGGATATCCGGAGGAATGTTACTTCACGTTTTCTTACAGTCCGATTCGCGATGAATCGGGCGGGGTCGGCGGCGTATTTACGCCGGTGGCGGAAACCACGGACCACATCATCGGGGAACGCCGGTTGCGGACGCTGCGCGATCTGGCTACACGAACCAGCCGGGCGCGCGGTATCGGCGATGCGTGCACCGCGGCGGCGGATACCTTGGCCGACAATCCCTACGATATTCCCTTCGCCGGTTTCTACATATTCGATGAGGCTCGCAGCCAGGCTGGTCTGACGGCCAGCGCCGGGATTGAGGCAGGCTCGAAAGCCCTCCCGCGCCACATCGTCCTGGCGGCCGAGGAGACGTTCTCCCAAGCCGAGCTGAACGGTTCGCGGCTCCGGGTAATCGAAGACCTTGCCGGGCGGGCGGGGCCGCTTCCCGGTGGCGCGTGGGAAACCGGCTGCCGCTCGGGCGTCGTATTGCCGATTCTAATGCCCGGCCAGACCTCACCTTTTGGATTTCTGCTCGCGGGCGTTAGCCCCCGCAAGCGGCTCGACCAGAGTTACCGGACGTTTTTCGAACTCGTCGGCGCACAGATTTCGAAGGCTATCGCCGACGCGCGGGCGCACGAAGAGGAACAGAAACGCCTCGAGGCGCTCAGCGAAATCGATCGAATGAAGACCGCGTTTTTCAGCAATGTCAGCCACGAATTTCGCACTCCGCTGACCCTGATGCTCGGTCCGATCGAAGCGATGATCGAGCACGCGCCGCCGGGCGAGACTCGCGACGAACTGCGACTGGTCCATCGCAACGGCATCCGGTTGCTGAAGCTGGTGAATACGCTGCTCGATTTCACGCGCATCGAAGCCGGCCGCGCGGAGGCCGTCTACGAGGCGACTGACCTCGGCAGCTTCACCGCCGACATCGCGAGTTCGTTCCGCTCGGCGATGGAAAGCGCGGGCATCCAATTCATCGTGGATTGCCCGTGTTTGGACGAGCGCGCCTACGTGGACCGCGACATGTGGGAAAAGATAGTTCTCAACCTCATCTCAAACGCGTTCAAATTCACGGTGAAAGGTTATGTCCGGGTGGGTATGAGGCGCGCCGGAGAATGGCTCGAATTGCGCGTCGAAGACAGCGGCGCCGGCATTCCCGAAAAACAGTTGCCTCATATTTTCGAGCGGTTCTATCGCGTGGACGGGGCGCGAGGCCGAACCCATGAGGGCACCGGTATCGGACTCGCGCTGGTGAATGAATTGACGAAGCTGCACGGCGGCTCGATTCGTGTGGAGAGCGCGGAGGAAAAGGGTAGTGTGTTCACGGTTTCGATTCCGCTGGGTCACGCGCATCTGCCGGCCGGACGTATCGGGTCAGCCGCGAGGTTGAGCGCCTCCGTATCGGCGGCCTATGTGGATGAGGCGTTGCGCTGGCTACCGGAATCCGAACGCCCGCCGAATCCGGCGCTGTTTGCGTCGGATTCGGTTCAAGCGCCGCACATCCACAAGGTCACGGGACGGATTCTACTCGCGGACGATAACGCTGATATGCGCGATTATGTCCGGCGTTTGCTGGGGTCGCATTATCAGGTGGAGGCGGCGTCGAACGGCGTCGACGCGCTGGCAGCGGTTCAGCGGAATCCGCCGGACCTCGTGCTGACGGACGTCATGATGCCCGGAATCGACGGCTTCGGGTTCTTACGGGAGCTTCGCGCGAGCGAATCCACTCGCACCATCCCGGTCATTTTGTTATCCGCCCGCGCGGGCGAAGAAGCTCGCGTCGAAGGGTTGAATGCGGGCGCCGACGACTATATCGTCAAGCCCTTTACAGCCCGGGAACTGCTTGCCCGGGTCGACATGCGCCTGCGGATGAGCCGTCTGCGTCTCGAGGCGGGGGCGCGCGAGCGAGCGCTTCGGGCCGAAGCCGAAGCTGCGCAGGAACGCACCGCCAACATCCTGGAAAGCATCAGCGATGCGTTTCTCTCTCTCGACGCGGACTGGCAATTTCAGTACGTGAACGCCGAAGCCGAGCGCTCGACCGGAAAACTGCGGCAGGACCTGATCGGACGGCGGTTTTGGGATGTCTTCCCTGAAACCCTGGGGACCGATACCGAAGCGCAATACCGCCGCGTGATGCAGGATCGTACCTCTGCCCATATCGATCTTTACTATGCGCCGCGCCAGCGCTGGTTTGACGTCCGGTTGTATCCGGCAAGGAACGGCGGCCTTTCTGTTTTCTACCAGGACATCACCGATCGCAAACGAACCGACAACGCCATGCGCGTAGCGAACCAGGCGCTGCGCGCGGCGAATGCAGACCTGGAACAGTTTGCGTATTCCGCCACTCACGACCTGCGGGAGCCACTGCGAGCGGTCCGAGCCTACTGCGAACTCCTCAAGCGCAAGTTTGCCAGCAAAGTGGGCCCCGAAGGGGATCAGATGATCGACTTCGCGGTCGACGGCGCCATTCGCATGAATGCGATGCTTGACGATCTGCTGACCTACATTCAGGCCTCGGCGGACGAGAAAATCGAGAGCGATATTCCACTCGAGGCCGCGCTCGATACGGCCCTGCGCAATCTGAGCACAGCGATCGAAGAAACCGGCGCCACGATCACCCGGGACCCGCTGCCGGAGGTCCGCATGGCGCCCGTTCACGCTCAACAAATCTTTCAAAACCTGATTGGAAACGCATTGAAGTACCGCAGCGCCTCCCCGCCTCGCGTGCACGTCCGCGCGCAAAGGGACGGCGGCGCCTGGATCCTGTCGGTTCAGGACAACGGCATTGGGATCGACCCGGAGTATGCCGCGTACGTTTTCGGCCTGTTCAAGCGCATTCGCGCGGCTTCAGGGCACTCGGGCACAGGGATCGGACTGGCTCTTTGCAAGAAACTGGTCGAGCGCTACGGAGGGCGGATCTGGATCCAATCGGAACCCGGCAGAGGATCAACGTTCTTCTTCTCCGTTCCCGAGGCTCGGTAAGAACTCGATTCCGCTTCGCATCGTACAAACCATTACACCCACACTGCACGCGCAATCCCGCACTCGTTGACATTGCTTTGAAGCCCATCGAAACTCAAATGAAGGGCACGGCGAATCATCGCCGTGCTACAGTTGCCTTCCCTGAACGAAGCCATCTATGTCGCTGTGGTGGGCTGGAAGACTGTCAGTAGGAGCGCACGTGAGAAAGGAGATGCCTTTGCCAGTGGACCGAGCCGCAATGATCGAGAAGGGCGACGAACCCGTGACCCTGCTGTTGGTCAGTCCCTCGCGCGATGACCATGAGGCGTTGCGGAAAATCATGAGCGATTCCAACTGGACTATCCATCACGCTCCGACCCTGGGACGGGCCAAGCAGTTATTGCGCGACGACTCGGTGATGTTCGTGATTTGTGAGCGAGACGTGCCGCCGGGCACCTGGAAGGACGTACTGCGGGAAGCGGCCTCCCGCTCCAAGCCGCTGTCATTCATTTTGACTTCGCGTCACGCCGACGATCACCTCTGGGCGGAGGCCCTCAACATGGGCGCTTACGACGTCCTTGCGAAGCCGTTCCAGCCCTCCGAGGTAATCCGGACGCTCAGGATGGCATTTCTGCACTGGAAGTACCGCCGCGAGGGCAAGACGCGGCGCGTCGAAGCTTAGTGGGGCAGGTCTCCGACCTGCCGACTTGCTATCAGCAAGTCGAGCCGGCTAGAAAGCCGGCTGCGGGCAGGATTGCGGGCCCCACTCAGCAAAACCAACCAGCACTCACCGCGGCTTATACGCGATCGCGTCGATCTCAACCTTGATATTCGGAACCGCAAAGCTGACCACTACCGTACTGCGTGCCGGCTTGGCGTCTCCGAAGAACTCGGCGTAGACCGCATTCATCGCCGCGAAATCTTTTCCGTCGGCCAGGAACACGCTACACTTCACGACGTCCGCGAGCGTCGCGCCGCAGCCCTCCAAAATGCGTTTCACGTTGCTCAGCACCTGCCGCGTTTCATGCCCGATATCACCCGGTTCGGCCGGAACCTGGCCCGAAACGTAAATGAAATCGCCTGCCCGCACGGCCGGCGAATACGGACCGCGTGGCGCCGGGGCTCCGGGCGGATTGATGCGTTCAATCATGGTCAGTGTCCTTCCGCTTCAAGAAAGCGTTCGGCTTCTATGGCCGCCATGCACCCGGCCCCCGCAGCCGTGATGGCCTGCCGGTACGCACGGTCCTGCACATCTCCTGCGTGAAAGACGCCCGCGACGTTGGTCCGCGCGCCGCCGTGCGACACGATGTATCCCTCTGCGTCGGTTTCGATCTGGGCTCGGAACACCGCCGTGTTCGGAATGTGCCCGATCGCCACAAAGAAGCCGTCCACCGGCTCGTCCCACGTGCGGTTGTTTTTCACGTTGCGCAGGCGCACGCCCGTGACCAGGTTCGCCGCCACGTCATAGATCTCTTCCACTACGGTGCTGGTCAGGAGTTTAATTTTGGGGTTTTGCCGAGCGCGGTCGATCATGATCTTGGACGCCCGAAAGTCGTCCCGCCGGTGCACGAGCGTGACGTCTTCGCCGAAGCGCGTCAGGAAATTCGCCTCTTCCATGGCGGAATCCCCGCCACCGATCACCATGATCTTGCGCCCCTTGTAAAAGAAGCCGTCGCAAGTGGCGCACGAGCTGACGCCATGGCCAATCAACTTCTGCTCTGACTCGAGGCCCAGCCACCGCGCCGAAGCGCCTGAGGCCACGATCACCGTGCGCGTCTCGATCCACTCGCCGTCGACATTCAGCCGGAAAGGGCGCTGCGAGAGATCGGCATCGATCACGCTAGCGTGCACGAACTCGGCGCCAAAATTCTGCGCCTGTTTCTTGATGTTCTCGACCAGGTCAGGCCCTTGAATGCCCTCCGGAAATCCGGGAAAGTTCTCGACCAGCGTGGTAAGCGAGAGCTGGCCACCCGGCTCATGGCCGGCGACCACCAGGGGCTTCAGATTAGCGCGCGCAGCATAGACCGCGGCCGTGTTGCCGGCACAGCCGGAACCTACAATCACTACATTTCGCATGGAATTTTTCACTGTAACAGACTTTCAGCGGAGAGCGGCTTCGAGTGCCGTGTGGCCGTAGTGACGTGCCTGCTCGCGCGGCGTACGGCCGTCATTGTTCCGGATCGCCGGATCCGCGCCGGCTCGAAGCAAGGCATCGAGCGACCGCGTATTGCCAAAATCGATGCTGGCAGCGTACATCAGCGGCGTATAGCCGTCTTGGTCGGTAGCATTGAGCGGCACTCCGGCTGCGATCAGCGCTGGAATGACAGCCGGGCGATCGGCAATCACCGCCCAGTGCAGCAGATTGATTCCCGAAGCTTCGGTTCCGCGCACCGAGGCGCCCGCCGCGATGAGCGTCCGGACTACGTCCAGGTAGCCGAAGGTCACTGCGGAGGAGAGAGCCGCCGCTGATGGGTCGGCGCCTCGAGCCAGAAGCAGCTTGATATTTTCCATGTCCCCATTCATAGATGCAAACAGCAATGGAGAGTTGCGCGGGCGGACTCCTGCCGGCGCACGCACTTCCGCGCCCGCTTCGAGAAGTAGCCCGAGCGTTCGCGCCGATCCGCGATACGCAGCCGCTATCGTCAGCGCATCGGTCCCGGACGACGCGCGCGCTTTCACATCGGCGCCCTGCTTCAGCAGAAGTCGCACTTTTTCCGGATCGGGCGCGGCCATCATGAGAATGGTGGTGCCGCCATCCGTGCGGCTGTTCGGGTCGAGACCCGAGTCGAGAAGCGCGGAGAGTTGCTGGGGCGTGCCAAATAGCGCCGTTCGTATCCACGAAGGAGCGCCGTGAGCATCGGCCTTCGCCGGCTCACGCGGGCGTTCCGGAATCGCGCTGAGCAGTGCCATCACTGCCCAGCAGCTACCCGCGTAAGAGATGTACTCATCCGTGCCATACGGGAAACCGGTCGAGAAGTACGGAGGGCTGACCTGGGCCGGCGAAACCATGCGGGTGCGGATGCGCCAACTCCCATCGGCTGTTTGCGTCGAGAGGAGGAAGTGCAGGCCCTGCCGCCACGGCCGGGAAGCCGCGGCGAAGCCAGCCTGATGCAAGGCGAATAATGCTTCACCCGTAGAATAGGCATCGGCCGGGTACCCGCGCAGTTCCGGCCAGCCACCGCCCGGCAGTTGCGCGGCGAGCAAATCCTTCGCCGCGGTTTCGATCTCGGAAGCGGAAGCTCCGGCCCAAACCAGCCCGAGTACGCGGAAAGAACCGTCCTCAATCGACTCCGGCGCCGTGGCCAGCAGCCACTCGCGGGCGCGGCCGAAGCAGGCCTCGCGCTGAGCGCGCAGCTCTTCAGGCAGATAAAGACCGATGGCGCGAATGGCCGTGGCGGTCGCCGTAAAGACGCTGCTCGAATGTGGCGGCCGAAAGTCGGACGTCACCCAATGCCCATCGCGCTGCCACCCGAGCAACCGCCGGGCGTAAGCGGCGGGCACCAGTCCGGGTTCGACTCCGGCCGCGCCGGCGGCCATCAGCAGAAAGCTGTCATTCGGCGTCGGATCGTTGAGCGCCACCGCCTGAATGGCGTCATCCAAAGCAGTCGGACTGCGCAGAGCACGAAACGTTTTGTCTTCGACCGCGGCGAGCACGCGTCCGTCGATCTCCATGCCGCGCTCACGGGCCATGTGCAGCATCAGAATCGGCAGAATGTTGTGGTGGCACGAAACGCAGCTTCGCTGGGCTATGAATTCGGCGGCCGAGCGTTCGAGAACCGGCAGAGCGTGCCTCAAGGCCTTGCGCACATCCTCGGTAGACTGCGCCGGCAGACACTGCGCCGCTACCGCCAGCACGAGCACACTCCGCATGGCTTCATAGTGGCATAACGACGCGGGTTTGTGCCAAAGCTGCGCGTTGAAAGTCGCCGCTGTGGTGTGCCACAATCGGCGGATCTGAGCCGCGTGGAATTTACTCTCGATGGCAACCTTCAAGAGCTCGGGCATATGGCCGAAGAGGTCGCCTGGTTTTGCGAAGAGAACAATCTCAATAGCGAAGTCGAGTTCGATTTAAATCTGGCGATGGAAGAACTCTTCATCAACGCGCTGCGCCACGGAGGATGCGAAGGTCTGAAGGAGGCGGTGCGAATCCGGCTGGAACGGGTTGAAAACCGTGTCGATGCCGAATTCTCCGATCGCGGGTGCGAATTCGATCCTGCGACCGTCCCTCCGCCTGAGTTTGAACCGACGCTCGCCGACCGCGCGCTGGGCGGACTCGGGCTGCATCTGGCGCGCCGCGCCATGGGCGACCTTTCCTGGCGCCGCTCGGAAGGATGGAACCACGTCAGCATGCGGAGGGTGGTTTGATCCAGATCGCAGAACAGCTTCGTTCCGGATGGTGTGTCGTCGAGATCCGCGGACGCGCCGACGCCGAGGCCGCCGACGAACTGGAGCGCGCGCTGCGTGCGGCCGTCGCGCAGCACGCTAAGGTCGCTGCCGATTTCGCGGCCGTGGATTATGTGTCGAGCGCCGGTCTCCGCGCTGTGTTGCAGGCCGGCCGCGCCGCTCGGGAGCATCAGGCCGAATTCACCGTCTGCCGGGTTCGCGGGCCGGTCAAGAAGGTGTTCGAGGTGAGCGGCATACATCAAGTATTGCGAATCGAGGAACAATTGCCGTGCTGAGCATGCTCGAAGAGGTTGTGCTGCTCGCGGTGGATGAGAACACCGGCCATCTCGAATCGCCGCGCGGATTCGGCGTGGCCTATGCGCTCGCGGGCGCGGTCTTCTTCGACCTCGCGCTGGCGCGCAAAATCGATACCGACACCGAGGAGATTCGCATTGTCGATCCGAATCCCACTGGCAACCCGATCTGGGACCGCGTCCTCGATCAGATGCGCCGGCAGCCGGAAATCAGGACCGTGCGTGACTGGATCGAAGCCCTCTTCCGCCGCAATGACGATCTGGAAGGCGAAGCGCTGGCCTCTTTGATCGCGCAAGGCATCTTGAGGCTGGAGAAATCCAGACGGCTCTGGATCATCGAGGTGGAGCGTTTCCCGGTTGTGAATGAGCGGCCGCGAAAACACGTCAAACAGCGGCTGGCGCACGCCATTCTCACCGATGAGATCCCGGACACGCGCGACATCATGCTGGTGAGCATTGCGGAAGCGTGCGGGTTGTTGCCGTTCGTGCTCAGCGAACCGCAACTGGAAACGCGCAAGGAGCGCATCCAGGTGCTCTGCAATCTGGAGACGATCAGCCGGAAAGTGGCCGACGCAATCGGGGGGTTGGATACGACCCTGCGCCAGGCGCCGCTGCGGTTGAGCTAGTGGGGCAGGCCTCCGGCATGCCAAGCGTTCTCAGCGATAGAACTCGGGAACGAAATTCTGCTCCGTGATCGGCGGCCGAATGTACTTCGTTCGGTCCAACGGCGGAAGCGCCATCGGCTTCGGCGTCAGGTCCTGATAGGGAATGGACGAGAGCAGGTGACGGATCACATTCAGCCGCGCGCATTTCTTGTTATCGGCGTTGACTACGTACCACGGCGCCTGTTTGATATCGGTGTAGGCGAACATCTCGTCCTTGGCGCGCGAATAGTCCACCCAACGGCGGCGCGACTCCAGGTCCATCGGACTCAGTTTCCAGCGCTTGGTGGGATCTTTCATCCGCTCGTGAAAACGGCTTTCCTGCTCCTCATCGCTCACTGAAAACCAATACTTGATCAGG
Source organism: Bryobacteraceae bacterium (assembly GCA_036406715.1). Taxonomy (GTDB): domain Bacteria; phylum Acidobacteriota; class Terriglobia; order Bryobacterales; family Bryobacteraceae; genus PSRJ01. The sequence continues at coordinate 35,699 of DASXAK010000127.1, read as the reverse complement.
ATCAACCCGGAGCGGACGAGCATTCGTTCGAACTCCGGGCAACTGTGTAGAAACTCCCGGTATTCACTCTCGGTGCAGAAACCCATGACGTGTTCGACCCCGGCGCGGTTGTACCAGCTGCGGTCGAACAGCACGATCTCTCCCGCAGCCGGCAGCATCGCCGCATACCTCTGGAAGTACCATTGCGTTCGTTCACGCTCGGTCGGCGCCGCTAAAGCGGCCACCCGGCAGACACGCGGGTTGAGACATTCGGTGATTCGTTTGATCGCGCCGCCCTTGCCGGCGGCATCCCTGCCCTCGAACAGGGCCGCCACTTTCAGCCCCTCGTGCCGCACCCATTCCTGCAATTTGACGAGTTCGACCTGCAACCGGCTCAGTTCCTCGCCGTACTTGCAATCGACTCCCAGCCGCTGCTTCTTGACAGGCTCGGCGATCTTTGAAACCAGAACCGGCCCCGTCGGTATGGCACTTTTCCGCATTCGGCAAACCTTCTGTTCTTCTTATCGGCCGAACTGAACAGTTTCACCATCTCCGGCGGGACTAGACACACTGCGGGTGACACACTGACTTCGATGGGAAAGAAAAGATGCGTTGCGGGGCGGCCGGGCTACGGGAGGTTTCCCGCGGACTTATCGCCGTGCGTTGTCGGCCACCCTGTGGTTTGAGCCTCATCTACGAGGCCATTGGAATCGCTTTATGGCGCTACGTTTAAACTCTCGTTTCGATGTTCGACTCTCTGAAATCCGATGGGACGGCGATATGAGCTATCCGCGCTCCACCGGGTGTTATGGAAGCACTTCCAAAGTCTCCCCGCCGACCGCGTCCGCGTAGGCGCTCAGCCGCACGAGCCTTAACAGCTCTACGGGAAGTTCAGTACCACTACACTGCAACGCTTGCCGGCCGGCAAGAAATCCGGAGACCTGCGTTTCCGCAAGCCTCTTTCTGATTACACGCTAGCAGGCCAAAATGCGATTCCAGCCTCTTGCGCGCGCAAGCCGCTCAAAACAAACCGCGAATATTCCTGCAAACCGCCGGACGAGATCACTCAGGATTACAGATTCATTTCAGTCGAGGACTCGAGGAGTTGAAATGTCCTCTGCTGCTTCTCTCTTGCCGGTATTCACCAGCTGGCCGGCCAACTCCGGCGCTCTCCCATGCACCACGAGATCCATGTAGATCCGTAACACACGGGAATATTCGAGTTGTGCGGCCCTCTCTGCAGCGGCGGCCGTCTGATACTCGCAGATTGCTCGAGGATTGAGTGTGACCTCGATCTCAACCTCACGAACTCTGATCCGCGCTAGTTCAAGTCGGAGTTTGGCGGCTTCCCAGTAGTGCCTCCAAACGCTTTCAACTTCTGTATGCGTGGACTGTTGCCCGTTACTCACAACGTCCTCCCCGTAAAAAATGGCGCTGTTGGGAAGACGCTATCATGAGATCGGCGGGCTCAATCACTTTGCGCCGATCAAATTTCAGTAAAACCCCTTGCACCCACGCAAGATAGGTGTGGATCTTTAGTACTCAGCCTTCTCATGGGATGTCCCGCAAAAATACCCGGATGGAGAGGATGATCTCCAATAGGCTAAATGGCTTTTTGAGAAAGTACCAGTTCTCGCCGAGTATCGTGGTCTCAATCAGGCCGGCGCCGAAGAACCACAATACGGAAAAAAAATAAAGCCTCACCGCCGCTCGTGCATCGATTCTTGTTTGCGCTTCAAAGACGTTTCCGTAGGAAGACCGACGGAAACGCTTTGGGGTGGTGCGGCGGGGAGGTAGCAGTACCCGGAAGGCCGATAACATCACCGCGTATGAATCGCGTATACTGATCGGCAATCGGAGAGCACCAATGGAACTTTCAGATCGAATCTTTGAAACGATTTTCGATCGCGCACCGGTCGGTATCGCCCAGATCGACCTCCAGGGGAAGTTCCTGCGTGTGAATGGCCGGTATTGCGAGATGCTGGGCTACTCCGAAGCCGAGTTGCTCGCAAAGACGGCACATGAGATTAACCACCCCGACGACTGCGGGGACGTTTTGAGCGGACGCCGCCAACTTCTGGACGGTGAGATTTCGTCGCATTCCATGGAAAAGCGCTACGTTCGCAAGGACGGAAGCGTGCTTTGGGCAAGGCTCAATCGATCGCTCGTTCGAAACGCCGACAATTCTGCACAGTACTTCATCGCTATGGTCGAGGATCTCACCGAAAAGAAGCAGGCGGAACACGCTCTGATCGAGAGTGAATGGCGTCTCGAGATGGCGCTGGATTCGGCGGGCCTCGGACTATGGGATCGGGATCTGCGTACCGGCAAAACCAATGTTTCCGGGGAGTATGCCAAGCTTCACGGGCTGTCGCCGAACCATCCCCCTCTGACCTATGAAGAGTGGCTCAAACTGGTGCATCCGGAAGATCGCGGCCGGGTGAATGAACAATACCGCGAGAGCCTCTCACATGCCCGGCATTGGGATACGGACTTTCGCCTGGTGCGCCCTGATGGAAGCGTACGCTGGATGCTGGCCAAAGGGCAGGTGTTTCGCGACAGTGTGGGTTGTCCGGTTCGCCTTGCCGGGATCACTATCGACATTACGGAGCGAAAGCGAATCGAGGAGCATTGCTTGCTCCTGTCGTCGATTGTCGAATCCTGCGATGATGCCATATTCAGCAAGAATCTGGACGGCATTATCGTGAGCTGGAATTCCGGCGCCGAGAGACTCTTCGGGTACACAGCGGAAGAAATCATCGGGAAATCCGTATCCGTCCTGCTTCCACCCGAGTGCTCAGAAGAGCATCCCATGATCCTGGAGAGAATACGGTCGGGTGCACACCTGGAGCACCACGAAGTGACTCGCATGTGTAAGGATGGCCGGCGCGTAGAGGTCTCGGTCACCATTTCACCCGTCAAGAACAGCGCGGCTGTGGTTGTCGGCAGTTCCACGATAGCCCATGACATCACCGATCGGAAGCGGGGCGAAATCGCGCTGATGCAAAGTGAGGAGCGGTTCCGGCTCGCCATCAAAGCGACCAACGATGCGATTTGGGACATTGACCTGGAAACCGGGTTTGTGACGTGGAACGAGACCTATTCAACCCTGTACGGCCGGCCGCCCGAAACTTCGCATTCGTATCAATGGTGGAGTGACCAAGTCCATCCCGATGACCGCACGCGCACGGTCGAGAGTCTTCAAACAGCGATTTCTTCTGACGCTGAAAGCTGGACCTGCGAGTACCGATTTCGACGCGCCGATGGCCGGTGGGCATACATCTACGACCGCGCCTACATTTCCCGAAACCCGTCGGGTAAGGCACGGCGAGTAATCGGGGCGATGCAAGATTTAACTGAACGCAAACAGGCCGAGGCTTTCCAGCGCGAAATCGAACTGCAATACAAGGATGTATTCGACAACATTTCCGTTTGCATGTTCCTGGTTGACGTCGTCCCGGACGGCCGTTTTAAATACGTCGCCTTTAACGCCGCCGAGGAGAAGGCCGTTGCCCTTTCGAATTCCGAAATATCCGGCAAGTTCGTCGAAGAGGTCTTTCCAAAGGACCTGGCAAATAAGCTCATTGGGAACTATCGCCGATGCCTGAGCGCGGCTCACGCGATTCAATTTGATGACGCGCTTGATCTGCCGACCGGCCGCAGATATTTCCATACGAATCTCATCCCGTTACGAAACGGAGATGGAGCGACGAGACGGATTGTGGGTGCCTGTATCGACATAACGGATCTCAAGCGTACGCAGGAGGAGTCACTCGCCAAGCAGAATCTGGAAAGCTTGGGAGTTCTGGCCGGTGGCATCGCTCATGACTTCAACAATATCCTCGGCGCGATCAGCGCGCAGGCAGAACTCGTGGAGACAGAATTGGCTGTCGGCTCGGCACAGCGTGGCGAGATCCAGGAGATTCAGTTTGCTGCGATGCGCGGGTCTGAGATCGTGCGTGAGTTGATGGTCTACGCGGGACGGGACGAAACGAGATTGCAAGAGAGCATTAACCTGTCGGGGCTGATACAGGAGACACTAGGCCTGATCCGGGTCTCGATTTCAAAACACGCGGTCTTGAGAACGGCTCTGGATCCGGATCTTCCGCCGGTGTCGGGTAATTCCGCCCAGATCCGGCAGGTTTTGATGAACCTGATCATCAACGCTTCGGAGGCGGTCGGATCTGTTGACGGGACCATAACCCTGAGAACCGTGCACGTGACTGGGGGATCCAGCAAAGGTCCGAGTGATGCAACAGGTCTTCCTACCGAAGACTGCATTCTGCTGGAAGTCTCAGATACGGGCATTGGGATATCGGACGACGTGAAGGCTAAAATCTTCGACCCTTTCTTCACGACGAAATTTTCCGGCCGCGGTATGGGGCTGGCTGTCGTCCACAAGGTGGTACATGACCACGGCGGGACTATTCGTCTGACGACGACTGCCGGCCGGGGGACGACGTTTCAAGTGTTCTTGCCTTGCGCCCTGAAGCGGCCGGCGGAGGGTCTGATGAGCCATCACTCCGAGATGGTATTGCAACGAGCTCAGAACCGGTCAGTCCTAATCGCGGAAGATGAGGAGTTGCTGCGGGTAGCGATTTCGAAGTCTCTCCGGAAGTCTGGTTTTTCCGTGCTCGAGGCGCGCAATGGTTCGGAAGCGATGGAATTGATGTGTGAAAACATAGAAGAACTGGAAGCGGTTCTACTGGATGTCACACTGCCGGGAACATCGAGCCGGGAGATTGTGGAGGAGGCCCGCAGGATTCGGCCCAATCTGAGAATTGTGGTCACGAGCGCCTATGGCAAAGGAGCCGTCGATCAAACTTTTCTCGGATTACCGATCCACCACTTTATCCGCAAACCGTTTTCAGTACGTGACCTGATCCCCTTGCTTAGCGGCGACCACTAAGGATGGGCAGGCCGGAGACCTGCCCCACCTAGCCAAGCTGCTTTTCTCGCGGTACAATGAAATTTGAACGTCGGACCTTCGGAGTGGGCGAAAGCCCACTTTTTTATTGGTTTGGCGGTGTACGGAACGATGCGCGAAGCGGTGGCGTCTAAGATCGAGGAGATCGCCCAACGCGTGGCGGAGTCGGAAGGAATGGAATTGGTCGAGGTCGAAGTCAAGGGCGGCGGCAATCAACGCCTGGTTCGTATCTCGATCGATAAGCCGGCCGGCATTACGCACGCCGATTGCGAACTCGTGTCGCAACAGATCGGCACTATCCTGGATGTGGAAGACGTCGTGCCGGGGGGCCGGTACACGCTCGAAGTCAGTTCGCCGGGAGTCGAGCGCAAGCTTTTGAAGCCGCGGGATTACGAGCGGTTTGCAGGCAAGAAGGCCAAGATCACGCTGCGCGAGCCGGTCGATGGGCGCCGCACGTGGGAAGGCACGCTGGCCGGGCTCGCCGACCAGACCATCGCGCTCGAAGTCGGCCCGGGCCAAACCATCCGGTTCCCGTTCGAGCAGGTCCAGAAGGCCAACCTGAAGTTTGAGTGGTAACCCCCCGGAAAAACGCAATCAGCCAGAAAAAAGAGGGCACTTTGGAAACGATTTATCAGTCCATCGAGATCCTGAGCAAGGAAAAGGGAATCGACCCGCAGATCGTGCTGGACGCGGTCAAGGACGCCATGCTGGTCGCTGCCCGCAAGCATTACCGCACCAACGAAGACTACGTCGCGGACATGGATCCGAAAACCGGGGCGATTGCGCTCTACGCGGTGAAGAAGGTGGTCGAGGCGGTGGCCGATCCGGCGCACGAGATGACTCTCGGCGAGGCGCGGCGCATCGATTCCTCGGCCGAAATCGGCTCCGAGGTGCGGATTCAGAAGAATACCGAAGCGCTGGGCCGGATCTCGGCGCAGACCGCCAAGCAGGTAATCTTCCAGAAGGTTCGGGAAGCCGAGCGGGAAACGGTTTATCAAGAATATTCGGGCCGCGCCGGCGAGTTGGTCAACTGCACCATCAAGCGGATCGAAGGCCCGGACTACGTGCTCGATCTCGGCAAGACCGAAGCCAAGCTATCGAAAAAAGAACAGTCGCGGCTCGAGAGTTATTCGGTGGGCGATCGCGTGCGCTGCGTGATCCGGCTGGTGGATAAATCGAGCAAGGGGCCGGGCGTGCTGGTGTCGCGCGCGGCGCCGGAACTTGTCATGCGCCTGTTCGAGCAGGAAGTGCCGGAAATCTATGACGGCACCGTGCAGATCAAAGGCTGCGCGCGCGAAGCCGGCGAGCGCACCAAGATCGCAGTGCAGAGCCGCGACCGCGATGTCGACAGCGTCGGCGCCTGTGTCGGCATGAAGGGCATGCGCGTGCAGTCGATCATCCGGGAACTGCGCGGCGAGAAGATCGACATCATCGAATTCTCCGACGACGCGGTGGTCTTCGCGACGCATGCGCTGAGCCCCGCCAAAGTGAGCCGCATCACGATTCTCGACGCGATCGAGAAACACATGGAAGTGATCGTCGACGATTCCCAGCTTTCTCTGGCCATCGGCAAGAAAGGGCAGAATGTGCGCCTGGCAGCCAAGCTGCTCGGCTGGAAGATCGATATCAAGAGCGAAGAAGAGAAGCGGCAGGAAGTGGAGTCGCAGATGGCCGCGCTGGTGGCGCCGGGCGCGCCGGTATCGGTGCTGATTGATTACGGTCTGGCGGAAAGCGTGGTTGAGAAATTGGTGGGCGCCGGGATCGGAACTGTCGAGAAGCTCGGCGGGATGACGCCTGAGCAGATCGAGGAGATCCAAGACCTCGGGCCGCAGGACGTCGAACAGATCCAGGTGGTTGTCAACGGGTATTACAGCCAGTTCGAGCCGGCGGCGCCGCCGGCCGAGCCCGAGCCTGCCGCCGAACCGGTGCAGGAAGCGGTAGCCGAACTGGGAGAGCCCCCGGACGTCGAACAGGCCCCGCTGCCGGAAGCGGCCACGGACCAGTCTGATACGATAGAATACGCGGGTCTCCCCACTCAAAATTCGGAAGAAGGAGCGGGGCCGGAAGGAACAGGGCCCACTTCGGGTGCCGACGAGGAGCCGGTTGAGTAGTGCGGGTGTTGGAAGCCCGCGGTGAACGCAAACAGTCGTATTTATGAAGAAGATTCGCATCAACGAGCTGGCACGGGAGTTGGAAGTCAAAGCTCACGAGATTCTGGAGCGGCTTCCCGAGCTCGGCGTAACGGAAAAGAAGACGCACTCCAGCTCGATCGACGAAGATGTGGCGATCAGGCTGCGCGCCCTGTATGGAGTGGCCTCGGCTGAGGACGAGGCGCCGGCGGAGGTCGTTGAAGCGCCGGAGCCGGCCGCCGCGCCACCGCCACGCGAAGCTGCGCCGAGCCGGCCCGCGCCGGTCGCGAAGGCGCCGGAGCCTGTTCCCGCACCCGTCGCGGAAGTCGAAGAAAAGCGCCCGGCCGCGGAGGAGGTGCGTCCGACGGCGCCGGTGCGTCCGCCGCTGGCAACGGGCCGGCCCGTCCATCCGCCGCTCGGCACGCCCGGACAAGCCCCGCCCGCGCCGCCCGCTGTCGTCTTTACACCGGGACGGCCCGCGCCACCCGTGGTGCGCCCGATCCCCGGGGCCGCAGCGGCGCCTCCGAAGCCAGGACAGATTCTTTCCGGCCCCCGTCAGCCGCTTCCGGCTGCAGAGCCGGCACGCCCGGGAACGCCGATGCCCTCGCGTCCGGCCGCTCCATCGCGGCCACCTGAAACGGCGCGTACCGCGACACCGGGGCCCGCGGCTCCACAGGCTCCAGCCGCGCCACAGCGCACTTTGGCCGGCCAGCCGGTGGCGCGACCGGTGGTTCCGCCACGGCCTGATCTGGCGGCCCGTTTAGGAACGCCTCGCCCGGCGATGCCGGCAGCGCCCGGCGCGCCGCGTCCGGGCGCCCCAAGACCACCGAGTTCGCCCGTTCCCGGCCAACCGATTTATCGCGGGCCGATTCGCCCCGGCCAGCCGCTGGTGGCGCGTACCGGGGTTCGCCCCGGAGGCGGCCCTCCTCGTCCCGGTGGACCGCGGCCGCAGCATCCGACTTCCCGTGGACGCCTCGAGCCCGGCCTGGCGCCGCCTATCGTCGAGCAACCCCGTGGACGCGCGGGCGACAAGCGCCCGGCCCGCCAGCCGCGCGAGCGGGTGGAGGAAGAGAAGATTCTACGGCCGGCTTCGCGACGCCACGTGGAAACCGGGCCGCCGCCGATCAATCGCGAGATCACCATCTCGGAAGGCATCACCGTCAAGGAGCTGTCCGAAAAGCTGGATGTGAGGGCCAACCTGGTAATTAAGAAGTTGCTCGACAAGGGCATCTTCGCGACCATCAACCAGACGCTCGATTCGCAACTGGCCACCGACCTGGCACGCGAGTTCGGCGCTTCCACCGCCACCGTGACCTATGAGGAAGAGGCCCAACTGGCGGTGGAAGAGAAGGAAGAGACGAAGGCGTTGCAGACGCGGGCGCCCGTGGTCACGATCATGGGCCACGTCGATCACGGCAAGACCTCTTTGCTCGACGCCATTCGGGAAGCCAACGTGGCGGCTCGCGAAGCCGGCGGCATTACGCAGCACATTGGCGCCTATCAGGTGGAGTTGAACGGGCGCAAGATTACATTCATCGACACGCCCGGCCACGAGGCGTTCACCCGGATGCGGGCTCGCGGGGCCAAAGTAACCGACGTGGTGATCCTGGTGGTGGCCGCCGACGACGGCGTGATGCCTCAGACGCTCGAGGCCATCGACCACGCGCGGGCGGCTAAAGTGCCGATCATCGTCGCAATCAACAAAATCGATAAGGCGGATGCCCAGCCGGAACGGATCAAGCAGCAACTCGCCGATCGCGGCTTGCAGGCGGAAGACTGGGGCGGCGACACGGTCACGGTGCCGGTGTCGGCACGCACGCATGAGGGCCTCGAGACGCTGCAGGAAATGATCTTGCTGGTCGCCGACCTGCAAAATCTCAGAGCGAATCCCGACCGGCCGGCGATGGGCTCGGTGATTGAAGCGCAGCTCGATCGCGGCCGCGGACCCGTGGCTACAGTGCTGGTACGCAATGGCACGCTCAGCGTTGGGGATTTCTTTATCTGCGGAGCGGTGTTCGGAAAAGTGCGCGCGATGCAGAACGATCGCGGCCTCCAGGTGCGCAAAGCGGAACCATCGATGCCGGTCGAGGTGATCGGCCTGGATGCACTGCCCGAAGTGGGCGATGACTTCCAGGTGGTTACCGATACGGCCAAGGCCAAGCAGATCGTCAATTTCCGCGACCAAAAGCAGCGCGAGGCGTCGCTCGCAAAATCGAGCCGCATCACCCTCGAACAATTGCACCAGCAAATGCAGGAAGGTGAGGTCAAGGAACTCCCGCTCATCATCAAGACCGATGTCAGCGGCTCGGCCGAGGTGCTCAGCGAAACCCTGCAGAAGCTTTCCAACGACAAGATCAAGGTGAAGGTGCTGCGCGCGGCGGTGGGCGCGATCAACGAATCCGACGTGCTGCTGGCCTCGACGTCGAACGCCATCATCATCGGCTTCAACGTGCGGCCGGAGCGCAACGCGTCGGCGTTGGCGGAGCAGGAGAAGGTCGATGTCCGCCTCCATACCATCATCTACAACGTGACCGACGAGATTAAGAAGGCCATGAGCGGCCTGCTCGAACCCGTGTTCAAGGAAGTCTACAAGGGCCGGGCCGAGGTGCGCGATACGTTCCGGATTTCCAAGGTCGGCAATGTGGCTGGCTGTATCGTGCAGGACGGCACGCTGACGCGCGATTCCGAGGTGCGGCTGCTGCGCGACAACGTGGTGGTTTATACGGGCAAGGTGGCATCGCTCCGGCGGTTCAAGGACGATGTCAGCGAAGTCAAAAGCGGCATGGAATGCGGCGTGACGCTGCAAAACTACAGCGATGTCAAGCAAGGCGACGTCATTGAGGCGTTCGTGACCGAACGGGTGGCGAGCGAGGTCTTCGCTTGATGAGTTCATGGCGACGGTCGGAGTTCTGACGCTCGAGTTGCGGCTGGAAGATTCGCATTCGCTCAAAGACAAGCGGCAGGTAGTCAAGAGCCTGAAGGACCGTCTGCGCCACAAGTTCAACGTGGCGGTGGCCGAAATCGACGGGCAGGACTTGTGGCAGCGGGCGACGGTGGCGGCGGTCACGGTTTCCCCCAGCCACGATTTCGCCGAGAAGGTGCTGCGGTCGGTGGAAGACGAAGCAGCCGCGTTGTTGGGCAGAGCGCTGGCCGATACGAACGTGGAGTGGCTTTCATAGGGGCCTGGAGCCGGGGCCAGGGGCCGGAGATGGATGAGAGGCGGACACAGCGGGTATCCGTGGCGGTTCATGAGGAACTGGCCGAGATCATCGGGTTTGAACTGGACGACCCCAGGTTGCTTGAGGTTACCGTCACCGACGTCCACGTCAGCTCCGACGGCCGTTATGCGCACATCAAGGTGGCCCTGGGCGGCGATGAGCAGCAGCAGAGGGCCTCGATGGCGGCTTTGGATCATGCCCGGCATTATTTGCGTCACGAACTCGCGACGCGATTGAGCCTGCGGCACGTTCCCGAACTGAATTTCGAGCAGGATCGCAACCCGGACGCTGACACCCGGATCGATATTCTTTTAAAACGGGCGAAAAAATCTCGGGGGCGAAGCGAAAATCTGCCCTAAAATCAAACAGTTTGTGTTAGTTTTGTTTTAGTTGAACAAGCCCATGAGAACGGCCCCCATGACCAGCCGATTCCTGGACGCTTGCCGGCGCCGTCCGACCGACGTGCGACCGGTGTGGTTCATGCGCCAGGCCGGCCGTTACCTACCCCAATACCGGCAGATCCGCCAGAAGCACGGCATTCTGGAAATGTGCAAGCGGCCGGATCTGGCCTCCATGGTGACGCTCCAGCCTGTGGAAATCCTGGATGTGGACGCCGCGATCATATTCGCCGACCTGCTGCTGCCCGTCCAGCCGATGGGTCTGAAACTTCGCTATGCGGCCGGCGAGGGGCCGATCATCGACAACCCGGTGCGGACGTCGGATGACGTGGATTCGCTTTCGACCGCCAACACCGACGATTTGGGATACGTCGGGCAGGCGATCCAGAACGTGGTGCGGGCGCTGGCCGGCCGGGTGCCGGTCATCGGCTTCGTGGGCGCTCCGTTCACCATGGCCAGCTACATGATCGAGGGGGGCGCCTCGCGGAACTTCATCCGCACCAAGAAGATGATGTACGCCGACGAAACCCTGTGGCGGCGGCTGATGGGGAAGATCGTGGACGTGCTGGCGCCGTTTGCGCACTCCCAGGTGACCGCGGGGGCGCGGGCCATCCAGGTGTTTGATAGCTGGGTCGGCGCTATGGGTTCCGACGACTATGTGCGCTTCGCCGCCCCCTATTCGCGCGCACTGATTGAGCGGATCCGGTCGACCGGCGTTCCGGTGATTCACTTCGGCACCGGCGCCTCGGGCTTTTTCAAGGAACTGCACGCGGCCGGCGGCGACGTGATGGGCTGCGACTGGCGCATCAACATCGACCAGGCCTGGATGGACATCAGCTACCGTTCGGCCATTCAGGGCAATCTCGACCCGGTGGCCTTGTTCGCGCCGCTGCCCGAGCTGCGCGCCAAAGTCCACGAACTGCTGAAGCGCACGGGTTCGCGCCCGGGCCACATCTTCAATCTCGGTCACGGGATCTTGCCGGAGACTCCGGTTGAGAACGTGAAAGCCGTGGTCGAGATGGTCCGCGAATTCCGTCCGTGAAGCAGGCAGTGTTGCTCCTGGCGCATGGAGCGCCGGAGCGCGTCGAGGACGTCGAATCATATCTCAACTATGTGCGCGGCGGCCGGCCGGGCTCGCCGAAGGTGGTGGACGAAGTCCGGCAGCGCTATGCCGAGATCGGCGGCAGCTCACCTCTGTTGATGTGGACGCGCCGGCAGGCCGAGGCGCTTTCGGCGCGGCTGGGGATCCCGGTCTTCTTCGGGATGCGCAACTGGCACCCATTCATCGCCGAGGTAATGCCGCAGGTGCGGGAAGCGGGAATTGAGCGGCTGGCGGCGATCTGCCTGGCGCCGCAGTATTCCGAGCTGAGCGTCGGGTTGTATATCAAGCGCACCGAGGAAGCGAAGGCGGCCGCGGGAGTGACCGCGGAGCTTGTGTGGGCTCACACGTTTCATGACGAGCCGCTGTTGATCGAGGCGTTCGCGGAGAGATTGGCAGGGTTGGCAGGTCGGAGACCTGCCCCACGGGTTTTGTTTACCGCGCATTCGCTGCCGGAGAAGGCGCTGGCGAATGGCGATCCTTACGATCGCGAGGCGAAGGCCACCGCGGCGGCCGTGGCTTCACGGCTGGGCCTCACTGGTTGGGACTTTGCGTATCAGAGCCAAGGCATGACCGGCGACAAGTGGCTGGGACCGACGGTGGAATCAGTGCTCGACCGGTATGCCTCCGAAGGCATCCGCGAAGTCGTCATCGACCCGATCGGCTTCGTCTGCGATCACGTGGAGATCCTGTACGATATTGATATCCTCTTCCGCGGATATGCGGCGGCGCGCGGCATCTCGGTGACCCGGCCGGAGACGTTGAACGACTCTCCGACGTTCATCGCCGCACTGGCGGAAGTGGCCCGGCGTTGCTTGGCCTGACAATGGCTGGCGTAGTCATCATCGGCGGCGGCATCTCGGGACTTTCGACGGCATACTACCTGGCGAAACGCGGCGTCCGCCCTACCCTCATCGAATCGCGCGCGCGCCTCGGCGGCGTGATCCAGACCGAACACGTGGACGGCTGCACCATCGAAGCGGGCCCGGACAGCTTTATCTCCGCCAAACCGGCGGCGCTGGAGCTGATTCGCGAACTGGGCCTGGCTGATGAAGTGATCGGGTCGAACGATTACTCGCGCAAGACATTCGTGTGGAAGCGCGGCCGGCTGGTGCCGCTGCCTGAAGGCTTGATGATGATGGTGCCCACCCGCATCCTGCCGCTAGTGACCACGAACCTGCTGAGCTGGGGCACCAAGATTCGGATGGGGCTGGAGCTGCTGCACGCGCCCAAGCCGCACGAGAACGACGAGTCGGTTGCGGAATTCATCGAAGAGCATTACGGCGAGGAGGCGGTCGACTACCTGGCCGAGCCGCTGCTTTCCGGAATTTATGGCGGTAACCCGCACGAGCTGAGCGTGACCGCGGTGCTGCCGCGGTTCGTGACGCTGGCGCGCCAATATGGAAGCCTCACGCGCGGCGTGCTGGCCGAACGGGCCAAGGCGGCGACGAATCATGGACCGCCGGCTCCGCTGTTTCGCACACTGAAGGGCGGGCTGGGACAGATGATCGATGCCCTGACCGCATCGATCAAAGGCCAGGTTGAGGTGCGGCAGGTGCGGGCGCAGTCTGTTGAACGCACCGCGGACGGATTCCGCGTGCGTCTCGATGGCGATTGGCTCGAGGCCGCGCGCGTGGTCGTCGCCTGCGAAGCGCATAACGGCGCGCCGATTCTAAGTGGTATTGACGGGCGGCTCGCCGAATTGTTGGCCGGCATCGGATACAGTTCCTCGATGACCGTGGCCCTGGGCTTCGCCGCATCCGATTTCGCGACCCTTCCCGAAGGCCACGGTTTTCTCGTGCCGAAGAAAGAACGGCGGCGCCTGATGGCGTGCACGTGGGTCGGCACAAAGTTTCCGTACCGGGTGCCCGAAGGCACGGTCGTCGCGCGCTGCTTCCTCGGCGGCACCGATAATGCCGCGGTGCTGGACGAAACCGACGAAGCGATCACGGCGGCGGTGCTCGAAGAGTTGCAGCAGATCGCGGGCTTCCGCGCGCAGCCCAAGTTCGTACGAATTTCCCGCTGGCCGCGCTCGATGGCACAGTATACGGTTGGGCATCCGCAGCGCCTGGCGCAGATCGAGTCGCGCGTGGCCGCAGTTCCGGGGTTGCACCTGGCCGGCAACGCCTACGAAGGCATCGGAATTCCCGATTGCATCCGGATGGGGAAGCGGGCCGCGGAAGCGATCACTGTCGAAGCTACGTCTCGATAATGATCTCCGGATCGTCCGCCGAGGTTCCGTCGATCACGGTGTAGTGATAGTGGCGATGATACACAGCGTTTGATCGAACACGAGCGGAAATCGTCCACACACTGCCCGACTGAATCGCATCCAGAACTGTTGCGGGGTTCTCGAACGGTGACTCGCGGAATCGGAGAGTCAGTTCATGCGGACTTTCGAAGGTGATGAACTCGCCTCTGTCGAGTTTCAGCAGCCTTGGGTTGTCGATTGGTTTTCCATTCGCGCTCGCATGATAGCGGAAATCGATGGGGTTCGGCCCATGCTCAATCTTCATGTGCACGTGTCGAGGCTCAGGCTTATGTGATGCCGGACTCATGGCAAACCTCCTTCGGCAGAGCTTGGCGGCAGGCCGGGTCGAGCCGCAACGCGGCGAATTCCGGCTCCCGCCGCAGATTTTCCGGCGACTCACCGGATTCCATGGCTGCGTGCAGAGCTTTCAAAGCCTCTTGACGCAGCCCGCACAATTCGTAGACGCGCGCGGCCTTCACCAGCACGCGTCCGTTGGTTGGCAAGTTGCGGCGGGACCGCGCAATCTCCGCCAGCGCGGCGGCCCTCTCGCCCAGGTGCGCCTCGTAAACCGCGAGGCTGCTCCTGACTTGAGGATCGGATGGATTCACGCGGAGCTGTGTTCTTGCCAGTTCCACCGCGGATCTCCAGGCCTGCGGCGCGCGTCCGCGCTGACCCGGAGCAAACCAGTAGGCGTCGCCGAGGTTGCCCCAGAGCAAATAATCGGCGGGCCGTTGTTCCCTGGCCTTTTCCATGGCGGCAGCTGCCTCGGCGTAGCGGCCTTCGTAATAGTAAGCCGTTCCCAGATTGCTATAAGCGGGGCCGGTCGGCTGCAGAGCCAGCGCCCGCTCCAGCACCGAGGCGGCCTCAGTGTAGCGCGCCATCATCAAATAGCAGCCGCCGAGATTCTGGTACCCGACCACATTTTCCGGCGCAAGCGCGATCATCTGCTGGAAAACCGTCTCCGCCTCCGGGAAGCGGTGCTGCTCGGTGTAGAAGGCGGCGAGATCGTTATAGCCCGGCCACTCGCGCGGCCGGAGCTCAATCACCTTGCGATAGGCGGCTTCCGCTTCCCCGAGATTGCCCATCGATGTCCAGACACCGCCCAACCCGGCGTGAGCGCCGGGGTTCAGCGGCTCGAAGTCCAGGGCGCGGCGGAAGGCGCGGAGGGCTTCCTGATTCCGCCCGCGGCTGCTCTCGATGCGTCCGAGGATGACGTGGACCGGGGCCAGGCGATCATTCAACTGACGGGCACGCGCTGCGCTGGCAGCCGCCTGTTCCAACCACTGGGGGTCTTTGGTGGTTCGCCAGGTCCGCCACAGCGCTTCCGCCATGCCGGCTTCAGCCAGAGCGTACCGCGGATCGCGCTGTAGCGCTTTGTGAAATGCAGCGACCGCGTTGGCCAGGTCCTCGGGAACGTCGTAATGAGATAAGTAACCGCGGCCTTGCAGATAGAACTCGTAGGCGCCGGGTTGGCGCGCGCGGTACGCGTCAAGCGCGGTCGAGTCTTCCCGAATACCGGGAATCTCCAGCATGCGGGCGACACCGGCGACCGCCCATTCCTGAACGAACGGAAGCTGGTCGGAAGCGAAACTGGCGGTTTGCACGCCGAGCGGACGGGAGTCTCGAGTATCCACCAGGCGAAGCGTGAGGCGAACGCCGGCCGTTTCCGGACGCAGCGTCCCCGTAATCGCCAGGCGGGCGCCGAGCATTCGACGCGCGTCGGAAGATGTGGCAATGGAGTGCCGGCGCACCGCATCGGCCGGCGCGATGCGAATCGAACCGTTTGTATTTTCGAGTCGCGTGAGGCTGGCGGACAGGGTATCGGTGAGGCCGTCGCAAAAGACGCGCCACGAGGGATCACCGTCATTCGCGAACGGCAAGACGACGAGTTGCTCCGCAGAGGAAACCTGGCCACTTCGGACAGGAGCATGGTCGACCAGCAAGAGGGAAACAACGATCAGCAGAGGAAGCGCCCAAACCGCGCGGCGATGCGGAGGAATTTTCAGCGAGACGGTCTCGGCGCCTGTCACGGACTCCAGTTGAACGGCGGCGCCTCGAAGATCCGCGGCCATTTCTGAGGCATTTTGATAACGCCGGCCCGGGTCCGTCTGCAGCGCGCGTTCCAGAATCGGCTGTAACTGAGGCGGGACCGCGAGAGTGTGGCCGGGTTGGGGGAGCGTTCCCGTGACGAGTTCGTACACTACCAGGCCGAGGCTGTAGACATCCGAGCGCGCATCTGCCTCCGCTCCCTGAAACTGCTCCGGAGACATGTAGGCGGGAGTCCCCATGGGCATACCAACTGCGGTCAGATGGATGTCCTGCGTCTGCCGCGCCAGGCCGAAATCGGCAAGCTTGAGCGTATCGTCCTCAGTGAACAGGATGTTGCTCGGCTTGACGTCGCGATGAACGACGCCATGCCGGTGCGCAGCGGCGAGCGCGTCGGCCAATTGCAGCGCGTACTCGAGCGCGTGCGCCAGGGTCCGAGGAGGCCGCGTCATCAGGCTGCCTCCCGGCAAGTGTTCGAACACCAGGAAGATCCGGCCGTCCGATTCTTCGACTTCGTGAATCACCGCAACATGCGGATGGTTGAGTGTGGAGATGATGCGGGCTTCGCGCAGAAAACGTTCGCGAGCGCGAGGGGAATCCGCCAGTCGCGGCGCCAGAAACTTGATTGCAACCAGGCGGCCTAGCCGGGTGTCGCGGGCCTTGTACACGACACCCATGCCGCCTTCGCCCAACTTTTCCAGGATCTCGTAGTGGGCAATTGCGTGGGGAACTGCCGGAGTGGATTGAGGAGTCACGGGCCTCCTTATCCATTTGCGAGTTTACTCCCTGCGGCGGCGATAGGCAAGAGCCGCGGGCTGCCCGTCCGCGCCACCTATCGCACAAACGGTATGTAGGCCGGCACGCCCTTCCGGTATTCCGCGAACTGGTCGCCGAAACGCGATGCAAGCAAACGGTCTTCACTGCGCACGCGAATTTCGGTCCCTACAAGGAACACCACCAAGGCGAGGGGGCTCGCAGCCAGGGCGTGAGCAGCACGACGGTCGCAAGCAGCATCGCCAGAAGCGAGGCGTAGATCGGGTGCCGCACGACGGCATAAGGCCCCGTGCGCACCAACTGATGATCGGCATACAACCCGGCGTGAACGCGGAACTGCTTGCCGAGATGCGCCACCGCCGTCCAGGAAAGAACGATTGCAATGGCACTGAACGCCAGCGCGATCACGAGCGCTGCCGGATGGGTCCGCGCCGGTGGCGTTCCAATCGACGCCAGCAGAACGCCCGCTATTTCGAGAAGGATGCCCATGCGCGTCGGGCCGGTCACGGTGATTGACTCGCGTTTCTGAGAATGCGGGGCGCGAAAGAGAAACGGATACGCCCAAGCGAGCCAGCAGGCGGTCAGTCCGATGCTAGCGATGGCAGGGTGCATGCTAGACCGCGCTGCGGCCGCGGCTCTTCCAGTGAATCAACAGGAACAGCGCGGCCGCGGCCGCCACTGCGATTCCCGCCAGCGTCCACGCATTCCGCGCCAGAAACGGCTGCGCGCCGGCCCCAAGCCGCATCCCGAGGTAGGCGTCGCCAAAGTACCGGATAACGCGCGCCAGAAGAATCACCAACAGGAAGCGCCGCAGCGGCGTGCGCAGGTATGCAGCCGAGACGACGAAGACTTTGAGCGGCAGCGGCAGCACCGGGATGGCCGCCGGGATGAAAACCGTCACCAGACCATAGCGGCGAAACCAATCGCGAAACCGCTGCGGCTTGCCGGGCTCGGGGACAGTCTTGATCAAGAGCCGCGACCCATGTTGGATCCCCAGAAACAGCGCGAGGTTTCCGGCGAGCGAGCCGATCACGGCCATGAGGGCTGCGATTAGGGCACGTTCCGGCGCCTTCACGGCAAGGAAAATCAGAAGCGCGTCCATCGCGGCCGGAAGCGGAACTCCCAGAGAATCGAGGAATCCGAGCAGCACGACACCCCACGGCCCGTAGGCCACCAACGCGGCTGTAATTTTGGCTAGCAAGCGATTAGACGATATCCGGAAATGATTTTCGAAGCTTATAAAACCAGGCGTGGCCCAGCACAAACACGACGGCGGAAATCAGCCACAACTTCCATAAGGCGGCGAATTCGGGCGCGTGGTGCTCCAGCAGGACCGCGCGATATCCTCGCACCAGAACGTAGATCGGATTCTTTCCGAACAGCGGAGCCAGCGCCGGAGGCAGCGACGACTCCGGGTAGCAGATCGGCGTCAGGAAAAACCAGAGTGTGAGCAGGAATCCCATGACCTGGCCGAGATCGCGCACGAACACGCCCAGCGCGGCGAGGAACCAGCTCACGCCGCTGGTAAACAGAATCTGGGGGATGACCAGCAGCGGCAGCCACGCCACGGTCAACGGAATGGCGCCGCGCGTGATCAGCAAGAATCCGCAGAACAGGACGACGGCGAAAAATTCGCTCACGAGTCCCGCCGCGACCAGGTTCACGGGCAGCGTCTCGACGGCAAAGACGAGTTTCTTAACGAAATTGCGATGTTCCCAGATGACCCCGGCCGAACGCCCGGCGGCTTCGCTGAAGGCCAGCCAAGGCAGCATGCCGGCGAGAAAATAGAGCGCGAAGCCGGAACGGCTCTGGTCGGCGCCGAACCGGGTCCGCAGCACCACGCCGAAGACGAAGAAGTACGTCAGCATGAGCAGCAGCGGATTGATCACAGTCCAGAACACGCCGCCGAAAGACCCGCGATAGCGCCCGAGGATATCGCGCCGCACCATGGCGCGAATCAGGCCGCGATTCCGCCACATGGTCGAAACCGGGTACACAAAGGCTCGGCCCACTGACCGCAGGGTGCGTTCCCACTGCAACGTGCGCCGTGTCGCGATGCGCATCCGAAGCAGGCGCGCGGCGCCGCTCGAAGTCTCACTCTCCACCAGTAGAAACGGCCAGCCGCGATCGTAATACCAGCAGACGTTTTCCTGCATCGGCGAGAGCAGCACCTGGTAGCGCCCATTCTCCGCAGGCACTTCGAAATCCAGCGAGAACCGGACGGCTTCGCCGGGAGCTACATCGCGCTCGGGCGCAGTCCGCACGCCATCCACGATCAAGGCGCCGGTCTCGGTATCGAAGAGGTGATACCCGACGCGGAAGCCCTCCGAAGCGCGCCACGTCGCGGCAGAATCGTTGCGCACACTGAACTCGACATGCGCCGCGCGCCGGCCGGCATCCCATTCGAGCTTCGGCTCGAGGTACGAGGCGTTCATGAATAGAGCCACCCGGGATAGCGCTCCCCGACCGGCCGGATTTTGCGGCCGACGACATAGATGCCGTCGCCGCGCGGCTCGGTATTCAACCAATAGCGCTGCAGCAGCTCTTTGACCCACGCGAACTCGGGATGCGGCGCATCGCGGAACTCGCCCGTCTCGAGCAGCGTCACCGTGAACCCCGAATTCTCGAGCAACTGGCGAATCTCGCGCGGCGTATATTCGCGATTGTGGCGCGCGTCGCCTTCCTCGGAATCCGACGGCCGCAAGTACGCCGGAAAGAAGCCGGGGTGATATCCCTGCAGGATGGCCGCAACACCGCGCAGACTCGAAATGTTGGGCGTGGTCAACACCAGATGTCCACCGGGTTTGAGAATGCGGTTGACCTCGCTCATCAGGTGCATGGGATCGGTGAACAGGTGTTCGATGAGCTCGCAGCAGAGCACGGTCGTGTAGTGCTCATCCGGATACGGATAGCGGTCGCGTTCGGCATCGAACAGGTCGACGCAGCATTCGAATGTCTCGCCGACGCGCGAGGTGACGGTGCGATGATTCACCTGGCCGGCCTTGCCGAAGTAGCAGCCCCGCACTTCGCCGTAGCCGAGGCGCGTTTTCAGCGCGGGCGTGATTTGCAGATAAGCCCCCATCTCCAGCACGCGGTCGCCGGGGCCGCCGCGCGGAGTGATTTCCAGCGTCTTCACCAGACGGGTGTGATGCGTCTCCAGATATCGCTCTCCGGCTTCGTCTTGAGCCCAGCCGCGCAAGTACTCAGCGAGCTCCTCTGACGAAGCGTGCGGCTCTCGGGGGCCAGCGACGGGTGCGGGCATATCGGAACCGCTGAGAAAGCGGCGATAGCTTTCGGCTACGACCGGCCAACTGCACTCGCGCGCCACATACTCCTTGGCCCGGGCGCCGAGCTCACCTGCGACTTCCGGCCGCGAAATCAGCAGATTCAGGTATTCGTAGATCAGCTCTTCTTCGACCGCGCCCACAGGCACTTTGAGGCAGACATCGTCGGGCAGTTCCAGAAACGAGCCGATCTCGGAAACCAGCACCGCCTTGCCCAGGCCGAGTGCGCGCAGCAAAGTGCCCGAGCTTTCGCCCACCGTCGGATATCGCAAGTTCAGGACGATATCGCACGCACTCAGATATCCGACGAACTCCTCCATGGGCGTAAATCCGAACACGCGCGCATGCGCCGCGAGGCCCAACGACTCGATCATCGGCTGCACCGGCGCCTCTGGATGTTCTTCGCCAACCAGGATCATGCGCGCATCGGGAACGACCCGCACCAGGCGGCGAAACGCACGCAAGGACTCGGCGATTCGCTTATACGGCTTCAGAAATCCGAAAGTTCCCACTAGAGGAGCGGTCGGATCGAGACCCAGCTTTTCGCGGTAGCCGTTGCGGTCGGCCGCGGGAATCCACGCGCCGTGCGGGATCACCGCGATCGGTCCGCTGAATCCGGCAGCCCGAATCTCGTCTTCCATGAACCGGCTGTGTACGACCACACCGCGAGCCGACTCTAAAATCCGCCGCGTCATCGGCAAGCCTTCGTAATCGGGACCGACTTCGAGCCGGCGGACGCGTTCCGCGAATTCGCGCGCCGAGGCGCCGCCGTTGTATTCGCACTCCCGCACATAGGCATCCCAATCGCCGCGTTTAATCGTAAGGTCGGTAATCAAATGGTGCAGGTTCGATTCATGCATCACCACCACGCCGGGATGCCGCAAGGCCGTTTCGTAGACGAAGTCGTGGCAGTCGTTATTTCCCAATTGGTAGAGGACCGCATCAAAGCGCGCCGGATCAAAGGCAGGATCCGCGCGGGTGAAGATCTCCATTTGCGCAAGAGGCTGGAGTGCGGCGACGAGCGCCTCGGAGTAATCGGCTATTCCGCTGCGCGCCGGCGGCAGCGGCGAGAAGTATGCGATCCGCATGTTCGACCCGGAGCCGGACGTGCGCAACCGCTATCGGACCAGTTCCAGCGAAAGCGTGCCGACGCTGAACGGAACCCGAACCAAGAGCGGTGTTCGCGCCGGATCGCGGGCAAAAAAGATCTCGACTTGCGTGTCCGACGCCGGCCCTTTGATATACACTAACACGCGGTCGGCGGTAACCGGTTGCTCGCCCACGTCGATGGTTTGCGCGCCGGTATATTGCAGTTGCGCCGAACGCGCCGCCCCGTAGAAGATCTGCTCCGGCGCCGGCACCCGCCCCTGCCCGAGCTCGCGCCGGGCGTAATAGACGAACGCCAGGGCGTCATGCGCGCAGGAAGAAACGGGCGTCTCGCTGCGGCCTCCGCTCACCGTCCGCCGCCGTGCAAGGCCGTGCTGATAGTCGAACGCCGTCTGATCTTGCGATTTGCGCTCTCCGTGGCTCATCGTGCGCTCGAACTGCACGGAGCATCCTGACGCATTCGTGACCGAGTGATATTGGTCCGCGATGGCGTAGCCGGGAATGCCGGCTCGAATGGTCATCCCGAGATCCCATCCGGGTCCAGATTGGCGCGCGGATAGAGTTACGTCGCCGAGACTCAGGCCGCTCGGCCAGGCGACCGTGTAACGCAGTGATTCATTCTGAAAGGGAAATCCGGTTTGGGCGGAGGCGCCGCTGACAGACCCGAATGCGATAGCGACGATCGCCAAAGCGGCGCTCGGGCGAATCATCGGTGCACGACAGTCGGAGAACCTGCGACCGGGACGGTAGCGCGAGTGCTCTCGGCCACTGTGTAGTACACATCCAGAGTCTCTTGTGCCGCGCGTTTCCAGCTAAACTGCGCCGCCCGCTGGATTCCCAGCCGCTCCATACGCGAACGCAGCTCCGAATCGAGCAGAAGGTCGGCCATCGCCCGCACCATCTCGTTCACCGAATAGGGATCGAACAACAACGCCGCCCCGTCGGCCACTTCCGGCAACGACGACGTGTTCGAGCAGATTACGGCGCGGCCACAAGCCATCGCTTCCAGCACCGGAATTCCAAAACCCTCGTAGTACGACGGAAACACGAAGACGTCGCAGGCGTTGTAAAGGTGCAGCAATTCCTGGTCTGAGACGAATCCGAGAAACCGGATGCGGTCGGCAACACCTGAATCCCGCGCTGCCTGGTAGACGCGCGGCGCAAACCAGGTGGCCTTGCCCGCCAGTACGAGATTGTGCGGAAACTGAGGGAACTCGCGGACGAGGCGCGCGAAAGCGCGAATGAGCCCGATCTGGTTTTTGCGCGGCTGCAGGTCGCCAACACCCAGCAGGAACGGAGCGGCGAGCGAAAAGCGGTCGCGAACGGCGGCGGCCGCCGATTCGCGCGAGATTCGGCGGAAGGCGGGACTGGCCGCGATCGGCACCACCACAACTTTGTCTTCCGCCAGTTCGCCGTAGACCTTGAGGATCGAGTTTCGGGCGGACTCGCTGCCCGTCAGAATCTTCGCGGCGCGCTGTACGGTCCGGCGCACGGTCCATTTCAACTGCAACGCCCGCTCCCGCGTAAAATACTCGGGATGTTCGAGATAGCTGACGTCGTGAACGGTGGCCACGACCGGCACGGGGCACGCGAGCGGGGCCGTGTACTGAACGTGCAACAGGTCCGGCTGGTCTTTCCAAACTTTTGTGCTCAGGTCGGCGCCCAGGCGCAGAAACGGATTCGTAGCAACTCGGCTGGTTCGTACCCCGGCTGCCAATGTCTGGGATGCCTCTTCTGAGGAGACGTACGCCATCAACTCCCAAGCCCGGCCCTCAGCGGCCATGGCATTAATCAGGCTGCGAACGTAGACCTCATTCCCTGTCAAACGGCGCCCAATTGCGTGTGCATCAATCGCGAAACGCATCAGTGGTTCCAGTATACTGGACGTTCCTTCTATCCCACGCTGTTTCTAGTAAATACAACCAAAGTTACTAGCCCGCTGGGGTAAATTCCCACACGGTTTACGAGGGTTTCCACTATTCAGTGCGCGAGGGAACCAGAATGTCTAGGGTTTTCCAGGCGCTCTCCCACGTAAATTCTTTCTCCAGCAGACGTCGTCCAGCAGCGCCGAGTTTCACGCGCAGATTTTCGTCTTGCAGTAGCTGCGAAACCGCACGTGCAAATTCAACACCACTATCGGCCAGAAGCAGGTGCTCGCCGCTCCGGACCGGTAAACCCTCCGCGCCCACAGTGGTAGAAACCACAGGCACGCCCGCGGCCCAAGCCTCTAAAATCTTCAATCGGGTGCCACTGCCGGCGAGAATCGGTGCGACCGCCACCTGAGAACGAGCCAATTCGGAAACCGCATCGTCCACGGCTCCCCGCACTTCGATGCGGGAATCATTAGAAATCCAGGTCTGAATGGCATGGGGATTTTTCCCGACCAGCCGCCACACGAGAGCCGGCCATCGTTCGCGAAGGAGCGGCCAGATCTCCTCCCGGAAAAACCGGACAGCCGAAATATTCGGGTGGTACTCAAGATTGCCGGAAAACACAACAGCCTGATCGGGAGTTTGGCTCGGAACCGGAACCAGCGGCACCGCATTCGGATATACCGTCACGCGAGCCTGCGGCGCGCGCTCCAGCGCGAGTTTTGCATCGGGCGCCGAGGCGACCAGCACTTGAGAAAAGCGCGGCAGCCATGCGCGCTCCAAGTTCAAGGCTGCAGCCGCGAACGAAGCGTGCGCCAGCGCTGTGGCACCTCGCTCGGTTTCGGCGCACCGGGAGTGCAATACCGACTCAATATTGTGCAGGTCGAGCACGGTCTGGCGGCACACGGGCGCGATCTGGTTCCAATAGGCAGCACACCAGAAGTGCTCGATGATGCCGACGGCATAGAATTGCCCGGCTACGGCGGCGGCGACTTGCGACTCGAAACCCGCAAAGCGGTCGACCAGCGGCGGCGTGCGGCGGGCGAGACGCCAGGCATTGCGAATCGCGCGAGCCGCGCCTCCAGTGCGATGAACGGGAAGGTCGATGGACACGATGCGGCGAACCAAACCGGGCGGGAGATGCTGGGCGGGGTTCGCGGCGCCCGGCTGCCGGAAGACGATGAGGTCGACATCGGCGTGCGCCGACAAATAGTGGAGCAACGAGGCACTCCGCAGCGCGCCGCCGCCGTGAAGCGGATAGGGCGGCTCGGGAGAGAGGAACAGAGCGCGCGGGCGCCCGGTCTGAAGATCAGTGGCCAAACCGCCGCTGCGCCTCCTCGTAGACGTGATGCGTCAGGCGGGCCGAGCGTTCCCACGAGAATTCACGAGCGCGTGCCAGAGAGCGCGCACGGCGGCCGGCGACCCATTCTGGGTTTTCGGCGGCCTGCCGCAACGCCAGGGCGAGCGCCGCGGGGCCATCCGCATACGCCGCCGCTTCACCGCCCGCTTCCGTTACCGCGGGCGAAGCGATCACACACGCGCCGCACTGCATGGCTTCGAGCACCGGGAGTCCGAAACCCTCATACAAGGACGGATAGACAAATGCCAGCGCACCCGAGTACAGCGCGGCCAATTGCGCGTCGGGCACCTCGTCCAGCAGCCGCAGGCCTGGCTGGGGCTTGAGTTCGGGCGCATCGGCGCGGCGGCGCCCGGCCACCACCAGATCGATGTCGTGCTCGCGCCGGACCTCGAGCCAGGCTTCGATGAGGGCCGGCAGATTCTTTCGGGGCTCAAGCGTGCCGACGAACAAAAAATAGGGATGCGCTGGCGGCACCTCAACCGGGCTCAGCCACGGTGGCGCGGCTTCGGGAACCGCGACCACTCTCTCCGGGTTGAGCCGGAAGCGCGCGATCGCTTGCTTCCGTACGACCTCGCTGGGCGTGATCACCATCGTCGCGATTCCGAACTCCAGCAGAACGGGAGTGCGCCGCCGGACGCGCTGGGCCGCGTGATGCCACTCCGGGTTGATCCAAGGCGAGAGGTCATGCAGGGTCAGCACACTCGGCTTTTGCGGCAGATAGGGGACGGCGAAATCCGGGCCATGGATGACGTCGGCGTGCAACCGGCGCGCCTCTCTTCCCAGTCCCCACAGCCACCAGCGGCGCTCGGCCTGGGTGCGCGGCCCGCCGCCGCGTTTCAAATTCGGCGGCGCATCCGCCGGCATGGGAAACGATTGATCGGAGGCCAGGATGAACTCGTCGTCGGGAAAGGAACGCGCCAGCGCCAGGCTCAACTCTCCGGTGTACCGGGCCAAGCCGCCGCTCGAAAGGCTCAGCGACGTGGCTTCCAATACCACCCGCATAGCGTCCCCGACCCCGGCATGTGGACTTCATCGTAGCATCCATACGTACGCGCTACCATGGGCGAAGAATGCATGCTCGCTGTCTGTTCACCAGTTTGCTGCTCGTCGCGTGCTCCTTGGCGGCCGATCCACCCAAATTGCGGGTGGATGACTCGGTTCGCCCGGTGCGGTACGCTGCCGACCTCACGTTGCGGCCGGAAGCGACGACGTTCTCGGGGACGATCGACATCGATGTCGAACTGGCGCGCCCGGCGGGGATCGTCTGGCTGAATGCCGTCGACTTAACGATCCGTGACGCATCCCTGGTGCGGGCCGGCGAGAACCGGCGCGCGACCGTGGAGCCGGGTGATGCCAATTTTGTGGGGCTGCGCTTCCCGGCCGAAGTTCCCGCCGGCGCCGCGCGCCTGCACATTCAATATGAGGGTAAGATCAGCCCGCGCAACGCGTCCGGAATTTTCCAGGGCCGCGACGGCAACGAGAACTACCTCTACACGCAATTCGAGTCGAGCGACGCGCGCCGGGCTTTCCCTTGCTTCGATCAGCCGAATTTCAAGACGCCGTGGCAGTTGACGCTGCATATCCCGGCGGGAGACACCGCGGTTTCCAATACGCCGCAACAATCTGAAACGCCGCAACCCGAGGGCATGAAGACGGTGATCTTCGCGCCCACCAAACCACTGCCCAGTTATTTGGTGGCATTCGCGGTCGGACCGTTCGACATCGTGGACGCCGGGCGGGGCGGAAAGAATCACATTCCGGTTCGCGTCGTCGCTCCCAAAGGCAAGGGCTACCAGGCCAAGTACGCCGCGGAAGTGACCGTCACGATCGTCGATCAACTGGAGAATTACTTCGGAATTCCCTTTCCCTATGAGAAGTCCGACCAGGTGGCCATCCCGCTGACGTACGGGTTTGGCGCGATGGAGAACGCCGGAATGGTGACGTATGGTCAGACTATTCTGCTTGCCGACCCGGCGACAGACAGCGAGCAGCGGAAGCGCTACTACGCTATCGTTGCCGCGCATGAACTGGCGCACCAGTGGTTCGGCGACCTGGTGACGCCGGCGTGGTGGGATGACACCTGGCTGAATGAAGCATTCGCTACGTGGATGGAGGTCAAGATTCTCGATCAATGGCGCCCGGAGTGGCACACGGGCCTCGACGAGCTGACTTCGAAGTTCGATGCCATGAGGCGCGACAGCCTGGCGTCGACGCGGCGGATCCGGCAGCCGATTGAAAGCCTCAACGACGTCTCCAACGCTTTCGATGAGATCACCTATCAAAAAGGCGCGGCGGTGATCCGGATGTTCGAGAGTTGGGCCGGTGAGAAGCAGTTTCAGGCCGGTGTCACCGCCTATCTGAAACGGTATGCGTATGGCAACGCGACCGTGCACGACTTTCTGGATTCGATCTCTTCAGCCGCCCAGCCGCGGCTCACGAGAGCGTTCTCCACGTTTCTCGATCAGGCGGGAGTGCCGGAGGTTTCTGTCGAGCTGAACTGTGCCGGCGCGCCGCGCGTCAAGCTCAGCCAGAAACGATATCGGGAGATCGGCTCGGTGGCCACCGGCAGCGAGACATGGGCCATACCGGTGTGTGTGCGCTACCAGACCAGCGGTGGGCCACGGAAGGAATGCTTCCTGCTCGATCGGCCCAGCGCCGAATTCGCGCTCACTCAGGCGACAAGCTGCCCGGCCAACCTCATCGCCAATGACGATGCTTCCGGATATTACGAGACGGCTTATCAAGGCAACTTGCTCGCGGATCTGATGAGTAACAGCAACGGGTTTCTCAACGCCTCGGAACGGATCACGGTATTGCACGATTTGAGCGCGCTGGCGGATTCGGGAGAAGCCAAGGGCAGCCAGGCGCTCGAAGCGGTGCTGCCGTTTTCCAAGGCGCCCGAGCGTCAAGTGGTGGCGGAAGCGCAGCGCGCCGCGGGAAGCGTGCGCAGGCTGGTCCCGTCAAATCTGCTGCCGAACTATCACCGCTTCATCCGTGCGGCTTTCGGCGAGCGGGCGGACGCACTGAGCTGGTCGGCCAAACCCGGCGATGATTCCGATACCAAGCTGCAGCGCGCGAGCCTGGTGCCATTCGTCGCCGTGGTGGGCGACGATCGCCCTTTGCAGGCCGAAGCGCGGCGGCTGGCCGACGGCTGGCTGCGCGACCGTAAAGGCGCCAGTTCGGAAATGTTGAGCGCGATCCTTTCGACCGCGGCGCACTCCGGCGACCGCGCGCTGTTCGAGGCGATGCTGGCCGAGTTCAAGAAAAGCCGGGATCGCCGGACACGCGCCGCTCTGATCGGAGCACTCGGCTCGTTTCGCGATCCGGCGCTGGCGCAGGCGGCGATGGAACTGCTGCTTGCTCCGGACCTGGACATTCGCGAAACCGTAGCACTGCTGTACGGTCCTCTCGGCTCGCCGGAAACCGAACGGATGCCGTTTGCGTTCGTGCAGGCCAACTATGACCGGCTGGTTGCGCGGCTGCCTTCGGGAGGCGATTTCGATGCGCGCACGCAGTTGCTGGCAGTCGGTGCGGGGCTGTGCGATGCCGCCTCCGAGCGCGAATTCGAGAAGTTCTTCGGCGAGCGCGCCAAGCAGTACACAGGAGGCCCGCGAGTCTACGCGCAACGAATCGAGAGCATGCACTTCTGCGAAGCCCGCAAAGCCGCGCAGGCGGCGGATATCGCGGCGTTTTTGGCGAAGCAATAGCGGATCGGGCGTCGGGCCGAATCCGATAAAATAGGCCGCATGAAACATCAAGCCTGGGAGACGCTCGCGAGCGAGCAGATGAACCCGCATCTCAGCCGCAAAGTGATTCACGGACAGAACGTGACGATCGCGCGGATCGAACTGCGGAAAGGCGGTGTCGTTGCCGAACACAGCCACGTTAACGAGCAGGTCTCGATGGTTCAGAGCGGCGCAATCAAATTTGTGAGCGGCGGCCGCGAGCACATTGTACGCGCGGGCGAATGCCTGACGATACCGCCCAACGTGCCGCACCGGGTCGACGTTCTCGAAGACAGCGTCGTGGTCGACGTTTTTTCACCCGCGCGCGAAGACTGGATCCGCGGCGACGATGCCTATTTGCGGCGGTGAGCGCTGTGAAGCTCGCGGCTGCGGCAGCGCTGGCCGCCGCCGCATTCGTGATCGGTGGGTCCTGGCGGGAGCATAGGCCGCTCTGGCCGGGCGCGCGATTCACCGCGGCCGACCACGAACGCGCGCTCCGGCGCGGCCTGTTCTTCCTTTACGCCGCCGCCAGCCAGCGGGACACGTTTCGCGAGTGGGGACACGATCTCCTCTCGGCCTTCGTCAACATCGCCGCGACCAATGCCGACCGGGAGATCAGCGATCTGGCCTGGCGCATGGGCCACGAGCGGGCAATGGCCTGGAGGGGGTTGAATCGCGAAGTTCCCGCGAATGCCGATGCGGACGATATCGCCAACCTCGTCTATGGAAGCGATGCCGCCGAAGCCTTGGGCGTTCCCGATCGTCCTTTTCACGACGCGCTGGTCCGCGCCGCTTCACGTTTCTCGACCGCGGACTATCTGGGCTTCGACCCGCGCCGCGAACCCCCGCCCGCGCAGAGCCGCTACGAGATTTTCCAGGACGCGTTGATCGGCGCCTACACGTTCGATCACTACGACGTCCCGATCGGTGCGCGCTATACGGACGTGCTGCGCTGGCTTCCGGCGATGCACCCGTATCCGGCGCGAGGTTCGGGCCTGTATTACCGTTCGGTCTACACGATTACGCACGTGGTTTACACCTACAACGGCTACAACCAGTACCGGATCGCGCCCAAGTGCTTTCCCGATGAGTTCGCTTATCTCAATGCGAACTTCGAACAAGCGATCGCTGATAACGATCCCGAGACACTGGGGGAGTACCTGGATACGCTGCAGGCGTTCGGCTTGACCTGGGCCGATTCACGTATGCGGCGCGCGGTGGAGTCTTTGCTCGCGGCTCAGAATCCCGACGGCAGTTGGGGCAATCCGAAGGAGAGCGATCCGTATACGCGGTATCACTCCACGTGGACGGCTCTCGATGGAATTCAGCAGTATCGCGCGCGCGCGGTACTCCCGTGTCCATAAGAAGGGAACAGGTTATTCGGACAACAACCGGATCGAGCCCACGCCGCCGTGGATATCGAGGTGAATCCGCACTTTGGCATCCTCCCAGGCGCTGTTGTAATACCGGTTTCCGTCATGCCGGAAACCCGACGCTTCGATCGAGCCAAGACCGCCCTGGGCTTCGGCTTCAACGCCTACATCGGAAGGCAAATGCACCACCGCCTCCCCCACGCCGCCTTGCACCCGAACGTCGTAGCTCTTTTTGGGATTGCCGCGCAGATCCAGATCCAATTGCCCGACCCCCATCTCGACCGATACGCTGCGCAGTATCAGGCCGCCGACATCGAGGTGCGCTTCGCCGGCGCCGAACTGGAGATCGAGATCCAGCGGAACTTCGCGATTCATCCGCAAGTCCCACTCGTATTCGGTGCCCGCCATGCGAATACCCTGGTTTGGCGGCTGCTCGATCGTCAGCGTTCCGCGATCGGCGCTCTTGGTGTACCGCACCTCGGGCCTCCAGGACGAGACATTATAGGTGAAGTCCGCCGCGACAAGCTTATCGGTTCCGGTGTCGATCCGTAATTTCCCCGCCCCCATTTTCAGCCGGACGCTCACCATCTCGGCATTGTCGCGATCAATCGCCTGGAAATCATGCTGGGTCGGCCCGGCATGCCGCACGATGCACCCGCTACACAATGCTGCCAGCGGGAGGATCCATCCGCCCTTCATCTCAGCTCCTTTTGACAGGCAATACGTCCCGGAGCGCCGTCTTGTTCCCGGAAAGTTGAGATTACCGCATCTGGTCGTAAACGACGCGGCCGCCCACCACGGTTAGTACCGATTTCAAGCGCTTAATCTCCTCATCCGGCACCTTTTTGAGGTCGAAGTAGTCGTCGCTGAGTACGACGAGATCGCCGAACTTGCCGGGCTCGATCGACCCCAGCCGGTCCTCTTCGCGGAGGAACCAGCCGTTCTGGGCGGTGTACAGCCGGAGCGCTTCCATCCGGGTGATCTGCTGCTTATCGTTGATGAGGGCCCCGGCGGCGTTCTTGCCGGTGACCATGTAATAGATCATCAGCCACGGATCGAGCGTCGAAATCTGGGCCGAATCGGAGCCCGCTCCCGCGTGAATACCGCTATCGAGGATCATCCGCACGGGCGGCCCGGAGCCGGGTGCGCCGGCTAAGTATTCAAACGGATGAATCGCGATCCCGGCGCCGAGCGCTTTGAAGCGGTTCAATGTCGCCTGGTCGATGCGCGGCGCGTGCGCAATGGACCAGCGCAGCCCGGCAATGGGCGTCGTCTTATTCACGGTTTCAAAGGTGCTGGCCGTAAGCTGATCTTCGGCGGGGGAAAGGCTGTGTTGCTGAAACGCCCAACCGTGCGCGGCGATGAGTTCCAAAGCCGCCTGGTAGTTCGGCGGCGGCGTCACCTGCCCGAACAGCGGCCACTGCGTGGCGAATTCGCCGATGCCAGATACGCGCATCATGTCGTCGCCAAAATCGTCGAACGCGTTGAGCAGCCGCTGCTTCAACAGCGGCACACCGGCCCCGGTGTCCATGCTGAGCAGGAACAGCCGCACGCGCACCGGTATCTTGCGCTCGCGATGCAGCGCCAGGGCCGCGTCGTACATGTGAAACGGGTCGGAGCTGGCGAGCGTGTCGAAGGCGAAGGCATCCTGTGTATCCGGCGTGCCGGGAATCACGAACGCGCCCATGTCGACGTCGGTGGTGACACCCACGCTCGCCGAGTAGTTCATCGCGTCGGTGGTTCCGCGCTTCTTGTCATCCAATGTCTGCGCGGCGCGCAAAGCGTTCAACGCCGCCATCGAGGGCGCATTGGCCGCGATGGCGCCGGTATCGCTGACGGCGATCCCTTTTCCCGTGAAGAAGGCTTTGCCAGGCGTGTTGGTGGCGGCGGGCCCTGTGAACGCCTGGAACGCCAGGATCGGATGATCGGAAGAAGCGGCGTCCAGTTCCGAGAGCGTCGGCAGGCGCTTCTCGGCAAACTGCGCCGCGTTCCAGCCGCCCATGGCCGTGAGAAAACCCCCGGCCGGAACGGTCCTGGCGCGTTCCCGAAAGAGCCGCTGCACGTCCGCGATCGAAGCCGCGGTTTCCAGCCGTGTGTCATAACCCGGGCGGATGCCGAGCAACACAATATGGTTGTGGTTGTCGATCAAGCCCGGCACGGCGGTGCGTCCGCGCAGATTGATGACCTTCGTGCAGGGATCGAGTTTCTGGCCATCGGCAACGAAGCGCCCATCCTGGATGGTCACCGACGAAACCGTCGAGTTGCGCGCATCCATCGTCATGATCTTGCCGTTGGTGAGCCGCAGATCGCGGGCGTCGTCGCATCGGCCGGCGGCGGACGCGAGCGCAGTTCCCGCCAAGAGCAACAGCAATAGCCGCCGATGAACGCCGATGAACACAGATTGCAATATGGAGCTAATCGGCGTTGATCGGCGTTCCTCCGCGGCTTGAAGCGGGTTTTTCTGCATCCTGCTAGATATATCACGGCTCTCCGAGCCATTCCCTTGATATATACTTGACGCGATGTTCCGGGCTGTTTTGCTGTTGATGGCGGCGCCGCTGGCGGCGCAGTGGGTGCACTATCCCACGCCCGGCATTCCGCGAACCAAAGACGGCAAGCCGAATCTCTCAGCGCCGGCGCCTCGCATGGCCAACGGCAAACCGGATTTTTCGGGAGTCTGGGAAGCGCCGAGCGACAAGTACCTAGACAACCTGGGCGCCGATGGCGTCGAGATTCCGATGCGCCCCTGGGCAGCGGCTTTATACAAAGAACGCAAGGAGAATTTCGGGAAAGACCGCCCAAGCAGCAATTGTCTTCCGCATAGCGTCACCGATTTCGACGCGCACTTCAATCCGAAGAAGATCGTGCACACGCAGGGCCTGCTCGCGATGCTGTATGAGAGCTTCCATTCGTGGAGGCAGATCTTCACCGACGGGCGGCCGCTTCCCGAGCAGCGCGACCCGGCCTGGTTCGGCTACTCGGTGGGGCAATGGGAGGGCGACACGCTGGTCGTCAACACGGTCGGGATCAACGAAAAGACGTGGCTGGACGATAGCGGGCACCCGCATAGCGACGCGCTCCACGTCATCGAGCGCTTTCGCCGCCCCGATTTCGGGCACATGCAGGTCGAACTGACCATCGACGACGCGAAGACGTATACGAGACCTTGGACAGTGACGATTCCGTGGGAATTCGTCGCCGACACCGACCTGCTCGACTGGGTCTGCGAGAACGAGAAGGACGTCCCGCACCTGGTGGGCAAGTAACGGTTGCTGAAGCCAGCGACTCCAAGATTACCATTATTTAGGTCTGAATATCTCGCTGCCGGCCATTGACGATGCGGCCTATCGCCGAATACCATATATGGTCCCGTGAGCCTTGATTTATGAGACTGCTGCCCCGCGACGAGAAATTCTATGGCCTGTTTCTGAAACAGGTTGAGATCATCTCGGAAGCCGCCCGCCTTCTGCTCGACGGCGTGCGCGCCGGCAACGCGCGCATGGCCACGCTGGCTACGGAGATTCATGTCCTCGAAAACAAGGGCGACGAGATCATCCACGAAATTTTCACGCGCCTCAACCAGACGTTCATCACACCTATCGATCCGGAAGACATTCACAATCTCTCGTCGGCGCTCGACAACGTGCTGGACGGCATTGAAGACACTGCGCACCGGCTTGTCTCGTATCACATCAAGGCGATTCCGGCGAACATGGTCACGCTTGCGGAGCTGATCGCCGCCTGCGCCAAGGCTCTGAAGGCGTCGTTTACGGCGCTGGCGAACGGCGGGTCGGTCATGGACCAATGCATCGAGATCAATCGACTGGAGAACGAAGGCGACCTGATCGGGCGAAGTGCGGTGGCGGAACTATTCGACAAGGAAAAAGATCCGATCACGCTCATCAAGCTCAAGGAGATTTACGACTTCATCGAAGCCACTCTGGATTGCTGCGAAGACGTCGCCGATGTGCTGCAAGGGGTCGTGGTGAAAAACAGCTAGGCGATGTCGACCTTCACGCTTGCGGTTCTGATCATCAGCGTCGCACTGCTGTTCGACTATATCAACGGGTTTCATGACGCGGCCAATTCAATCGCCACCATCGTCGCGACGCGCGTCTTAACCCCTTTTCAAGCCGTGGTGTGGGCGGCTTTCTTCAATTTCGTAGCCGCGTTCACATTTGGTACGGGAGTCGCGAGCACGATCGGCAGAGGGTTCGTCGATATCAATTTGGTCACGCCGTACGTGGTTCTGGCCGGGGTGGCTGGCGCGATCATCTGGGATTTGCTGACCTGGTGGCTGGCTCTGCCTACCAGTTCTTCGCATGCTTTGATCGGCGGATATGCAGGCGCGGCCCTGGCGCGCGCGGGCCTGACGCACGGGTTCAGGGCCAGTTTTCAGGCGTTGACCGCCGGAGCCTGGGGTCTGACCGTTACCTTCATCTTTCTCGCTCCGCTGATCGGGCTGGTGGTCGCCTACGCCATGATGGTGGTGGTGCACTGGCTGTTTCGCCGGTCCAGTCCGGCGCGCATGGATTTCTATTTTCGGAAGCTCCAGTTGGTGTCGGCGGCCGCATTCAGCCTCTCGCATGGCAGCAACGATGCGCAGAAGACGATGGGAATTATCACGAGTTTGCTGGTGGCATCGGGATTCCAGCAGACGTTTCAGGTGCAGACGTGGGTCATTCTGGCGGCGTACGCCGCGATCGCGCTCGGCACCTTGAGCGGCGGCTGGCGGATCGTCCACACCATGGGCGGGCGATTGACGCGGTTGAAGCCGCGCAGCGGATTCTGCGCGGAGACGGGCGCGGCCGGAGCCGTCCTTTTCGCGACGCACCTGGGTCTGCCGGTGTCGACCACACATGCCATCGCCGGCGCCATCGCGGGCGTCGGCAGCATTCACCGGCTCAAGGCCGTGCGGTGGGGCATCGCCGCCAACATCGTGTGGGCGTGGGTGCTGACCATTCCGGCCGCGGCCGTGATTGCCTGGATCTGTTTCGCGCTGGTTTACCTTGTCCACCCGAACGCGTGAGCCGAGCTGGGCGCTACGCGTTTTCGGTTTGTTGGTTGTGGTGCCGGACGTCGATCCCTTTCACCCAGAAAATGACATCTTCGGCGATATTAGTGGCGTGATCGCCGATGCGCTCGAGGTTCCGGGCAATGAAAATCATGTCGATGGAGGCGGTAAGCAGAGTGGGATCGCGCTGCATGGTGTCGAGCAGTTCGTTGTAAACCGAATCGCGCAAACTGTTCACTTCGGCGTCGGCAAGCAGGACTGTGTGCGCCATCTCGGCGTCGAAATTGACGAATGCGTCCAGGCACTTTAAGAGCATCGACTGGACCATCGTCGCCATCCGCGGAATCTCCGGCGCCGGCTTAACCAGCGCATGGTGCATGAGCGAGATCGACCGTTGGGCGATGTGGTTGGCGAGATCGCCGATGCGTTCGAGGTCGGTATTGATCTTCAGCGCCGCGGTGAGCAGCCGGAGATCGCGGGCGACCGGCTGGCGAAGGGCCAGGAGGCGGGTTACGGCGCCGTCGATTTCCATCTCCATGCGATTGATCTTCGGCTCGTCGCGGATGACCTCTTCCGCCAAGGCGCGATCCTGCTCGATGAGCGCGCGCATGCTGCGGTGGATGGCGGACTCCACCATGCCGCCCATCTGCAGCAGTTTCTGATTCAGCTCTTCCAGTTCGATGGTGAAGTGACGCACCCGCTGCTCTCCCCTGCCCTGCTGATTGCGATTATAGCGCCGCCGTTTCGACGGAATCGGGAGGCGCTAGTCGTTCATCGGATGGCTGAAACAGGACACTTGCACTCCGATCGGGCGCAGTTAGGTCAGACAAACAGCGTATTTCAACCCGCTATCTTTTGGCGTATGCTTTGGGTGCTCGGGAATGAGCCTCATTCTTTAGCCCGTCGTGGCTTAGTCAGGAGGCCAAGCGCAAGGTGAAACGGCAGGGGGGCGGCTGCCAAGCGCTGCCATTGATCGCGCCAACCAAATCGGCCGCCCCTCTACGAACTCCGTTAGTTCGGTCGCTATCCTCCATGAAGTAGATCCGGACCTCGTCAGTTGTTTTACGTATTGCCCCTACGCAATTTGAAAACCAACAATATTAGATAGCCGCTGCACAAGCAAATTTCGCCCCAAACAGGTAAA
>DASXAK010000126.1:0-11634 GCA_036406715.1 Bryobacteraceae bacterium | reverse complement strand
GGTTGGTGCGGATGATAGGACTTGAACCTACACTCCCTCGCGGGAACTGGAACCTAAATCCAGCGCGTCTGCCAATTTCGCCACATCCGCATCGGTGGGCCGGACTCCTACGAATTATAGCCCACCACTGAAAATGGCCGGAGTCCGGCCACTCGCCGGCTGGAAGTGATTGATTCGGCGGCAGCTGTTTCAGACGGCGGCCGGGATCCCGGCCGTTACGTGTTGTGCCCCACCGCCCTCTTCAGCGGCTTCTGTAGCGCGAAAATCGCGAAGCCCGCCGCCACGGCTAAAACCGCAATCATCGAGAAGAAGGCTTCCTTCGATATCTTTTCGTAGAACGTGCCCAGGTAGCCGGTCAGGTAATTGCCAAAGAAATTCGAGAAGAACCACATCCCCATCAGCATGCTGACCAGGCGCGCCGGGGCCACCTTCGTCACCAGGCTCTGGCCGATCGGGCTGAGATAGATCTCGCCGAGCGTGTAGACCGACGTGCAACCCACCAGCCACAGGAAGTTGATGCGCTCGTCGGGCCGCATTCCGGCGGTGATGAAGATGAGCGGCAGGAACGATAGGCCCAGCATCGTACAGCCCATCGCCATCTTGGTCACGCTGGAAGGCTCGGTGCCGCGGAGCGCCTGCCGGGTCCAGAACATATTCAAAAGCGGCGTCAGCGTGAAGATGAAAAATGGATTTACCGCCTGGAACCAGGTCGACGGCATCTCGAACCCGAAGATGTGCCAGTCGGTGTTTCGGTCGGCGAACAGTTGAATCGTGTTGCCCTGCTGCTCGTAGACGGCCCAGAAAACGATGTTCAGGACCATCATCACTACCAGCCCGCCGATCGCCTTCCACTCCTTGCTGGTGAGGGGCTCATGTTGCGCCTGCGCTTCGCGCGCCCGCGTCAGTTCGTCCTTCGCGAGGAATCGCTGGCCCCAGAGGTAGAAGATGATTCCGAAAATCATGCCGACCCCGGCCGATTCGAACCCGTATTTCCATCCGTAGACCTGCCCCAGTGTCCCGCACACCAGCGGCGCGATGAACGCGCCCAGGTTGACGCCCATGTAATAGATCGTGTAGGCGCGATCGCGGCGCGGGTCGCCTTGCGGATAGAGGCTTCCCACCTGCGTCGCCAGATTCGGCTTGAAGCAGCCGTTCCCCAGAATCAGGACCAGAAGGCCCGGGAGAAACATCGATTCCGCCGACAGCAGGAACTGGCCGATCGCCATCAGCACCCCGCCGAGCACCACGCATTTGCGCTGCCCGAGCACGCGGTCCGCCAGCATGCCCCCGAAGAACGGCGTGAAGTAGACGAATGCAGTATAGAGGCCGTAGATCTGCGAAGAGAGCGGCTGCACGGCCAGCGGGCCGAATACCGATTCGAGGCCGTGCTGAAGGCTCATGAATCCCAAAACGTTGCTGGCGCCGGAGTGTCCGCGCGGGATCAGGTAATCCACCATGTACAGCACCAGCAAAGCCCGCATCCCGTAGTACGAGACCCGTTCCCACATCTCGGTGAAGAACAGGACGAACAACCCTGCCGGATGCCCCAGGATCGTCTTTTGCTGCCGGACCGTATCCACACCGGAACGAATCATGGCTCACCCTCTCTCTTCAAGTACGCACGGCCGCTGCTCCGGTTTCGCAGAGCACCGTGATGCGGTCGAAGCCCTCGCCCGCCGACGGCGGCACCAGCTTCGCCGCCATCTTCGCCAGCGCGTCGTCCGGCACCACGCGCCGGCGGCGCGCGTTGCGCTCGCGGCAGACCGCCAGCGGCACATCGAAGTATATAGCTTCCAGCTCGCAACCGTACGAACGCCCGATTCCGATATACGGCTGCCGTTCCTCCGGCGTCAGATTGGTGGCGTCGATGTAGGTCACCGGGCGCCCCAGCGCCAGCCGGTGACGCAACAGATAGCGCATGGTCTGGAACACGCGGTCATGGATGGTCTGGTCCGTTTCATCGTCGGCCAGCAGCCGGCGGATGGCATCCGACGACAGCGCGCCGGCCCCAATCTGCTCCAGATAACTGGATTTCCCCGAACCCGGCAAACCCACCAGCACTACAACGCGCATCTGCGAACATAGTACCGTGCCGCGCGACTGGGAGCAGCATTATGCGCAAGCCGAAAGCCTGGAATCCGCCCCGTCACCGCTGTTGATCGAGGTGGCGGACCTCATGCCGCCCGGCCGCGCCCTCGACCTGGCCTGTGGGGCCGGCCGCAATGCCCTATATCTCGCACAGCTCGGTTGGCAAGTGGTAGCGGTCGATTCCTCCGCCTCCGCGGTGCGGATTGTGCGCGAACGCGCGGCTGCGGCCGGGGTCTCCGTCGACGCGCGCGTGGCCGATCTCGAAGCCGGCGCATTTACCATCGAGCCGGCCGGCTACGACTTGATCTGCGACTTCTTCTACCTCCAGCGAGGCTTGTTCGCGCCGATTCGCGAGGGCGTGCGGCCGGGCGGCGTGGTTGCCGCCGAGATCCACCTGCGCGATGAACAACCGCACCGCTTCGTGCTGGAACCGGGCGAACTGCGCCGCGAATTCGAAGGCTGGAAGATCCTGTATTACTCTGAGGCCGTGCGCCCGGGCCATACCCGGCCGTCGGCCGCGATCGTGGCGCGTAAGGCGTGAGGGTTTATCCGCCCAGGCCGGCTGCCGCCAAGCCGCCGCGGATCAGCACGTACACCATCCAGGGCAGAGCCGCCGCGAACAGCGCGCCGCCGAAAGAAATCCGCTTGCCGCCCGCCGCCTTTAACCCGGTCGCGATCAGCAGCAACACCCAGATGGTGAAAACATCCAGCGCACTGGCCAGTGTGTAGAGGAACCGCGACGAATTCACCGGGTCCATGAAGGCGCCGGGGTTGGACGCGAACGAGTTCTGAATATCGAAGTCCTCCGGGTTCTTCAGGAACATCACCGCGATCGACAGCGCCACGTAAACGATGCGGGGCAGCGACGAATAAGCCATCACCGCAAACACCTGCGCGAAGCGCATCGGCACGCCCAGCAGCGCTTTGACGATTCCCAGAATGATGCCGCCGCCGATGAGATACATCAGCGCCGGCCCCAGCACCGCGGCCACGTAGGAGATGACCGGGACGATACGAAGCTGCAGGTTGAAGGCATTCTGGCGCTGCTCCGGCGTGAGCTGCTGCACGCGCGCATTCGTATCGAAAGCGCGTCGCAGCATCGGTTCCCAGCCGACGTGCGTAGTAAACAGGTAAATCAACAGGAGCCCGGAGACAATCGAAATCAGCATCGGCACGAGCCACCGCGGCCGTTGCGCGATATCGGTGAAAGCCTTCTTGGGCTCGAAAAACACCCCCATGATGCGAGAAAACTCGCCCATCGGGGCCGAAACGGAATCGGAACCGGATACTGCGGTCGCCATACGGGGCGATTGTACTCGGAATCGGCACCCTTGCGAAAGCCTTTTTTTGCCCGGAACAAAAGCAGCGCCGCGTGCGTATAGCCGGTAGCGAGGACTGTTATGCGTGCGTGGTTTGGACTACCTGTGTTCCTGGCCGGCCTCGTCAGCGTGCCCGGCTGCTATATCGACGATTTCGGCGTATTTGACCGATATACCAAGGATTTTCATTACAGCTACCCGCTCAAGCCAGCGGGACGTCTCTCGGTCGAGACCTTCAACGGGACAGTGGAAGTCTCCGGCTGGGATCAGGAAACGGTGGACATCAGCGGCACTAAGACGGGGCCCCGTCAAGATGCCCTCGATACGCTCAAGATCGAGATCACCAACAGCCCCGATGCGGTCTCCATCCGGGCGGTGCGGCCTACCGAGTTCCGCCGTGGTTGGGGCGCCCGGTTTTCGATTAAGGTCCCGCGCCGTGCCGTTCTCGAGGTGATCCAGACTTCCAATGGCCAGATTCGCGTCGTGGACGGTTCCGGCCCGGCGCGATTCCGCACCTCCAACGGCGCCATCCGCGTGCAAGCACTGGAGGGCGGTCTGGACGCCCAGACTTCCAATGGCATGGTCGAACTGACGGACGTGAACGGCGAAGCGATGGTCCGGACCAGCAACGGGCGCATTCACGTTGATAATCTGAAAGGCCCGCTTCAGGCCCGCACTTCCAACGGCTCGGTCACGGCCACGCTGGCGGCGGGCGCCGCGAACGGTTCGGTCCGGCTTGACACTTCGAACGGGGGCGTGGACCTGAGACTGCCGCCGAAATTCTCCAATGAGGTGCGCGTCAGCAGCAGCAACGGCCCGATCACGCTGCATCTGCCGTCCGAAGTGAATGCGCGCGTGATGGCGCGGACCAGTAACGCTTCGGTGACGTCGGATTTCCAGGTCCGCACGGAGGGCGAATTCCGAAAGAGCCGCCTGGAAGGCGAGATCGGCACGGGCGGACCGCTGCTCGACCTCAACACCTCCAATGCCAGCATCCGGCTGCTCCGGATGTAGCCAAGCTGGGCCGGCGGGGGCCTGCCACATCGCGGGCTAACATAGAAGTAACGCCAGTGTCCCAACCCTCACACCGGGTCCGGATCCCCGATTTGATCCGCAAGAAGAAACGCCGCGAAAAGATTACTACCCTCACGGCCTACGACGCGACCATGGCCCGGATTCTGGATCGCGCCGGCGTCGATATCCTGCTGGTCGGCGACTCGCTGGGGACCGTGATTATGGGCTCGACAGGCACGATCCCGGTGACTCTGGACGCCATGATCCATCACACGCGGGCCGTGGCCAACGGAGCCTCCCGCGCCCTGGTTGTGGCGGACCTTCCGTTCCTCACTTATCAGGTGAGCATGCAGCAAGCGGTCGCCAATGCCGGGCGTCTCATCCAGGAGGGCGGCGCCGCGGCGGTCAAACTCGAGGGCGGGGAAGCGGTGGCTGACCGCGTTCATCG
This sequence comes from Bryobacteraceae bacterium, assembly GCA_036406715.1. Lineage (GTDB taxonomy): Bacteria > Acidobacteriota > Terriglobia > Bryobacterales > Bryobacteraceae > PSRJ01. The sequence goes on along the minus strand of DASXAK010000126.1, from coordinate 6,765 downwards.
CCTCAGCGAAATTGGAATCGCGGTGATGGGCCACATCGGGCTGACGCCGCAATCGGAGCACCGGCTGGGCGGTTATCGCGTTGTCGGCAAGACCGAACAAGAGGCCGAGCGGTTGTTTCGCGATGCACGCATGCTGGAACAGGCGGGCGCTTTTGCGATGGTGCTGGAGTGCGTCCCTTCCGAAGTGGCTGCCTCGATCACCGACGAGCTGAAGATTCCCACCATTGGCATCGGCGCCGGCCCGTACTGCGACGGACAGGTGCTCGTCAGCTATGACGCCTTCGGCCTGTTCGACGAGTTCCAGCCCAGCTTCGTGAAGCGATACGCCCATCTGGCTGACGAAATGGCGGCGGCTGCGAAGCAGTACATTGCCGATGTCCAGGAGGGCCGTTTCCCCGCCGCCGAACACTCGGTCAGCGCCGTCCGCGACAAGGCGCAATGACGAGTGTGCCGTCGATCTCCGAGGTCCGGCAGCACGTCGCCGCGGCGCGCCGGGCGAATCAGCCGATCTTGCTTGTCCCCACCATGGGCGCTCTCCACGCCGGCCATGGCGCGCTGATGGATCGGGCCCGCCGTGATTCCGGGTTCGTGGTGGTGAGCATCTTCGTCAATCCCACTCAGTTTGACCGCCGCGAAGATTACGACGCCTACCGTATCAACCTGAATGCCGATCTCGAGTTCTGCGGGGCCCGCGGGGTTGACCTCGTGTTCGCGCCGTCGGCCCGGGAGATGTATCCCGAGTCTGGCGGCACGACCGTCGAAGTCGCCGGCGTTTCCGGGCATCTCTGCGGCCGGTTCCGGCCCGGCCATTTTCGCGGCGTCGCGACGGTAGTGGCCAAGCTGTTCCACATCGTTGCGCCCGACCGTGCCTATTTCGGGGAGAAAGACGCGCAGCAACTGGCCGTCATTCAGCGGATGGTGACCGACCTGAATTTCCCGATTGCCATCGTCCCGGTGCCGACCGTCCGCGAGCCCGACGGGCTAGCGATCAGCTCTCGCAATTCACGGCTGACTCCTGAACAACGCGCCGCCGCACCCGTGGTTTACTGTGCGCTGGAGCAGGCGCGGCGGTCTATCGGCGAAGGCCAGCGCTGCGCCGCCGAAGTCCGTGAGGCGGCCGGGCGGATTCTCACGGCCGAGCCCCTGGCACGCGTCGAGTACCTCGAAATCGTCGATGCGCGAAGCATGACGCCCATCGAAGAAATCGTCCTGCCCGTGCGGATCGCAGCCGCGGTTTGGTTCGGGGAGACCCGCCTGATCGACAATGTGCTCGCCGAATGACCGCCGCATGGTTGAGAAGCTTACATCGGCAGCGGGATTGCCCAACAGCGCGTGGATATGGCGGTCCGGCTGGTGGTTCTTCTCCTGTCTATAAGCTGTGCATTCGCACAACCGCACCCGCCGCCCAGCGTGACCGAGAAGTGGCATTTCTTTTTGGACGAAACGTTTGATCCTCTTACACCTCTCGCTGGGGCGTTCAGTGCCAGCCTCTCGGAGGTCACGAATTCAGAGCCCGAGTATGGAGTGGGCGGCCGTTCGCTGGCCGAGCGGTTTGGCGCGGGACTCGCGGATATCGCGTCGCAGAACTTCTTCCAGGATTTCCTGATGGCGTCCCTATTACACGAGGATACGCGCTACGTCCGGCAGGGCGGCGAATATGGAGGAACCTGGAAGCGCACCGGCTACGCGATCAGCAGTGCCCTGGTGACCCATACCGATGCGGGCCGGCGTACCGTGAATTGGGCGAACCTGGCGGGCACTGCGTTAAGCACCGGGCTTTCCAACCTCTACTATCCGCCTCGGGATCGCAGGCTGGGCGCCATTGCGTCCCGCTACGGAATGAACGTAGCCGGCATCGGTTTCGGCGCGCTCCTGCCGGAATTCTGGCCTGATTTTCACAATCTGCTGCTGCGCCATCACCTGATCCCCCATCGGCGTGGAACCACCGACACCGCGCAGCCGTGACGCCACTTCCGGCCGAAGCATCACGGCCTCACGCGTTTGCTGCAGGGACGTAGTTACCGAGTCCCGGGCGAGGCGCGCCACCAGCGGCTTCACGAGCCACCGGAGCGACAACGGGATGTTTCGCGTCAGCCCGATCGCTTCCAACTCGACGTAAACGCCTCCGTCCCGCTCCTGGTACCGCGCGATGCTGTGAACCCTCCACAGGAATCCGTTGCCCTGATCGGGCGGAAGCAGGTGTTCGGCCTGCTCTCCGTAATTTTCGACCTCCTGCACCCGCGTCGATGCCGCGATACTGTACTGGCGCCGTTCATCGACCGCGAAATCGCGAGATTCATATTGGCCTTGTAACGCTGCATCCACGAAGAGAACTTTGCGCCGCCACAACATCGAAAATTTCTGCGCGCTCTGAGTCCTTACCAAAGTTTTCGAATCGGCAACCGTGGGGCGGTAATACTCCTTGTAGTGATCGTAATCGTGCACAACCGCGAGCACGTCTTCGAGCTTGGCATTGGGGATGAACATTTCCCCGAACCAGTCGTGAATCAGCCCGTCGGGGACGCTGTGCGCGCCGGCGCCGTCGCCCGGCAATGCCACAATTTCCCCTGCCTGCAGGCGTGCTCTCCGGGCGGGAATTTCGTCCGACGACAGAAACGGATGGCCGACGTCCACTCGCGCTTTAACTTGTTCATCTGCTTGTCGAACGTACCGATCCCATGCATCGAGCGCTCGTGGAGTCAATTCCGCGGCCGTCGCAAGTCCCGAGGTGACGATCAGAAACGCTGCGACGATAACTCCCGCTTTCCGCATCTAGTAGTACAGATGCAGAAGTGACGCGGGCGATGCGAAACTATCGTGTTAAAAGTGCTCCCGGAGATCCCCGAACCGCTCGACCACGAGCAGCCGCCCCTGTCCCGGCCGGATTTCTTCTTTTTCCAGGACCCAGGTGTGTGCGTGCGGCACAAACACCGCATTCAGCCCCGCCTCCAGCGCCGGATTCACATCCGATTTCGGGCTGTTGCCGATCATCCAGCTGTGGTCGGGATCGAGCCGCCGCTCCTCCACCAGGTTGCGGTAGGCCGCGGTATCTTTCTCGCGCACAATCGCGGTGTGGTGAAAGAATACCCCGAGGCCGGAACGGTCGACCTTGAGTTTCTGTTCTTCGGGGTGGCCTTTGGTGAACAGCGTCATATCGTGCCGTAACGCGAGGTACTCGAGGGTTTCCGGCACGCCTTCGATGACTTCCATCGGGCAATCGAGGATCCGCTCGGCAAACCCCATGACCATCCGCAAATCGTCTTCCCGCACCTCGCGCTCGGCCAGGTGCTGATAGCACTGTCGCAGGTTGCGGGCGAAATTCAGCGAGCCGTAGCCGTGAATTTTCGCGTTCACGGCCTCGATCTCGTCGAGAACATCGCGAATCTCGCGCGGCGTCATCGACGAGTGCCCGAGAAAATCGACAAACTCATCGAAAGCGCGTTCAAAGTAGATGTTGTTCTCCCAGAGCGTATCGTCCGCATCTATGATCAGGTGCAGTCGCATTATTCGTCGCGAGGGTGGCGGTTAAATTCCAGCGGGCTTTCCGCCGTGCCCGTTGGTCGGCGCCAGCGCTTTGACGCGCTCGATCGCTTGCTGGCGGGGAATGTATTGCGACAGGTAGTCGTTCAATTCCGTCAGCCGGCCGGCTTCGGACCGCTGGCGCAGCAGGACGCTCAGGAAGTTCAGGTCCGGGACCGCGTGTGCGAGTTGAAAACTCAGTTGCGGGTCTTTCAAGTCCGGCTCCTCCGGCTCGTGCAGCACGCCCAGGCGGCTGAGAGCCTGGTAGTGCGCGACCAGTTTTTCGCGAAGCTCTTCCGGAGTTGGCGAGAAATCGTCGTCGTCGAAGAAGTGAACCTGCGCCTGCAAGTAGTCTTTATCTTCATTCAGCGATTCGATCTCGAAGCGCCGCCGCCCGCGCGTAAGGATATCCATCCGGCCGTCCGGATACATTTGTTTCACTTTTTCCACCACCACCGTGCATCCCGCGTTGACAATTCCATCTTCGCGCGCCAGCACGATGCCGAATTCGGAGCTGTCGCGAATCGCATTTCCCACCATTTCTTTGTAGCGTTCCTCGAAAATGTGCAGCGGAAGCAGTTTCCGCGGAAACACCACGACCTGCAGCGGAAACAATGGGATCATCCCCGACGACATGCTAATATTATGCCGAATTGATACGTTACGCCGGCGATCTTATCGCCGGTGTGTTCATGCAAATTTCAGGCAAAGTAACGCTCATCACCGGCGCCTCCGAGGGGATCGGCGCCGCCTGCGCCGCCGAGTTCGCGCGCGCCGGCGCGCGGCTCTCGCTGACCGCGCGCTCGGAAAGCGGCTTGCGCGCCGCGGCCGCGGATACCGGCGCGCTCATCACCCCGGGCGATATCACCAGCCCCGAAACGCGCCGCGCCGTTGTTACCCGCACAATCGAGCGCTTCGGCCCGATCGACATCCTGATCAACAACGCCGGCGCCGGCATGTACATGCCCTCGTGGAGCGCGCCGCTCGACGAAGTCCGCCGCCTCATGGAGTTGAATTTTTTCGCGCTCCTCGAAATGACGCAGCTGGTGGTTCCTCACATGCGCGCACGCCGCACCGGCATGATCGTGAACGTGGGATCGATCGGGGGCAAAGTATCGCTGCCCTGGCTGACGCTCTATAGCGCATCGAAGTTCGCGGTTGGCGCTTTCACCGAAGGGCTGCGCATGGAATTGAAGCGCGACGGCATTCACACTCTAATTGTCTGTCCCGGTTACGTCCGCACCTCGTTCCAGCAGCACGCCCGTGGCGGTCCCGCGCCCGACGCTATCTTGAGCGGCCGCCGGTTTGCGATCACAGCGGAGAAATGCGCGGCCGCCATTCGCCGCGGCGTTGAGCGGGACGCCCGCACCGTAGTCACGCCGCGTACCGGGTGGCTGTTCATCCTCGCCATGCGCCTGTTTCCGGCGTTTGTCGAATCGAGGATGGCGGCGATCAATGAAACCGCATGAATATCAAGCTGAAGGGCACGCCGGGTATTTATGTGGTTGGGTTCATGGGGTCGGGTAAATCGACCATCGGCCGGCAGCTCGCTCATCGTCTGGGCTGGAGTTTCTTTGATACCGACGACGAAATCGAGGCTGCCGAAAAGATGTCGATCGCCGAGATCTTCGAGAAGCGCGGCGAGCCCGAGTTTCGTCGCATTGAAACCGAAATCGTTCGCCAGCATGTTCATTGGATCGAGCACGGCCGGCCGGCGGTGCTGGCGCTCGGCGGCGGCGTCTTCGTCCAGCCGGAGAATCGCCGCCTTCTCGAAGACCGCGGCCTGACGGTTTGGCTGGACTGTCCTTTCGAGGTCGTGGAGCGCCGCGTCGCGCAAGCCTCGCATCGCCCGCTGGCTCGCGATCCGGAGCGGTTTGCCTCGTTGTACGAATCGCGGCGACCTTGTTACGCTCTTGCCGACATCCACATCGTCATCCGAAGCGACAACTCGGCCGAAGCGGTTGACGACATCCTGAGTCATCCCTTTCTCCGATGAGCCGCGCGGTGACCACGGCCGCTTTGAGGCGCGCCGCCGTTTCGATCTTCCGGGCCGCCCTCGCCGCCGCCGATCCTGCCGCCGCCGTCAAGCGTCATTTGAGGCGCATCGATTTCTCGCGGTTTGACAACGTCTATGTGGTCGGCGCCGGGAAGGCGGGCGTGTCGATGTCCGAAGCCGCGGAGCGAGTGATCGGCCGCCGTATCACCGCCGGCTTCGTCAATGTCAAAGATACCGGCGGATCGAAGCTGCGCGGCATCGAACTCCACGAGAGCGGCCATCCGGTTCCGGATCAGCGCGGCGTGGAAGGTGCCGAGCGCATCGCCGAAATCGCCAAGGCCGCCGGCCGCCGCGACCTGGTAGTCTGCCTGATTTCGGGCGGCGCTTCCGCTCTGATGCCCCTGCCGGCCGAGCCCGTGACGCTGAACGAGAAACAAGAAGTTACCCGCCTGCTGCTGGCCTGCGGCGCCGATATCCACGAGATCAACACCGTGCGCAAGCACATCTCGCGCCTCAAGGGCGGCCAACTTGCCCACCTTGCCGCGCCGGCGCGTGTTGAAGCGCTGCTGCTCTCCGATGTCATCGGCGACGATCCCGGAGTGATCGGCTCCGGCCCGGCCGCCCCAGACGCCAGCACGTTTTCCGATGCGCTCCAGGTATTGGACAAATACGCGCTGCGCGCACGCGTGCCGGCCGCCGTGCGGAGCCGGCTCGAAAAAGGGGCGCATGGCGATCTGGACGAAACACCGAAACCCGGCGATGCGGTTTTCACTCGCGTTCGGAACACTCTTGTCGGCAGCAACCGGCTCGCGCTTGCTGCTGCGGAACGCCGCGCGCGACAGCTCGGTTTCCGGACCTTGCGGCTGTCCAGCGAAATCCAGGGCGAAGCGCGTGAGATCGCTCGCGGGCACGCCGCCATCGCGCGCGAGATTTCCCGATCCGGTCATCCCGTCCGGCCGCCGGCCTGCCTCATTTCCGGCGGCGAGACCACGGTCACTCTGAAAGGCGACGGCCTCGGGGGAAGGAACCAGGAATTCGTTCTCGCCGCCGCACTCGACGTCGCCGGCCTTCCCCACGCGGTGGTGTTCAGCGCCGGCACGGACGGCAGCGACGGCCCGACCGATGCCGCCGGCGCCATCGCAGACGGAGACACTCTCACCCGCAAACCCGATGCGCGCGCCTGGCTCGATCGCAACGATGCCTACCATTACTTCGAGCCGCTCGGCGACCTCATCAAGACCGGCCCCACC
>DASXAK010000125.1:0-16722 GCA_036406715.1 Bryobacteraceae bacterium | reverse complement strand
GCCTTCCTGACCGTCGTCGCCGCACAGCAGACGGCGCAAGCCGCGCGCGCCGCCGTCGAGAGCTGGCAGGTCCTGCTGCAAAGCATTCACGCGCAGGTCGCCGCACAATTGCGGCCGGGAGCCGATGAATCCCGAGTCCAGGCCGAACTGGCGCTAGCGCAAACGCAGCAAGCCCAGTCCGAACAAGCCATCGACGTCGCCCGCGCCACCCTCTCGCAGTTCGTCGGCGGCTCTTCGCCCCAACCGAACCTCACGCCCGGCAAGCTGCTCGATCAACTTCCGCCCGACCGCCCCGAGCCCCCGCTCGAACCGTCAGCCAATCCCGTCGCCGTCGAACAGAACGCGGTCGTCGCGCAGTCCCAGTCCCAACTCAACGTGCTCGATCGCACGTACTACCCCCAGTTTTCCGTTCAAGGTCTGGCCGCCGCCCGCGGTACAGGCATGCTCACCAACGGCTCGCGTCTGGGCGGAGCCAACAGCCTTGCGCCGACCACGCAAAACTATGGCCTCGGACTCACCGTCACCTTCCCGGTCATGGACCGCTTCGCGATCCGCGAGCAGCAGGCGATCCAGTCGGCCAACATTCGTGCCGGCCAGGCTCAGTATCAAGTCATCACCACCGAGCTGAAAGCGCAGTTCGATCGCGCGATTGCCACCCTTGCCGGCGCGCGCCGCGTCGCGGCCAGCACTCCGGTCGAAGTCTCATCGGCCCGCGTCGCTCTGCAACAAGCCACTGCTCGCTACCAATCCGGTCTCGCTCCCATCGACGACGTCGCACAGGCGCAGCGGCTGCTGGTGCAGGCCCGGATTGACGACGCCCTCGCCCGCCTCAACGTCTGGCGCGCGCGGCTACAGACCGCCGCCGCTCGCGGTGACATTCAACCGTTCCTCACTGAGGTGAGCCAGTGAGTTTCTGGGAAGGCAAACCATGCGTTTCGTGATAGCCGCCCTCCGGCGGCCGATGACGGTCACCGTCGCGTTGATTGCGATCGCGCTGTTTGCGTATCTCGCCGTTCAGCGCATGCCCGTCGATATCTTCCCGCGTGTCGGCGAGCCGGCCATTTATGTGGCCCAGCCCTACGGAGGCATGGACCCCGCGCAGATGGAAGGCTATCTCACTTACTACTACGAGTATCACTTCCTGTACATTACCGGCATCGCGCGCGTCGAAAGCAAAAGCATTCAGGGGGCGGCTCTCATGAAGCTGGTCTTTCATGAGGGCACCGACATGGGCCAAGCCATGGGCGAGACTGTCGGCTATGTCAACCGCGCTCGCGCCTTCATGCCGCCCGGAACCGTGCCGCCTTTCATCACGCGGTTCGACGCCGGTAGCGTCGCGGTCGGCCAGTTGGTCTTCAGCAGCGCCAATCATACGCAAGGCGAGTTGCAGGATTTCGCGCTGAACCGCGTGCGCCCGTTGTTCGCCACGCTGCCCGGCGTCTCCGCGCCGCCGCCCTTCGGCGGAAACCAGAGAACTATTGTCGTTACGCTGAACCCCGACAAGCTGCAGCAATACCAGATCTCTCCCGAAGAAGCCGTCTCCGCGGTGAGCAAGGCCACGCTCGTGATGCCCTCCGGCAACATGTGGACCGGCGAGATTAACCGCATTGCCAGGACCAATGCCGCGCTCGGAGCCAATCTCTCGGAACTCTTGAGCACGCCCATTCGCCCAGTTTCCGGCACGACGGTGTTCCTGCGTGACATCGGAACCATAGAGGATGGCACCGATATCATCACCGCCTATGCCCACGTCAACGGCAAGCGAACCGTCTACATCCCGGTCACCAAGCGCGCCGATGCTTCCACCCTCGCGGTCATCAACGCCGTGAAAACGGCAATTCCCGATTTCAAAAAGGTCGTTCCCGACGACGTCAACGTCAGCCTCCAATTCGACCAATCTCCGTTCGTTACCAACTCTCTCCGCGGCCTGATCACGGAAGGATTGCTCGGCGCCGCCCTCACCGGGCTGATGGTTCTGATCTTCCTGCGCGACTGGCGCAGCGCCCTCATCGTCATCCTGAATATTCCCTTCGCCCTGCTCAGCGCCGTGCTGCTGCTGTGGGCCACCGGCCAGACCATCAACATCATGACGCTCGGCGGCCTGGCGCTGGCGGTCGGTGTTCTGGTCGACGAAGCGACCGTCGAAATCGAGAACATTCACACGCAGATGCTTCCCGGAGTCTCGCGGGCGCGCGCCGTCGTCGAAGCGTGCAGCCGCACCGCTCTCGCCCGTCTGCTGTCGATGTTCTGCATCCTGGCCGTCTTCGTTCCATCTTTCTTTATGGTCGGAGTGAGCCGCCAGCTCTTCGTGCCGTTGTCGCTCGCGGTTGCGTTTTCGATGATTGCGTCCTATCTGCTATCCAGCAGCCTCGTTCCGGTCTTCTCTACTTGGCTGATGCGCGAAGCGCACCGCGGCGAAGAACGCGAAGGCCTGTTCGGACGTCTCCGCTCGTATTACGAAAACTACCTCCGCGCCGTGCTGCGCTTTCGCTGGCCGCTGGCTCTCCTCTATCTGGTCGCCTCGCTCGGCCTTCTGTACGTCCTTCTGCCCCGAATGGGCACCGAGCTGTTTCCCGATGCGAACGCGCCCCTATTGCGCGTCCGCCTGCGCGCGCCCGCCGGCACCCGCATTGAGGAGACCGAACGCATCGTCCTCCGCGCCCTCGCCATTATTCAGCAGGACGCCGGGCGCGACAACATCGAAATCACGAGCGACTTCATGGGTGTCGTGCCGTCCAGTTATCCGGTCGACCTGATTCATCTGTTCACCACCGGGCCTCAGGAAGCCATCATCCAGGTTGCCGTGAAACCTGATACGCCCCGCGGCGAAGCCCTCCGCGAACACATCCGCGAAACGCTCCATCGCGAGTTGCCCGATTGCCAGGTTTCCTTCGAAGCCGCCGACATCGTTTCCCAGGTAATGAGCTTCGGATCCCCGACACCCATCGAGGTAGCGGTCCAGGGGCCCAGTCTCGCTGCCGATTACGGATATGCCCGGAAGCTCCAGGCGGAGTTGTCAAAGCTGAGCTTCGTCCGCGATCTCGAAGTCGCCCAGGAGTACAACTATCCCACGCTCGACATCGATATCAATCGCGACCGCGCCGGCCAGTTCGGCCTGACGATGTCGGATGTCGTCCGCTCGGTTGTCCCCGCCACATCTTCCTCCCGATTCACTGAGCCCAACTACTGGCGCGACCCGAATTCAGGCAACGCGTATCAGATTCAGGTGCAGTTGCCGCAGAACCGCATGCAAACCGTTCAGGATATCGGCGAGCTTCCCATCATGCGCGACGGCACGCGCGACACCCAGGTCCGGAACGTGGCGCAGATGAAGCTAGGCACGATGCCTGGCCTCATCGAGCGCTTCAACGGCCAGCACATCGTCAGCGTCACGGCCAACATTCACGGAATCACTCTCGGCGAGGCGGCCCGGCAATTGAACCAGATGCTCTCCCGTGCCGGCGATCCGCCGCGCGGCGCAGAGATCGTCATGAAAGGCCAGGTCCCGCCGCTCGAGCAAACCATCTCAGGCTTGCGCACCGGCCTTCTCTTTGCCGTCGTCGTGATCTTCCTTCTGCTCTCCGCAAATTTTCAGTCGATGCGCCTCGCCCTCTCGATTGTCCTGACGGTTCCCGCCGTCCTCTGCGGTGTTCTGCTGATGCTGCGCTTCACGGGCACGACTCTCAACATCCAGTCGTTCATGGGCGCCATCATGGCCATCGGCATCGCTGTCGCCAATTCGATCTTGCTCGTCACCTTCGCCGAGCGCTCGCGCCACGAAAACCGGCCGGTCCTCGACGCTGTGCGCGAAGGCGCCGCAAGCCGCCTCAGGGCCATTCTAATGACGGCCGCAGCCATGATCTTTGGCATGATTCCCCTTGCGATCGGTCTCGGCGAAGGCGGCCCGCAAGCCGCGCCGCTCGGCCGCGCCGTCATCGGAGGCCTGATCGTCTCTACCTTCGCTACCCTGACCATTCTTCCTTCGATCTACGCCATCGTCCAGGGGCGAGCGTCCGTAACCTCTCCTTCGCTCGATCCGATGGACCCCGCGAGCCGATACTATGATGGCCAATAAATTCTTGCTCATACTCGTGCTTGCGCAACCCCTCTGGCCCGAAACCGCGAATCTCGTACCCGTCGTCTCCAAACCGGTCTCCCGCACTGTCGATCTGCCCGGCGAGTTTCTGCCGTACCTCGCTGTTTCGCTGCACGCGAAAGTGCCGGGCTACGTCGCCCGCGTCCTGGTCGACCGGGGCAGTGTTGTCAAGCAGGGCGAATTGCTGGTCGAGTTGAGCGCGCCGGAAATGGCGGCCCAGATCGCCGAGGCCGAGTCGAAGGTCCAGGCCGCCGACGCCGATCGCCTCCAGGCCGAAGCTCAACTCGCCGCCGCCCAGAGCACTTACGACCGCACCAAGACCGCTGCGCAGACGCCTGGGGCCATCGCCGGCAATGAGCTGATTCTCGCTCAGAAACAGACCGAAGCCGCGCAGGCCCTGCTGAACTCGCGCCAGCAGGCCAGCCGGGCGGCCGAAGCCGCGGTCCGCACCTTGAAGGACCTGCAGGGCTACCTCAAGATCACCGCGCCGTTCGATGGCGTCATCACCGAGCGCCGCGTCCACCCCGGTGCCTTGGTGGGGCCGGGCGACGATGCCGTGCTCCTCGTCATCCAGCAAATCTCCCGCCTCCGTCTCGTCGTTCCCGTGCCGGAAGAGGACGTCAGCGGAATCGTGAACGGCGCCAACGTGTCGTTCGAAGTGCCTGCCTGGCCGGAGCGAACCTTCTCCGGAACCGTCGCGCGCCTTTCGCACGCGCTCGATCAAAAGACGCGCACCGAAGCCGTCGAGCTCGACGTCATGAACCGCGATGGCTCCCTGGCTCCCGGCATGTATCCCACGGTTAAATGGCCGGTCCGGCGTTCGCGGCCTTCCTTGTTCGTGCCGAAAACTAGTGTCGTGACGACCACCGAACGCACCTTCGTGGTTCGGGACCACGAGGGCCGTGCCGAGTGGATCGACGTGAAAAAGGGCGTCACTGAAAGCGACTTGGTCGAGGTGCTCGGCAATCTGAAGCCGGGCGACCGGGTGGTGCGCCGCGCTACCGATGAATTGCGCGAAGGCACTCCCCTACAAACCACTGCCAATTCGAAGTAGCGTCTAAATGGGGCAGGTCTCCGACGTGCCCAGTGTCGCCGGCGGTTTCACGCCGCTTGTCTCAGCACCGTGCACACACTCGCGCAAATCGGCCCGCCGATGTTGAACGTCGCCGCCAGCTTCGGGTTCCTCACCTGCGTCTCCGTGGGCGCTTTCCCCAAAAGCTGCTGCGCCGACCAGCCGATCATCGCAATCCCGGTCGCTCCGATCGGATGCCCTTTCGCGATCAGCCCGCCCGACGTGTTAATCCCGCATTCGCCGTCCGGCCGGGCTTTGCCTTCCACCCAGTATCGAGCGCCCCGCCCCGCTTCGGCCTTGCCGATCACCTCGGTCCCGATCGCGCCCATCACGCTGAAGCAATCGTGCACCTCGGCCACGTTCACATCCGCCGGTTGGGCGCCTGCCATCTCGTAAGCCGTGTGCATCGCCCGGTATGCGCCCGCCGGCCGCAGCACGTCCCGCCCGGCTTTGCGAATCGGATCCGTCGCCTGCCCCCAGCCGGCGATCTCGATACATTCAGCCCGCGGCACACCCAGCCTCTTTAAACCTTCATCGGTCGCCAGGATCAATCCCGCGTATCCATCCGTGATCTGCGAGCAATCGTACGTCTTCAGCGGCAGGCCCTCGACCACATACCGGTTCAAACCTTCGATTTTCAGCGCCTGATCCAGCGTGATCTGCACTTTGTTCATCTGCGCGCATGGATTGAATTTTGCGTTGGCATACTCCTGCACCGGAATCGCAGCCAGGTCCTTCTCGGTGACGCCGTGTTCCTCCATGTAGGCCTTCATCACCTCGGCAAACAGGTGCGGAAAGACGAACACCTTGCCTTCGCGCTCGCCCGGAAACGAGAAGTAGCCCAGCACTTTGCCAATCAACTTCCCATCCATCTTTCCTTCGGCATCGCGCATTTTTTCGTAGCCCAGCGCAACGCCGGTCTCGCCCATCCCGAGTTGCAGCTTCTGAATCACCGAGAGCACCGCTTGCCCGCCCGACGCACAGGCATTCTCGACGGCCTCGATCGGTTTACCCTCGAGCCCCGGCGTCATCGCCATCAGTCCCGCCAGCAAGCCTTGCTCGTTGAGCGAGAAATTGCACGCAGCCCCGATGCTCCCCACATCCAGCGCGGAAGCCGGCACGCCGATTTCGCGGCACGTCCCTTGAATCGCGTTCTCGATGATCGTCGGCACGCTCATTCCCATCAGCTTGCCGAAACGGGACTGGTGAAACGCGGCGATGTAAATGGGCTTCATGCTGAATTCCCTCCTGATACCATTCTCGCAACTCCGCGGGACCCGCTAAGTCCCCGTGACCACGCCGCCATCCACGCTCAGCACCGCGCCGCTCACGAACGAAGCCGCGTCTGAAGCCAGCCATACATATGCGTTGGCAATTTCCTCCGGTTGGCCCATCCGCCCCAGCGGCGTGTGTTCGCGCATGCTTTGTAGGATTTTTTCCGGCATGGCCTTTACCATGTCGGTTTCGATGATACCGGGCGCCACCGCATTCACGCGAATTTGATACTTGCCGAGCTCGCGCGCCCACACCCGCGTCATTCCGATCAACCCCGCCTTGGCCGCGACATAATTCGTCTGCCCGAAATTCCCGTACAGCCCCACCACGCTCGAGGCGTTCAGAATTACTCCGCCCCCACCCGCAATCATGTGCGGCGTCACCGCGCGGGCACACAAAAATACGCCGCGCAGATTCACGTTGATCACCGCATCGAATTGCTCGTCTGACAGGATGCCCGCCACCGCGCCTTCCTTGTACTTCACGAGTTGCCCATCGCGCAGAATGCCGGCGTTGTTCACGAGGACGTGGATCGTTCCCCACCGTGCGATCACCTCCTTCACGGCTGCGTCCACCGCCGCCGAATTGCCGGTATCGACCTTCTGGAAGACTCCGCCGTCTTCCGGTGCGGCATCTTTGATGTCCCACGACGCCACTCGGCACCCTTCCTGGGCGAAGCGGAGCGCCGTCGCCTTCCCGATACCCGCCGCCCCGCCCGTCACGATGACAACCTTGTCGCGCAATCCTGTCTCGATCATGAGTATCCTTTTACCACTGGTCGGCCGGCGGTGGGGCAGGTCTCCGACTTGCCCCGCTCCGGTTGTATGATGGCTCTTGCCGTAGCAGGAGCCCCTCATGCGTTTTTGCCGCTTTGGAGACAACCGTCTCGGTCTGGTGGAAGGAAGCACCGTCCGCGATGTCACCGCCGCCCTCGATGTTCTGCCTGCGGTCCGCTATCCTCTCCCGACTTACGATCCATTCATCGCCAATCTGTCCCAGGTTGCCGAGCGCGCCCGCGCAGTTGCTCCCTCGGCTCCCGCGATTCCTCTGGCGGGATTGAAGCTCCTCAGCCCGGTCGCGAATCCCGGCAAGATCGTCGCCGCTCCCGTGAATTACAAGGCGCACGCCCAGGAAGTCCGGGACAATGTTGCGCTCCACAACAACAATCCGGCGCTGCTGAAATCCATCAACGAAATCGGCCTGTTCCTCAAAGCGACCAGCAGCCTGGCCGGGCCCGGCGAGGGCATCGCGCTTCGCATGCTCGAGCGCCGCAACGATCATGAAGTCGAGCTCGCTTTCATCATCGGTAAGGAGGCGCGCAACGTCTCCCGCGCCGAAGCGCTGCAATATGTCGCGGGCTACAGTATCGGGCTCGACATCACCATTCGCGGCCAGGAAGACCGCAGTTTTCGCAAATCGCCCGATACGTACAGCGTGCTCGGCCCCTGGCTGGTCACCGCCGACGAAATCCCCGATCCCGGCGTGCTCGATCTCAGCATTGCCATTAATGGCCAGGTGCGCCAAAGTTCCAACACGCGCGATATGGTTCTCGGTGTTCCCGAGTTGATCGAGTTCGCTTCGCGGTTCTACACGCTCTATCCGGGCGATATCGTGATGACTGGAACGCCGGAGGGCGTCAGCCAGCTCGCGCCGGGCGACAAGATTGTGGCCAGCGTGGAAAAAGTGGGCGAGATGGAAGTCGGGGTCCGCGCCGCCGCCGGCGTGCCGGTTGCCGGCCACGCGTGAAACCTATGAACCGTGTGTTCTATAGCAAGCCAGACGTCTCCGCCGAGCGCCGCGAATTCTATGGCCGCCTCGACCAATCGAGCGCCGCCCCGCTCTGGGAAGTTTTGGCTGATATCGTTCGCACCGAGCCCCGCACCGCATGCCAACCGGCCCTGTGGCGCTATGAAGAGATCCGGCCGCTCGTCATGGAATCCGGTCAGATCATCACGGCGAAGGAAGCCGAGCGGCGCGTGCTGATTCTCGAAAACCCCGGCCTGCGCGGCCAATCGCGCATCACCCAAAGCATCTATGCAGGGCTGCAGCTTGTCCTGCCGGGCGAGCTCGCGCCCAGCCATCGCCACACCGCCTCGGCGTTGCGGTTCATCATCGAAGGCGACGGCGCTTACACTGCCGTCGACGGCGAGCGCTTCACCATGCATCCCGGCGATTTCATTCTCACGCCGTCGTGGACCTATCACGACCACGGCAACCCCAGCCAGCAGCCGGTCGTCTGGCTCGACGGCCTGGATATCCCGACCGTCAACCACTTCGATACCAGCTTCGCCGAGCATTATCCCGAAGACACGCAACCGGTTTCCCGCACGGACGGTGACGCGCTGGCTCGCTACGGCGCCAATCTGCTGCCGCTCGAATACACGCCAATCAAGCGGTCGCCGTTGTTGTCCTACCCCTACGAGCGCAGCCGTAAGGCTTTGGAAAGACTCCATCGCAACGGGCCGGTCCATCCGGGCCACGGAATCAAGATGCAGTACGTGAACCCGGCTACCGGCGGATATCCGCTGCCTACCATTGGCGCCTTCATCCAGTTGCTTCCGGCCGGTTTTCACGGCGCTCCGTATCGCGCGACCGATGCCACGGTTTATTGTTGCGTGGAAGGCCAGGGCCGCTGCCAAATTGGCGGCCGGTCGTTGGATTGGAAACAGCACGACATTTTCGTGGCGCCATCCTGGACCAGCGTCTCGCTCGAAGCACAGCGTGAGTCTGTGCTGTTCAGTTTCTCCGACCGCCCCGCCCAGAAAGCTTTGGGCATCTGGCGCGAGGAAAACCCCATGTAGCTATGCAACGCGCCGGATCTACACTCGATGCTGCCACGCCGCGCTCCGCGCTCGGCTGGATCTCCGAGCTCGGCCCGCGCGAACGGCGTGCCTTCGCAGCCTGCGTCGGCGGTTGGGCGCTCGACGCGATGGACGTACAGCTCTATAGCTTTGTCATCCCGGCACTCATCGTCTCCTGGAGGATCACGCGCGGTCAGGCGGGCCTGCTCGGCACTGCGGCGTTGCTGGTTTCGGCCGTAGGCGGATGGCTCGCCGGATGGTTCGCCGATCGCTACGGCCGCGTCCTGACTCTTCAGATCGCGATCCTCTGGTTTGCCGCGTTTACGTTTCTATCGGGTCTCGCGCAAAACTTCGGCCAGTTGTTCGCGGCCCGCGCCGTCATGGGGCTCGGGTTTGGCGGCGAGTGGGCCGCCGGCGCCGTGCTGCTCGGCGAAGTGATCCGCGCGCAGCATCGAGGCAAAGCGCTCGGCATCATGCAGGCAGGCTGGGCTCTCGGCTGGGGCACGGCCGCGCTGCTCTACGCCTACTTCTTTTCCGTCATGGCGCCACAACATGCCTGGCGGGCTTTGTTCCTTGTTGGAATTCTACCGGCGCTCCTCGTCTTTTGGGTCCGCCGTTTCGTCGAGGAGCCACCCGTTTACCTGGAATCGCGCGCTCTCCTCGCCGCGCAGGGCGCACGCCCGTCTCTTCTCGACATCTTCCGCCCTCCCCTGCTGCGTGTGACCGTGCTTGGCGGTTTGATGGGCACCGGCGCCCAGGGCGGCTACTACGCGGTCACCACCTGGTTGCCGACCTTCCTTCGGACCGAGCGAAAACTTTCTGTGCTCGACACGGCTGGTTACCTGGCCGTCTTGATCAGCGGCTCTTTCTGTGGCTACCTAGCCGGCGGCTTCCTCGCGGACCGCATCGGCCGCCGCCTCACTTTTCTCGTCTTCGCGATCGGCGCCGGCTCGGTGGCCGTCATCTACACCATGCTCTCGTTCGGCGATACGGCCATGCTGGTTCTTGGCTTCCCGCTGGGCTTCTTCGCTTCCGGCGTATTTAGCGCGATGGGCCCGTTCTTTACCGAGCATTTTCCGACCCGGGTGCGCGGCATCGGCCAGGGCTTCGCGTACAACGTCGGCCGCGCGACTGGCGCCCTGTTCCCGACTCTAGTCGGGTTGCTCTCGGCGCGAATACCGCTCGGTGAAGCCATCGGCCTGTTCGCCGCCTTCGCTTATGCCACCATGGCAGTCGCTGCTTTCCTGCTGCCCGAAACTCGCGGCAAAGTTCTTTCAGCCTGACGTCCTACTGGTATCGCAGCGCCGTCATCGGATCGGTCCGCGCGGCTCTCCACGCGGGCGCTACCGCGGCGGCCGCAGTGCTCCCCAATACGAATGCCATCGCGGTCGCGAACGACGCCGGGTCGGTCGCGCTTACGCCATAAAGCTGCGCCGCAAGGAACCGCGTGACGGCGTACGATGCGCCCATCCCGAGCGCCGCCCCGATCACCCCAAGCCACACACCGCGCGCCAGGAAACGCCTGACGACATCGCTCCGCGTTGCTCCGAGGGCCATCCGGATGCCGATTTCATGCGTGCTCTGCTTCGCGCTATAGGAAACCAATCCGTAAATTCCCATTGACGCGAGCGCCATCGCCATGAAACCAAGGGTAGCCAGAATACGCGCCGTCATCGTAAGAATCGAGAGCGCGAGGCTCGTCTGTTCGTGCAACGTTCGCGCATCGAGAATCGGTAGATCGGGATCGAGCCTGTGCACCTCCCGCCGCGCCTGCTCGAGCAGCGCGACGGCGCCAGCCGAACCGCGAGCGTGCACGATCATGCTGGACCGGGGCGCCTGAAAAAACGGCAGGTACACGTATGGACGTGGCGCCTCGTTGATGCGCGCATACTTCACGTCCCGCACCACGCCAACCACCGTCCGCCATTCACCGGACCCGGCGCGCAGCCGCTTGCCGATCGCCCCACGCGGCGTCCCCCAGAATCGCCGGGCGAGCGTCTCGTTGACGACCGCCACTTGCGAACCGGAGGCGTCGTCGTGCGGAGTGAACTCGCGGCCGGCTTCGATTCCGATCCGCAGCGTCCGGAAGTAATCGGAAGTGACCACGTTGTACAGAAACATCTGGTCTTCGTCGCGGCGCACTCGATAACCTTCAATCTCGACCCTCTGCGCTTCCGAATCGACCATCGTCATCGGGTACGTCGCGGCGAGGCTGGCCGATTCGACGCCCTGGGCGCCACGTACCTGGTCCAGCAGTTGCTGGTAGAAAACCCGGCCGCGTGCCTCGTCGTAGCCGTTTGGTTTGAGATCGACGGTCACCGAGATGACTCCGCGATCATCGAACCCTCTGTCCAAACGTTGTGCCGCGTCCAGGCTGCGCCACACCAGGCCAGACGAAACCAGCAACAACAGGGAAATCCCGACTTGCGCCACCACCAGGGCTGAGCGGAAACGCCCCTTCGCGGCCCCGCGCGCCGACAACGAATCCTTCATCACGGAAGCCAAATCGACCTTGCTGCTCCGAAGCGCCGGCAGCAATCCGAAAAACAGGAGGCTGAGACAGGCCGCTAACGCGACGAATCCAACGACCATCCGATCCACGGAAATATCGAAGAAAAAGCGCCCGAGTGCCTTCGCCGATGCCGTCGTGTTCATCCACGGCAACGCAAAAGATGCCAGCACCAGGCCCGCGGCCGCGCCCGGGGCCACCAGCACCGCGTTTTCAATCAATAGCAGCCGCAGGATTCGGATCCGGCTCGCGCCCAACGCCAGCCGGGCCGCAATCTCGCCACGCCGCGAGATGCCGCGCACCAGCACGAGGCCGAAGAGATTCGCGCACACGATCAGCAGCAGCAGGATTCCCATCGCGCCGCACATGGTGATCGCGGGCAGCATGTACGTTTGAGCGCCCCACGGTGCTCGCGAAATCGGCAGTACGGTTAGCGTGCGATCGACATCCTCGAGCGGCTGGTCCGCAGCCAGTTGTTTCGAGAGCACCGCGGTCTGTGCCGAAGCGCGCTCCAGCGTGCCTCCCGGCCGGAGCCGGGAGTACGCAGCCAAGAAACCCGCCTTGCGGTCATGCAGTAATTTCCCCGGCCGATTCTGAAAAGCCACGCCGAGTTGCGGCGCCATCATGATGGGGACGAAGACTTCGACGTCCCAGCTCACCACCGAACCGTGGAAAGACTTATCGGCTACGCCCACCACGGTGAGCGGATACGCATTTACGTGGATCGTCTTGCCGATGATGTTCGGATCGGCTCCAAACGCTCGCCGCCAGAGCCCGTTGCTCAACACCGCGACCGGATCTTTCCCCGGAGCGGTTTCGTCGGACGGCAGAAGCGTCCGTCCCAGCTGGGCGTGGACTCCCATGAACTGGAAATAATTTCCGGTCACCAGTTCGCCCCAGAGCCGCTCGCCTTGCCGCTTGAGTCCCAGGTTCAGCAGCCCCGGGCTCGATCCGGCCACTCCCGCGAACGGCCCTTGATCGCGGAGGGCGACGTAATCCGGATACGAGACGCCTGCGATGCGTCCTCCCTTCGTTTTCGACATGACCACGGCCAGGCGCCCCGAGCCTTCCACACCGGGCAGCGGCTTGAGCGCGAGGTCTTTCAACAGCGTGAATACTACCGCGTTCATGCCGATTCCGAGCGCGAGGACACCGATCACAACGAGTGAGAATCCGGGGCTTTTCGCGAGCACGTGAACCGCGTAGCGAATATCTTTGAGAACATCGGCCGTCGCTTCCACCCACCGCGAGGTCCAGGCCCGGCGCGAGTCTTCGAGCGCCAGAGCCACGTTCCCGAATTCCTTCACAGCCGCGCGGCGCGCCGTTTCCGGATCCGCGCCATCGGCCGCATGGTCGCGCGCGGCCATCGCCAGGTGGCTGCGAATTTCTTCGGCGATGTCCTGGTCGATCTCCCGTCGCCGCTTCAGCCATTGAAAGAAGGTCACGGCTTTTTACTCCTTGACACCCGACGGCGGCGCCTCCGGATTCAAGATACGTCCGATCGCCGCCACAAGTTCACCCCATTTCGACTGCTCGCGCACCAGCTGCTTCTTTCCCTCGGGCGTCAGGCGGTAGAATTTGGCGCGCTGGTTGGCTTCGGTCTGGTCCCACTTGGCCGTCACCCATCCGCGCTTAGCAAGGCGTTGCAGTGCAGGATAGAGAGAGCCGGCCTCGACACGCAGCACGTCGGTGGACTGCGCGCGGATGGTCTGCGCGATGGCGTATCCGTGCTGCGGGCCCCATTGCAGCGTGCGGAGGATCAGCATATCGAGCGTGCCCTGGAGAAGCTCAATGCGCGCTTCGGATTCGGAAGGCTGTCGAGCCATGATATAGACACTCTATAGCCTAGGGTATAGAATGTCAATAGCCCCGTGTGCGGGCTGCCAGAGGTTGTTGACGAAGGCCTTCGGCAGGCTGAAAGCCTGCCCCACCAAGACCGCTGGCGTTACGATAGCGGTATGCGCTCTTTGGCGTGCTTTTGTCTCTTCTTAGCTCTCGGCTGGACCCAGGCCGAACGCCTCGAGGACACGCTCTATATTCCACTCGACGATCCGGCGATCCGATATAACCAGGCTCCGAACGATCCCGTGGCGCGGCTCGAAAAACGGCTGGAAGCCGGCGAAGCCAAGCTTGACTACGCAGCCAACGGCCTGGGCTATCTCCCTTCGGTCCTGCACAACCTCGGGATCAATCTCGATTCTCAAGTTCTGGTCTTTTCGAAAACCAGCATTCAAACCTCGCACATATCACCGCTCACGCCGCGCTCCATTTATTTCAATGACGAAGTCTCGGTCGGGTTTGTCCAGAACGGCGACGTGCTCGAACTGACCGCGCTCGATCCCAAGCTCGGCATCATTCTTTATACGCTCGATACGCCGAAGACCGACAAGCCGCAGTTCAGCCGCCGCGACGATTGCCTCAAATGCCATCAAGGCCCGGTCACGCTGGGCGTGCCGGGGTTGCTCGTCAGCTCCGTCCACCCGCGAACCGGTGGCCGCGAAAGCCACGGCAGCGCGTTCATGACCGACCAGCGCACTCCGCTCGAAGAGCGCTGGGGCGGCTGGTACGTCACCGGCACCACCGGCGATCAGAAACACTATGGCAATAACCCGAATCTGGTCGATCCGTTGCAACCCGGCGGACCGGCCGGCTCCGATTCGCAGAACGTCACCAAGCTGGATGGCTTCTTCGAGGTCTCGCGATATCCCGCTGCCACCAGCGACCTCGTCGCGCTGATGACGCTCGAGCACCAGACCCGCATGACGAACCTGATCACCCGCATCGGCTGGGATGCCCGCATCAACGCCAAAGACCCGAAGCTGGATGGCAAAATCGAGGAACTGCTTGGGTACATGCTGTTCACCGACGAGGCTCCGCTCAAAGCGCCGGTGGCGGGCGTCTCGTCATTTGCCAAGAGCTTTGCCGAACGCGGCCCGCGCGACAAGCAAGGCCGCTCGCTGCGCGATTTCGACCTCAAAACCCGCCTGTTTCGCTATCCGCTCTCCTACATGATCTACAGCGCTGCGTTCGACAGCCTGCCCGAGGTGGCGCGGTCCCGCGTGTATCAGCGGCTGTATGATATCCTGGCAGAGAAGGACCACAGTAAGACTTTCGAGTCTCTTGCCGCCGCGGATCGCCGCGCCATCCTGGAAATTGTTCGCGATACCAAGCCTGGACTTCCCGCTTACTGGACGCCTTAAATCCGTGTGACCAAGGTCACTGGCATCCGAAGTGCCACGTGATACATAAAAGATAGAGATGAAACGCAGAGCCCTGTTGTCTCTGATGTTCGCGGCCGCGGCCGCCATCGCCTTTGCCGCCAGCGGGATCGAGGATACGACCTACGTCCCGTACGACCATCCGGCCATTCAGTACGTTCAAAAGCCGGCCGCCGATGCGATTGCCAATCTGCAAAAACAATTGGACAGCGGCGCCGCCAAACTCGAATATACGCCGGGATTGGGTTACCTTCCGTCGCTGCTGAAGCTGCTCAAAATCAATGTCGATTCGCAGATCCTGGTCTTTTCCAAAACCAGTTTTCAATCGACCAAGATCTCGCCGCGCGCGCCGCGCGCGATCTTCTTCAACGACGATGTGGCTGTCGGCTCGGTTCAGGACGGCGAAGTGCTGGAGGTGGTCGGGCTTGATCCGCAGCAGGGCGACAACTTTTATACGCTGAGCGTCGACAAGACGGACCACCCGGAGTTCGCCCGCCGCGACGTTTGCCTTCAGTGCCATCAGGGCCTCAGCACGCTGGGGGTTCCCGGCATCCTGGTCAGTTCGGTTTATCCCGCCGCCGACGGCATGCCTGCATTCCGCGGACAGGCCATGATCACGGATCATCGCAGCGCCTTCGACCAGCGCTGGGGTGGCTGGTACGTGACCGGCACTCACGGTTCGATGACGCATATGGGCAACGCCGTCGGCCACGATCCCGCGCGGCCGCAGCTCCTCGATACGCAGGGCACGCAAAACCTGACCAGCCTCGAAAAGAAGTTCGACACCTCGAAGTACCTCGCGCCGACCAGCGACATCGTGGCGCTGATGACGCTTGAACACCAGACGCGCATGACCAACCTGATGACGCGGATCGGCTGGGACACGCGCATCGCACAACACGACGGCAAACTGGACGAAGCGCGTCTCAAGGGCGAAATCGAAGAGATGCTCACGTACATGCTGTACCAGGACGAGCGGGCGCTGCGCGAGCCGGTGGTGGGGGTTTCGACGTTCACCAAGACGTTTCCCGAGCGCGGCCCGCGCGACAAGCAAGGCCGTTCGCTCCGCGACTTCGACCTGAAGACACGCATGTTCAAATACCCGCTCTCGTACATGATCTACAGCGCGGCGTTCGACGGCATGCCGGACCTCGTGCGGGAGCGCGTGTACCAGCGCCTGTACGAAATTCTCAGCGGCAAAGAGAGCAGCGAGCGGTATGCCAAGCTGACGCCGGACGACCGGCGGAACATTCTCGAGATCGTCCGCGAGACCAAGCCGAACCTGCCCGCGTACTGGAAGCAGTAGCCGGCGCTGCCAACATCCGGTGTTTTCGCATCGATCGATGCGGGATCTGGAGCGGGTTTGTTGCAATAAAAGAGGTTAGAGAGTAAGTCTCGCATCGATCGATGCGGACATGCTTGGTCCTGCTTAAGGGTGTTTCGAGTCCCGGTTGATGCGGGATGATGTTGGGCCTGCCTCACATTTCATTGTCTCGCGGGGGTGAGGGCGGAAACGGGTGCCGGCAGGCGGATTTTTGGGATAAGTGATTGATTCTATGGCAGATGAGAAGATTTTCTCAGGCAGTGACCGACTCAGTCGGCTGTTTTGGGGCCACTCACCGGGCCTTCAATTGGTGGCCCGAGGCCTTTGGGTTTTTTCGTCCGAGTCTTTCCGCGAGTCTTCGGTGCATCGGAGGGACCTGCACCAACCGTCCGAATCGCGGCGGCACGGCGGCT
The DNA here is from genome assembly GCA_036406715.1 of Bryobacteraceae bacterium. GTDB lineage: Bacteria > Acidobacteriota > Terriglobia > Bryobacterales > Bryobacteraceae > PSRJ01. The sequence continues at coordinate 14 of DASXAK010000125.1, read as the reverse complement.
GCACTGACGATCGG
>DASXAK010000124.1:0-24180 GCA_036406715.1 Bryobacteraceae bacterium | reverse complement strand
TAGAACAGGTCCTGGGCCAGACTTTTTCGCAGCCGGCTATCGTCGGAGATTTCCACGGCGCGTTTGAGGACTTCGGCGGCGTTTTTGTAATCCTTGACCTGTTCGTAAGCCGACGCCAGCGCGGCCAGAGTGTGTTCATTGGGCCGGCGATCAGTCGCGGACTTCAGTTTCTCGATCGCCCGAGTCGTGTCGCCAAGGCTCAGATACAACTGCGCCAGCGAAGCCAGGGCATCCTCGTTATCAGGTTCGGCCTTCAGTGCATTATTGAATGCCTTCTCGGCTTCCACTGAATTCTGCGAGACACGGTAAAGCCGCCCCAGCATCACCCAGCTGTCGGCATCTTTGGGATCTTTCTCGGTGATCTTCTGATATTGTTCGAGCGTCCGACGGAGCAGGTCCTCATTGATCCGCTGCTGGGAGGGATCGCCGAGCATCTTGGCGTAAACCTGGCCGAGCATACGGCGAGCGTCCAGATTGTCAGAATTCTGACGCAGCATGTCTTCGGCCTGCGCAACCGCGTCGCGCAACCGATTGGTTCGGATATAAAGGTCGGTCAGTTCCTCGGTGATGACCTTCGAGGTGGGATCCTGCTTGAGAGCTTCCTGGTAGGCCTGAATGGCCTTGTTCACATACTCCCGGCTATTTGAGGATGAGCCCGCCAGTTCCGTATACAGCCGGCCCATGGCAAAGTTGTAATAGGCGCCGGCGCGTTTATCGGCCGGCGAATTGGCGGTTGCGGCAGGTGCTTGAGCGTACGAGACGCAGCCCAATGCGGCACCCACGAGAAGCGCTCTACCGAAGCGAGTCATGCAGTTAACTTTCTTTCGACCAACGGGAGGACCCAGGAACGGTCGAACATCACTCCACCCATTGTATAACGCCATGGATGGCGGTGAATTCCTGTGAAACAGCCGGATAGTTATGGCCCCCAAGGGCCTCTTGCATGCGACGCGCCGGAGCGCCCGTTGGTTGCGATTCTGGGGGCGACAGGCACCGGAAAGAGTTCGCTGGCCCTGAATGTGGCGGAGGCGCTGGGCGGCGAGATCGTCAATTGCGACTCTCTGCAGGTTTTTCGCCACTTCGATATCGGCACGGCGAAGCTGCCCGTCTCGGATCGGCGCGGCATCCCGCATCACCTGATCGACATCGTCAATCCCGACGAGATCTTCACGGCCGGCGAATACTCGCGCCGGGCCCGGGAGACGATCGCCGGGATCTCGGCGCGGGGGCGGCTGCCGGTGGTGTGTGGGGGAACCGGATTTTATTTCCGCGCCCTGGTGGCTGGTCTGTTCGAGGGGCCCGAGCGCGATGCGGCGCTGCGCGAGCGGCTGGGTGCACGGGAAAAGCGAAGGCCGGGAAGTCTGCACAGGCTGCTGTCGCGCTTTGACCGCGACGCCGCGGGAAGGATTCACCCGCACGACGTGCCGAAAGTGATGCGGGCGCTCGAGGTTTGTCTGCTCGCACAACGCCCCGTGTCGGCACTGTTCCGCGATGGGCGAAACGCATTGCGCGGTTATCGCACGATTCGGTTCGTGTTGCAGCCGGATCGAGAGCGTTTGTACCAGAGACTCGATGCGCGCTGCCGCCAAATGTTTCAAGGCGGGCTGATCGACGAGGTCCGTCATATTCTGTCGCTCGGCTATCCTCCTTCGGCAAAGCCGTTTGAGTCGCATGGATATAAGCAAGTGTTACAACTGCTCGGAGGCGAGTTAACTTTGGAGGGGGCTCTCGAGTTGGCGCAGCGCAATACGCGGCGCTACGCCAAACGGCAGATGACCTGGTTTCGGCAGGAGCCGGGGGTCGAATGGGTTCCCAATTTTGGCGACGACGCGGCCGTTGTCCAAGACGTTCTGGTTCGCGTGGCCGGATTTTAACAACTTCGATGTAAAACGTTCGGAACGTTTTCGGGACCTTCTCGTCTTATTGGCTGTAGCCAAGTTCAGCCAACAAAATCAACATTCGAGAGGGAAGGGGAAATGAAGAAAAATATTTTGCTCGCTATTGGTGTCGCCGGACTGGCCGTAGTCAGCGCCAGCGCGAAATCATATTCCGTGCAGTTGTTTCAGCCGGCGGTCTTAGGAAGCATGACCCTCAAGCCGGGGGAGTACAAGGTAGACGTTAACGATCAGAAAGCCGTTCTCAGCAGCGGCAAAGTCCACTGCGAAGCACCGGTGAAGGTCGAAAGCGCGGATAGCAAATACGACAGCACGACGGTGCGGTTCTCCAACGGGGACGGCAAGATGCACATCCAGGAAATTCACCTTGGTGGAACCAAGACGAAGCTGGTTTTCAACGAATAAGACAATCGGGGCCACGAGTGCAAAACACCGTCTCATCTACTTTATTCGCGTGCATTCGTGGCCCGCATCCATCCGCTACACTGAAGGTACATGCGACGGTACCTTGCCGTAATGGCGGTCCTGTGTGGCACGCTGCGCGCCGAGACGGTGCTGGTCCTTCCGTTCTTTAATCATTCCGAAACCAGCCTCGACTGGATTGGCGAGAGCATTTCCGAATCGCTGCACGACACGCTCGCGGCCGGAGGCATGCTCGTGCTGGACCGCGACGACCGCTTGGAGGCATACCGGCGTCTCTCAGTGCGCCCGGGCGCCGAGTTGACGCATGCTTCGATCCTCAAAATCGGGCAGGCGTTGGACGCCTCCGTGGTGGTATACGGCTCCTATGACCTGGTTTCTTCCAATTCAGGTAACGGCTCAGCCGGCCGTTCTCTGCGCGTGAACGCGCGTGTCCTCGATCTCAAGCATCTGCGGCAGCTCCCGGAATCGACCGAGGTGCGCGCGCTTGAAGATCTGACGGCGCTCGAAGCGCATCTGGGCTGGCGCGCGCTGCAGGCGCTCAGCCCCAACACCGCACCTCCCGAGGACGAATTCATGAGGGAGCGGCCGCGGGTGCGTCTGGATGCCGTGGAAAGCTATGTCCGGGGACTGCTTGCACAGACGCCCGAGCAACGGCAACGGTTCTTTGCTCAGGCCGCCCGCTTGGATGAGCATTACTCCCAGCCGGCGTTCCAGCTCGGAATGACCTATTGGGCAAACAAGGATTACCAGGTGGCCGCCACGTGGCTGACGCGGGTAGACCGGTCCAATCCGCACTATCTCGAGGCGCAGTTCTTTCTCGGCCTGTGCTGGTATTACAGCGGGGACTTCGCGGGCGCCGAGCACGCATTCCAATCGGTTGCGGCATCCGTGCCGCTCAACGAAGTGTATAACGACCTCGGGGCCGCCCAGAACCGGCACAACGATACCCAGGCCGCGATCACCAGCTTTCAGAAGGCGTTGGATGGCGACAGCGCGGATCCCGACTACCATTTCAATCTAGGCTATGTGTATTGGAAGCTGGGGAATTTCGAGGAGGCGGTGAAGCGTCTGCGCTCGGCAGTCGAGCGCAATCCGAGCGACACCGAAGCTACTGCACTGTTGGGTAGAGCGCTGAAGCGCCAAGGGCCGCGCCCGGGTGATCCGAAGTCCGAGGCGCGCGAGCGACTGAAGACCAACTACGATGAGGCCGCGTACCGCCAGCTGCAGGCAGAGTTGCAGTCTCGCCAGTAACACCTCTTTCATCGACAGCGTAAGAGTGCCCGATTGGATATAGAATGTGGATTCGCAACGGAGATTGCATGAGATATTTTTCGTTACTCACCCTTGTCGCAGCCAGTGCCGTGGCCCAGGCTCCAGCCGCCCAACCACCTGCCGGCTCGGCTCCCGCCTCGAACCTCGAACCGGGTCTATATGCAGTGATCAACACGTCTATGGGCACGATTACGGCGAAGCTGTTCGAGCAGGAAGCGCCGATGAATGTGCGCAATTTTGTGGCGCTGGCGCGCGGCACTAAGCCGTGGAAAGATCCGAAGAGCGGCGCCATGGTGAGCAGGCCCCTATACAACAACGTTACCTTTCACCGCGTAATTCCGAATTTCATGATTCAGACGGGCGACCCGACCGGCACCGGCGCCCACGACTGCGGCATCAAGATGAAGGACGAGATCGTCCCCAGCCTGAAGTTCGACCGTCCCGGACGGCTGGGCGTGGCCAATATCGGTTCGCCGAACACCGGCGGCTGCCAGTTTTTCATTACGGAGGTGCCGTATCCGTCTTTGGATCCAGCGCCGGGAAACAGCGGCTACACCATTTTCGGCCAGGTCGTCGAAGGCCAGGAAATCGTCGGCAAGATTGCGCGAGTGCCGCGTGATAGCAATGACAAACCCCGTACGGCGGTAAAGCTGGTGGGTGTGACGATCAAACGAGTCGGGCCCGCGCCGGCATCTCCGCAAACGCAAAAAGGTGCGGGATCAAAGAAAACCGCAAAGTCCGATTAGGTTTGCCTTGGCGTCACGCTTGCGCCGCGACCTGGCGCAGCACGTACGGCAGAATGCCGCCAAAGCGGTAATACTCCACTTCCTGCGGGGTATCGACGCGCACGTCGACGGCGAAGGTAGTTTCCGCGCCATTATCCGCAACCGCTCGGACCGTGGCCTGACGTTTGCCGTTCAATAGCGCCGGACGCACGCCCGTAATCTCATAGGTCTCCTTGCCTGTTAGTTTCAGGCTGGCCGCATTTTCACCGGCGCGGAACTGCAGCGGCAGGACTCCCATCCCTACCAGGTTGGTGCGGTGGATACGCTCGAAGCTCTCCGCAATCACCGCTTTGACGCCCAGCAGGGCGACGCCCTTGGCTGCCCAATCGCGCGACGATCCGGAGCCGTATTCTTTCCCGGCGATGATCAGCAGCGGCACGCCTTCCTTCTGATACTGCATCGAGGCGTCGTAGATGAACATCCGTTTCCCGTCAGGCAGGTGAGCGGTCCAACTGCCTTCGGTTTCCGGAACGAGCTGATTCCGCAAACGGATGTTGGCCAGCGTCCCGCGGACCATCACCTCGTGATTGCCGCGCCGGGCGCCGTAGGAGTTGAAATCCTTGGGCTCGACGCCGTGTGCGATCAGGTATTGGCCGGCCGGGCTGTCCTTCTGAATCGAACCGGCGGGCGAAATGTGGTCCGTGGTGACTGAATCGCCCAGCAGCGCCAGCACCCGCATCGACCGCAAGTCATTAATAGATTTTTCCGGGTCGACCATCCGATCGAAATACGGCGGCTTCTTGATATAGGTGGAGCCATCATCCCAACGGAAGATCTCCCCCGTCGGCACCGGCATGCCTTGCCAGTTCGCATCGCCGTCGAATGCACGAGCATATTCCTGCTGGAACATTTCGCGCCGCACGGCGGCTCGCACCGTCTTTTGCACCTCTTCATTGGACGGCCAGATATCACGGAGATAGACCGGCTTTCCGCCGGCGTCCTCACCCAGAGGATCGTTAGTCAAATCGATGTCGATGCGCCCGGCTAAAGCGTATGCGACTACCAGCGGCGGCGACGCCAGATAATTGGCTTTCACCAGCGAATTGATCCGGCCTTCGAAGTTGCGGTTGCCGCTGAGCACGGCTGCTACGACCAAGTTTTCCTTTTGCACGGCCTGAGCTACGGGCTCGGGCAGCGGTCCGCTGTTGCCGATACAGGTGGTGCAGCCAAATCCGACCAGATGGAAATTGAGCTTTTCGAGATATGGCAGCAGCCCCGCTTCGCGATAGTAGTCGATCACGACCTTCGACCCGGGCGCGAGACTGGTCTTCACCCACGGCTTCGGCTTCATTCCGCGTTCCACGGCTTTCTTCGCGACCAGCCCCGCCGCGAGCATGACGGAAGGATTGGAAGTGTTGGTGCAGCTCGTGATCGCTGCGATTACCACGGAACCGTTACCCAGCGTGACGTTCTGGCCGTCGATCTGCGCCGAGGCACTCTTCACCGGACCGTTAAACGCCGTGGCAAAATTCTTTTTGACGTCTGGTAACTCGACCCGATCTTGCGGGCGTTTCGGACCGGCCATCGAAGGATGCACGTCTCCGAGATCCAGCTCGAGTGTGTCCGAATAGGACGGATCGGGCGTCGCGTCCGTCCGGAACAAGCCCTGTTCCTTTGTGTACGCTTCCGCCAGTGCGATGAGTGCGGGATCGCGGTTGGTGAACTTCAGGTATTCGAGCGTTTCCTGGTCGACCGGGAAGAAGCCCATGGTGGCGCCGTATTCCGGAGCCATATTGGCCACCGTCGCGCGGTCGGCCAGCGCGAGCGCGCTCAACCCAGACCCGTAGAACTCGACAAACTTGCCTACGACGCCTTTTTTGCGGAGCATCTGCGTGATTGTGAGGACCAGATCGGTCGCGGTGGCTCCCTCCGGCAGGCGGCCATGCAGCTTGAATCCCACAACCGGCGGCAGCAGCATCGAAATCGGTTGTCCGAGCATGCACGCTTCGGCTTCGATGCCGCCTACGCCCCAGCCCAGCACGCCGAGGCCATTGACCATAGTGGTATGGGAATCAGTGCCCACCACAGAATCCGGGTACGCGCGCCCATTTGCACGAAATACGACCGACGCCAGGTACTCGAGATTGACCTGGTGGACGATGCCGGTGTCGGGCGGCACCACGCGAAAATTCTGAAATGCCGTCTGGCCCCAGCGCAGCAGGACGTATCGCTCTTTATTGCGCTGGAACTCCAGCAGCGCGTTCAGTTGAAATGAATCGTGCGAGCCGAAGTGATCGACCTGGACCGAATGATCGATCACGAGGTCGGCCGGCAATAGCGGGTTAGCGCGTTTGGGGTCGGCGCCCAGAGCGCGCAAGGCATCACGCATCGCGGCCAGGTCCACCACCGCGGGCACGCCGGTGAAATCCTGCAGAAGGACGCGAGCCGGCATGAAATTGATCTCTTTGTCGACCGCGCCGGCCGCGGTTCCCTGGGCCACGAACTGGATGTCGTCGGCGTTAACGCGCCGCCCGTCTTCCTGCCGCAGCAGGTTTTCGAGCAGGATCTTAATCGAAAACGGCAGCCGGGAAACGTTGCCGATGCCTTTTTGCTCGAGCGCACCGAGCCGGAAGTATTCGTATTCGTCGGTACCCACGCGCAGCTTCGCCGCCGCGCCGAAACTATTATTTGACATTACCCCGATTATATCGAGCTAGTCTCCCGGATCTGAAGACTAAGCCGGCGTCGGTTAAAGGGATTGAACGTGGGGCAGACGATCGTTTTTTGCCGTCTGCCGAAAGCAGGCCACAAAGAATGATGGCCTGCTCCACTCTTCTGATTCAGCGGGGCCCGTCCTTCGTCTGTCGTGCCACCACTTTGACGGCGGCCTTCTCGCGGACAGCGTGGCCCGCTTCGTCCGTGGCGATCAAAGTGTATTCCGTATCTTCGTGCGGCGATGCCTCGACGCAATGGCTCAGGGCGGGGTATACGTCCCCGACCGGCGGCTCCACCCGAATTGTCTTCGCGTCAACCACGCTGTAACAGAGGCGTGTCGATCTTCCGCGCTCGATCACCGGCGGGCTTGCATAGAAATCCTGGATTCTGAGGTGGCCGAGCAGATCCAGCGTTCGTTTGGCGTCGGCCGATTCCTTCTCAGCGCGCTCCTGCTCCGCTTCGTGAGAGGCTTGCCGGCGCGAGTAGAACACCCACGCATCGTAGAGCAGCACCGCCAACACGGCGAGCGACAAGAACGGCAGCACGCGCCGGATTTTGGCAATGGTCCCCACGCCTACTCGCCCATGACTTTGAGGATGACCCGCTTCGGCCGTTGGCCGTCAAACTCGGCGTAATAGATCTGCTGCCACGGGCCGAAATCGAGTTTGCTCTGGGTCACCGGCACGATGACTTCATGGTGGACCAGGAGGCTTTTTAAATGCGAATCGCCATTGGTCTCGCCGGTGCGGTGATGCCGGTAATCCTGCCGAAACGGCGCGAGTTTTTCGAGCCACTCGTCGATATCCGCGAGCAGGCCATCATCGGCGTCATTCACCCAGACACCCGCCGTGATGTGCATGGCCGAAACCAGGATCATCCCTTCCTGTATACCGCTCTTGCGCAACGCGGTCTCGACCTGCGGCGTAATATTAGTATATTCACGGTGCTTTTTGGTGCGGAATGTCAGGTACTCTGTATGGAATCTCATAGCGCGATCTTACAACCAGAGGCTATGGATCACGGCCAGGTGCTGCTGGTGGATGATGAACCTGCGCTATTGAAGATGATGAGCCTTTACTTGCAGCGGCGCGGATTTGCGGTGACCACGTCGTCGAGCACCGACGAAGCCTCCGCCATGATCGATGCACAGCCACTTTCGTACTCCGTGGCGGTGCTGGACGCGACCATGGCAGGCCTTAGCATGGAAGATCTCGCTCTGAAGATGCTCCAGGCCAATCCGTCCCTGCGCGTCCTGGCGGCCAGTGGATATCCTGTGGACATGAGCCGGCTGGAGATCGCGGCTCCGGGGCGTGTCGGCTTCCTGCACAAGCCGTTCACGCCTGAGATGCTCGCCGACTCGGTCCGGAGGATGCTTGCCGCGCAAAAAGAAACCGAAATTTGAGCTGGGCAAGGAAGTGAAGGCCATCGCCCGAGAACGGGTCGGCCGCATCCCCGCATCCAAACCAATCGAGCCCAAATCTTCACGCAAGAAGCCAAAGCACCCGAAGCGCGTCGAAGAGGAGTTCTCGTGAGCCACGCGCGCCCGGCGCGCCGGCTCGATGGCGGCGGCTGGTCGCGGCGCGAATTCCTGGCGTTCGGGTGGCTGCCGTTTTTTCGGCCCAAGCACATCAGCCTGGCCGGAGCGCGATTCCGGATTATCCGCAAAGGCCGGTCGAAACGCCGCTTCCTGCTCGTCCATGGTAACGAGGAAACGGCGCGGGCCGTGCTGACGCAATTCATGGAAACCCACGAAGGCGTGGCGTATCTGATCGAGAGTCACACTCGCAACACTCCGATTGAGGGCGGCGAGATCGATCCCAACCGCATGTTTTCAGGCGCCGGCGCCGAAGCCAGCCTGAAAAACCTCAACCCCGGTTGGATGCCGCAGCAGATCGATCGTGCCCTGCGCCTGCTCGCACGCGGGCGCGAACACCTCGTCCACGCCATACTACCTTCTGACCGCGCCCTGCTCTGCGCCCTCCACAACAACTCCGAGCAATATTCGGTAACGGACGAAGTGCCGATTAGCGATTCCGTTTCGCTGAAAGAACCCGGCAATCCGCACGCCTTCTTTCTGTGCACCGAACCGTCCGACTTCACGATCTTGTCGCGATCGCCGTACAACGTGGTCTTACAGCACGACAAGCCGCAGGCGGACGATGGCTCGTTGTCGCATCTGGCCGCCCTCCGGGGCGTGCGCTATTTGAATATCGAGGTCCGGCTCGGCGATGCGGACCGTCAGATGGAGATGCTAGGCTGGGCAACCGGCAACCTGCCTTGATCCGGTAACAGCTCCGGCGCCGCGTTGTATACTTTCTTGGTAATCACAAATACCATGACCAACCCCGCCAGTTTCACTGCGCGGGTCTCAGGAGAAATGCGGAATGACTCAGGCCGTGACGGATTCAACGACGGAAGTGCTCAGCGGAGCCGAATTTAAGAAACAACTGCGCGCGGGAAAACCCAAGATGGGCATCTTCCTGAACTCGCACAGCCCTACCGTAGCCGAACAGTTGTCGCACAGCGGTTACGATTGGCTGCTGGTAGACACCCAGCATGGTCCGATGGGCAACCTGGAGCTTTCGGCCATGCTCGCCGGCATCGCCAATGGCGGCGCTAAGTCGATGGTGCGGGTGGCCGGATATCACGACCGGGGCGGCATTCAGCAGGCTCTCGATATGGGCGCCGACGGCGTACTCGTGCCTTATATCAACAACGCCGAAGAAGCCCGCCAGGCCGTGAGTTGCGCGCGTTACCCCACTGCCGGAACCCGCTCCGTCTATTTTCCGCAGCGCAGCATGAACCGAGCCGGTCTGCTGGGTTATGCCGGAGCCGCCAACGAGAACGTAATCGTGGCGCTCCAGGTGGAGACCGATTCCTGCATCAAGAACATCGATGAGATCGCCGCGGTGCCCGGCGTCGACATTCTCTTCCTCGGCCAGAACGATCTGTGCATGTCCATGGGGCTGTACGAAAAGTACAAATTTCCGGATATGTACACGTCGCCGGAATTGAATGGAGCCACCGACAAGCTCCGGGCTGCGGCCAAGAAGAACAACGTCATCCTCGGCCTGTTCCTGTTCGGAACCGCGCGTGTCGGCGAGTTTCTCGACAAGGAATTCACGTTCGTCAGCGTCGGCAACGACTTGCACCACATCCTCACCCAGGCGGGCGCCTACGTGAAGGACATGGAAGGGATCGCCAAGGCAAAGGGCAAGGCCTGGAGTCATCGGCCGACCGCGCTGTTCTAATTGATGCTCGGCCAGAAGCTGCGCGAGTGCGGGGTAGTGGGGGCCGGCGGGGCCGGCTTCCCCACCTACGTAAAGGCGCAAGCGCAGGCAGAGTTTGTGATTGCCAACGGCGCCGAGTGCGAGCCCCTCATCCACAAAGACGCGGAGCTGATGAAGCACTTCGCTCCGCAGATCATTGCCGGCATGGGCGCCATGATGGACTCGACCGGCGCACGGTCCGGCAAGTTCGGCGTGAAAACCAAGAACGCCGAGGCGATTGAAGCCCTCAAACCGCACATCGATAACACGCGCGTCGATCTGGTCACGCTCGGCGATTTCTACCCCTCGGGCGACGAATATGAACTGGTGTACTCGGCCACCGGCCGGTTGATTCCGCCGGCGGGCATCCCGCTCCAGGTCGGCTGCGTGGTGAACAATGTCGAAACGCTGTACAACGTGGCTTTGACGGAGCAGGGGACGCCTGTCACCGAGAAGTTCCTCTCCGTGTGTGGCGCCGTCAACGAACCGAAGAGCCTATGGGCTCCCGTCGGAATCTCTTTCCGCGATCTGATCGAAGCTGCCGGAGGCGCCCGCGTACAGGACTACGGCATTTTCGTGAGCGGCATCATGATGGGCACCCTCACGTTCGATCCGGATGACGTCGTGACCAAAACTACCGGCGGTCTGATCGTGTTGCCGCGCGACCACTATCTCATGAGCCGGCGCACCCGGTCGCAGCCGGAAATGAACCAGATCGGCAAATCGGCCTGCGACCAGTGCACCTATTGCACCGAATTTTGTCCGCGATATCTGCTCGGCTACGAGGTCGTGCCCCACAAGGTGATGCGCAGCCTGGGCTTCACCTCCACCGGCGCGGAGATTTGGAACCAATGGGCGGAACTGTGCTGTGCGTGCGGTCTGTGCACGCTCTACGCCTGCCCCGAGGATCTCTATCCGAAAGAGGCCTGCGATCAGGGGAAGCACGACCGGCGCGCGGCCGGACTCAAATTCGTGCAGCAGCGGCCCGTCGAGGTCCACCCCATGAAGGAATATCGCCGCGTTCCGCTCTCCCAGTTACGCAAGCGGCTGCAGGTGGAAGAGTACGAGCGGGAAACCCCGTTTAGCGATGTCCGCATGCGCCCCCATCAAGTGCGCATCAAAATGCGGCAACACGCGGGAGAACCGGCAGCACCCTGCGTGGCCGAAGGCCAAAGAGTCGAAAAGGGACAAGTCGTCGGGCGCGTCGCCGATTCCCAGTTGGGCGCTCCTGTGCACGCCAGCATCGACGGCACCGTCGGCCGTGTCACCCCGGAATTTGTCGAGATTGTGAGATAAGCAATGGCCAAAAACTCGATTGGACTGATTGAACTCACCAGCATTGCCGCCGGTTTTCAGGTGACCGACGCCATGCTCAAGGCGGCCGATGTCAGCCTGGTGCTGTCGCGGTCGATCTGCTCCGGCAAGTACATGGTGATGGTGCGCGGCGATGTGGCGGCTGTGGAAGCCGCGGTCGCATCCGGAACAAGGGCCGGCCACTTCTCCGTGGTCGACACGTTCGTGATCCCCAGCGTGCACGAATCGGTATTTCCGGCGCTGAGCGGCATCAGCAAGGTGGAAGCGCTTGAAGCGCTTGGAATCGTTGAATCTTTTTCAGTGGCGTCGTTGATTGAGGGCGCCGACGCCGCGGTGAAGGCCGCCAAAATCCAATTGATCGAGATCCGGCTCGCCATGGCGCTCGGAGGCAAGGCATTCGTCACGCTCACTGGAAGCGTGGCCGCCGTACAGAGTGCGGTCGAGGCCGGCGCGCAAAAAGTCGGAGCGAAGGGGATGCTGGTGAACAAGGTAGTCATCCCCAGCCCGCGCCCCGAACTGCTCAACGAGATGATTTAGCCTACGGCTTCGTGGCCGGATCCCAGTGCTCGTCGGCCTTGCCGTCCATGATCCGCCACATATCGAACCAGGTCGTCGTGTAGGATTCGCCCTTGGAATCCTTCCGCGGTGCCGCCGTCACCACGGTCACCACATCACCATCGGCCAGCACCGCGACCACCGGCGCCGTGAGTTTATCGCAACTCTCGGACTTCTTCCGGCTGCTGAAGAACTTCACTACTCCCGCCAATCCGTTCCCGGCGTTGGGGTTGTGCTGGATGTACCGCTGCGTTAGCCATTTGTCAGCCTGGTCCCAATAATTGCATTGCAGCAGTTCTTTCTCGATGTGATACGCGACCTGCTTCATGTCGTTCAGCTTCTTGTTCTTGTCGTGAAACAGCGCTTCTACGTCGGAGGACGGCTTGACCGGATCCTGAGCGACTGCGACCACGCCACCTCCCAGGGCCGCCAATGCCACCACAACAGCAAATCGAATTTTCATGCGTACTATCGTTAGCCACCTCCACGAAGCCTGTCAAGCGCGGCGCCGCGTGCCGAACGGCAGGCGGTGATACAATGACCCGCTATGATGACGTCCGCCGCAAGCCGCCGCCGTTTTCTGCGGTATCTCGCGGGAAGCCCGCTTTTCACGCGAACCTGGGCGCAGCCATCGGAAAATCCGATTGGCAGCGCAAAAGACGCGCTTAGCTTGATGGATTTCGAACCCGCCGCGCACAAGGTGCTCCCGCCGGCTCATTGGGGCTACATGGCTTCCGGGGTCGACGATGACTACACCCAAAAGATAAACCGCGAGGGATTCAAACACTTCCAACTCCGTCCGCATCGTCTGGTTGACGGCAGCGAAATCAACATGAAGACCGAAATCTTCGGCTCGGTCTGGGACTCCCCCATCTTCTTGTCCCCCGTCGGAGGGCAGCGCATGTTTCACCCCGATGGCGAAGTGGCGGTCGCCCGTGCAGCTAAAGCCAAGAAGACGGTTCAAATTCTTTCCAGCGCCACTTCGACCGGCGTCGAAGACGTCGCGCGCGCCCTCGGCTCTCCGCTTTGGTACCAGCTCTATATGCCTGTCAAATGGGAAGGCACTGAAAAACTCGTCCGGCGGGTCGAAGAAGCCGGCTGTCCTGTGCTGGTCTGGACGGTTGATCTGCTGGGCGGCCGCAATCTCGAAACCGCCGAGCGCTTTCGCCGCATGGATACCCGCGACTGCGCCTCGTGCCACGCCAGCGCGCGCGGCGGCCGCGCCGTTGCCGATCTTCCCATGTTCAAGGGGATCGACGGCGGCATGAACCCGTCGTTCGCCACTTGGGAACATGTCGACCGGCTCAAGAAGTTGACCAAAATGAAGGTGATGCTCAAAGGCCTCGAGACGCGCGAGGACGCGCGGCTGGCGCGCGAGCATGGCGTCGACGGCATCATCGTTTCCAATCACGGCGGGCGCGCCACCGAGACCGGCCGCAGCACCATTGAGGCGCTCTCAGAAGTAGTCGATGCCGCCGGTCCGCAGGTCCCGGTGTTTGTCGACGGCGGCTTCCGGCGCGGTACGGATGTATACAAAGCTTTAGCCTTGGGTGCCCGTGCCGTGGGCATCGGCCGCCCGTACGTCTGGGCTCTGAGCGCGTTCGGTCAGGAGGGCGTGGAGCGGGCGCTCGACATTCTCCATGCCGAATTGCAGTTGGTCATGCGGGAGTGCGGCACGCCGTCCATCAAGCAGATTACGCGCTCTTCGGTCATGGCTGCGGATACACGCCTGTAACCTGACCGCGTGGTTTCGGGTCTTGTATTATGGTTCGTGGATTCGTTGCAGGCCGTTCGGCACTCCTAAAGGCTTCCCATGATGTCCCTTTTTGAAATTTGTCAGTGGCTCCAAAACACGGAATTCGGAACCAGTCTGCGCGAGTCGATCTGGATGTTCCCCATCGTCGAGAGCACGCATGTGCTGGGGCTTTCCATTTCGGTCGGCACTCTGCTTTGGATGGACTTGCGGCTGACCGGAAAATTCATGAAGAACCAGCCGATCTCGAAGGTCTCCAATTCGGTGCTGCCGTGGACGCTGGTCGGTTTCACCATCATGACGATCACCGGCGTGCTGCTATTTTGGTGCCAGGCCATAAAGGCGTACAACAGTATCTTCTTCAAAATCAAAATTGCGCTTTTGTTCCTGGCCGCCGTGAATGCGATCGCGTATCACACGACGATCTATCGCCGGATGGACGAATGGGACAAAGCTTCACCACCGCCGCTCCAGGCGCGGTTCGCCGGCTGGTTTTCGATTGCGCTTTGGATCGGCATCATCGTAGCCGGCCGGAACATGGCATATAGTTTTTAACGTTCGGCCACAGAGGTTCAATTGCAACTTCTTTTCCCTTTCTTCAAATGGTGCGACGGCACCTGGGTCGGCGAGACAATTCGCGGGTCGAAATACGCGTTCCCTGTCATTGAGGCCATTCACCTGTTGGGTCTCACGGTTCTGCTCGGCGTCATGGTCATCATCGGCCTGCGCCTGTTCGGCTTCATATTGAAACACGAGTCCACGCGCGACTTGGCCACTGATCTGCGGCCGTACACGTGGACCAGCATCGTGGTCATGCTGGTCACCGGGTTCCTGCTGTTCGCTTCCGAAGCACTGAAGTGCTATGACAGCTCCTCGTTTCGTTTCAAGATGGCGTGCCTGATTCTGGCGCTCATTTTCCAGGTCACGATCTATCACAAAGCCACTACTTCGATCGATGTGGATAAACGGCCGGGTTTCGCCCGGTTGACGGCCATTCTGGCGCTCGTGCTCTGGTTCGGCGTGGGCCTCGGTGGCCGCGCCATCGGCTTCCTGTAGGAAGTCGTGGGGCAGGTCCCCGGCCTGCCAAACGCCGGAGTGAAATTCGGCCATCCGCCACCACGCTAGAATTTCCTCATATGCCCGAACTTCCGGACGTGGTCGTCTACGTCGAGGCCTTGCGCGACCGGGTCATCGGGCACAAGTTGAACCGCGCGCTCATTCGCGGACCGTTTCTGCTACGGTCCACGACACCGCCGCTCGACTCCGTTTTCGGCAAGACCGTGCGCGAAGTGCGCCGTGTGGGCAAGCGGATCGCCCTCGGCTTTGAGGAGGAGCTCTGGCTCGTCTTCCACCTGATGATCGCCGGCCGGCTTCACTGGCGCGCAACCGCTCCCAAATCGCTGGCCCGGAACACGCTGGCAATTTTCGAATTCGATTCGGGCGTCTTGCAGTTGACCGAAGCGGGTACGCAGCATCGGGCGTCGCTGCACGTGGTGGCCGGTGAAGGAGGACTCAACGCTCTCAACGCCGGCGGTATCGAGCCGCTGGAATCCGATCTCGCCGCCTTCGAAAAAGCACTGCGCTCGGAAAATCACACGCTCAAACGCGCGCTGACTGATCCGCGCCTGTTCAGCGGCATCGGCAACGCGTATTCGGACGAAATTTTGCACCGCGCCCAGCTTTCGCCCGTAGTGATGACCCTGCGGCTCACGCCCGCCGAGGCCGAACGTCTTCATCAGGCGACGCGCGATACGCTTCTGGAGTGGACCGCCCGGGTTCGCGCCGAGGCCAAAACCGGCTTTCCCGAGAAGGTCACGGCGTTTCGCGAGGGAATGGCGGTCCATGGCCGCTACGGACTGCCGTGTCCCCGCTGCGGGGCCAAGATTCAGCGCATCCGCTACGCGGCCAACGAGACCAATTACTGCGTGCGCTGCCAGACCAATGGCAAGCTCCTGGCTGACCGCGGTTTGTCGCGTTTGCTGCGCGAAGACTGGCCGCGGAGCCTGGAAGAACTGGAGCTCCGAAAAACTCAGCCTCGCCAAGATTCCGCTTGACTCGGCCCCTGGGGCCGGCTCGATGCTGGAAAGAGCCGTGAACAAGCTTTACCGCATCCACGAATTCGCCCGGGCCGCCGGCGTTACCGGGAAAGCACTGCGGCACTATGAGCGCCTGGGCCTGCTCAAACCGCGGCGGACCGCCGCCGGATACCGGCTGTATTCCGAGACAGACCGCATGCGCCTCGAGCAGATTGTGGCGCTCCGGTTTCTCGAAATCCCGCTCCGCGAAATCCGGGCCTTGCTTGACCATCCGCAGCCGTCGCTGAAACAGGCTTTGCGCCTTCAGCGCATGCGCCTCCAGGCGAAACAGCGCGGCCTCGAACGTGCGGTCCGCGCGATCGAGGACGCGGAACGAGCATTGGAAACCGGCACGTCCGGCACGGCGCTTTGGAGAAAAGTTCTCGAGGTGATTGCCATGAATAGCGACGTCGAGGCGATGAGGAAGTATTACAGCGACGAAGCGTGGGAGAAACGAAAACAGCACTACGAGCAATGGCCGTCGCCCGCCTGGCAGGAGATCTGCCGCGATGTTGCATCGATTCTGCGCGAAGATCCGGCTGGATCGAAAGCGCAAGCCCTCAAAGCGCGGTGGACGGAATCGATCAGTCGGAGCGTCACTGGCGACCCGGCGGTCCAGGCCGGCGCGCTGGCGGCATGGGAGGATCGCGCGCATTGGCCCGCGGCGCTTCGGGCCAAGATCGACGAGCTTCATCTCGAACAGGTTGTCGATTTCCTCGCCCGGACGCTCGCCGCTTCGTGGAAAGCCTTCGTCGCCTCGGAAGCCTGGGCGCGGCTCGAGGAACGCCAGCGCAATCCCACCGAACCGTGGAATGCGTGGTACCTTCGGGTGCGCAGCGCGCTCGAAGAAGATCCTCCCGGCGAGAAAGCTCGCGCTCTTGTGCTCCGTATGACGGAACTGTAGCTGCTGGTGATTGGCCTATAATGAGGCTTCGGCACCAGCATGGCGGCATCCACCACGGTAACCCTCCGGCACGATTGGACTCTCCAGGAAATTGAAGCGATCTACACCGCGCCTCTGCTCGAACTCGTCTTCACCGCGCAGTCGATCCATCGCGAATTCCACCGGCCCAACGAAATCCAAGGATGCATCCTGCTGAGCATCAAGACCGGCGGCTGTCCCGAAGATTGCGGCTACTGTTCGCAATCCGCGCACTACGAGACGGACGTCGTTCGCCGGGAGTTGATGAGCATCGAAGATACCTTGGCCGCGGCACAGCGCGCGCGTGCCGACGGCGCCACACGCTTCTGCATGGGCGCAGCCTGGCGCAATGTTCCGGGTGGCGCCGCCTTTGATCGTGTCCTCGAGATGGTCCGCGGCGTGCGTGCGCTTGGCATGGAAGCGTGCTGCACGCTCGGCATGCTGACTGATGACCAGGCCGACGCGCTCGCTGAAGCCGGTCTGAGCGCCTACAACCATAACCTGGATACATCGCCCGAGTTTTACGGACAGGTCATCCACACTCGCACCTATCAGGACCGCCTCGATACGCTCGCTCGCGTGCGCCGCGCCGGCATCACGGTCTGCTGCGGCGGAATCATCGGGATGGGCGAAGATCGTACTGCCCGTTACGGCCTCTTGCAGCAGCTTTCTACGCTGCGGCCGCACCCTGAAAGCGTCCCCATCAATCTGCTGATGCCGATGGCGGGAACTCCTCTCGCCGATCAGCCGCCGCTCGATCCGCTCGAACTGGTGCGCACAGTCGCGACCGCCCGCATGCTCATGCCGCGCTCGATGGTGCGGTTGAGCGCCGGCCGCGTCTCCCTTTCCGAAGAAGCCCAGGCGCTCTGCTTTTTAGCCGGTGCGAACTCCGTCTTTCTGGGCGAGCGCCTGCTCACGGCGCCGAATCCTGCGGCGGATGCCGATACCGGGCTGTTCGAAAAACTCGGCGTGCAGTTGACCCGGAGTTCCGCTGGTGCCTAGCCGGCTGGAGCGCCGCCTCCGCGCCCGGCTCTCGGAATTGGCCGCTGCCGGGCTGACGCGCTCTTTGCAGCTTCCCTCCGGCATCGATCTCTCCTCGAACGATTACCTGGGCCTTGCCGCCCATCCGCTGCTTCGCCAACATATGGCCGAAGCGATTCTGCGGGACGGCTGCGGCAGCACCGGCTCGCGTCTTCTTCGCGGCGAGCGCGACAGCTTCTCGGAATTGGAGCGCCGCTTCGCCGCATTCAAAGGCGCTGAGCGCGCGCTCTATTTTTCCAGCGGTTATCTCGCCAACCTGGCGATCCTCACGACGCTCGCCGAAGCGGATGATGTCATTTTCTCCGACGAGCGCAATCATGCCAGCCTCATCGATGGCATGCGCCTCTCGCGCGCCCGCCGCGTGATCTTCCCTCACTGCGATGCCGCCGCGTTGGGCCGTCTGCTGCGCGACGAAAGAGCCGGCGCCCAGGCGTTCGTCGTGACGGAGTCGTTGTTCAGCATGGATGGAGATATCGCGCCGCTGGCCGCCTACGACGTCCTGTGCCGCGAGCACGGCGCGGCCCTCATCGTTGATGAAGCGCATGCCGTCGGCGTGTACGGAAGCCGTGGAACGGGCCTGCTCGAAGCTGCCGGCGCCGGCGCGCTCGTCTCGATCGATACCGCCGGCAAAGCCCTGGGCGTCTCGGGCGCGTTCGTTTCCGGGCCGGCCTGGGCGATCGATTCGTTGATTCAGCGGGCGCGTCCGTTCATCTTCTCGACCGCGCCGCCTCCTGCCCTAGCCGCCGCCATCGATGCGAGCCTGACGATAATCGAGGCCGAGCCTTGGCGGAGAAACACACTTCTGGCGCGAGCCGCCTTCCTGCGCCGGCGTCTGAGGGAGACCGGCATTGCCGTTCCGGACGGCGTTTCGCAAATCATCCCCGTCGTGATCGGCGACAACGACCGCGCTGTCCTTGTCTCGCAATTGCTGCGGCACCAAGGTTTCGACGCGCGCGCCATTCGTCCGCCCAGCGTGCCGCCGCGAACGGCGCGCTTGCGGCTCTCTGTCCATACCGATCTCTCCGAGGCCACGCTCGACGGCTTCGTCACCGTCCTGGCGGGCGCTCTCGAGGAGGCCGCCGTATGCTCCGCGGCCTCTTTGTAACCGGCACCGATACCGGCCTCGGCAAAACCGTGACCTGCGCTGCGCTTCTACACCGCTATCGTCCCTCCGTCTCTCTGCGCTATTGGAAGCCGATCCAAACCGGAATCGAGCAAGATGACGACACAGCTGAAGTGCGGCGCCTCGCAGCCTGTCGCGAGCAGGAGGTTCTCGCCGAGGGCATTCGCCTTCACTGCCCGGTCTCGCCGCATTTAGCGGCGCAGCGAAGCGGCGTCACGATTCGATTGGAGGACGCGACGGCGCCCATCCTCTCGCAGCCAGGCGGCATTCGCTGGATCGTCGAAGGGGCCGGCGGCGTGCTTGTCCCAATTAACGATAGTCAGTTCATGACCGATCTGATGCGCGCGCTCGAGATGCCCGTGGTGGTGGTTGCGCGCTCGGCTCTGGGGACCATCAACCATACCTTGTTGAGCCTCGAGGCGCTGCGGGCGCGCTCGTTACGGATTGCAGGCGTAGTGATGGTCGGCGAGCCGAATCCCGACAACCGCGCCGCCATCGAGCGCTATGGTTGTGTTCCCGTCCTCGGCGAAATGCCCGTCTGCCGGCCGCTCGATATCAAAGTGCTCGCTGCTTGGGCTCGCGCCGAGCTCGACCCACAAGGCCGCCTGCTGGAATTTCTGCAATGAAGAGTCTGGCGGATCGCGATCGCTCCTGCGTCTGGCATCCCTATACCCAGATGCTGACAGCCCCGCCGCCGCTGCCCATTGTGCGTGCTCAAGGCGTTTATCTCTACACCGAAGACGGCCGCCGCATCCTCGACGGCATCTCCTCCTGGTGGGTCAACATTCACGGCCACTCCCATCCGAAGTTGAATGAAGCGCTGGCCGCGCAGGCGCGTGAACTCGAGCACGTCATCTTCGGTGGCTGCACGCATCGCCCGGCAGTCGAACTCGCGGAGCGCCTGCTCGAAATCCTTCCGTCCGGTTTGACCCGTATCTTTTATTCCGATAACGGCTCCACAGCCGTCGAGGTTGCGCTCAAGCTGTCCCTTCAGTACTGGCGAAATCACGGTCAGCCGCAACGCCGCACATTCATCACGCTGCACCACGCCTACCACGGCGACACCGTCGGGGCGATGTCGGCGAGCGAGGATTCCGTGTTCACCCGTGCCTTCGCCCCAGTGCTTTTTCCGGTGGTGCGCGCGCACGCTCCCTACTGCTATCGCTGCCCGCTCGGACTGCGTCGGGACACCTGCCGCATCGATTGCCTTCGAGATCTCGAGCGTTGTCTCGCCGAAAACGGCGATTCAGTCGCCGGCGTTCTGATCGAACCGATGCTGCAGGGCGCGGGCGGTATGATCGTGTGGCCGCCGGAGTTTCTATCCGGAGCCCGTCGTCTCTGCGATGAGTATGGCACGCTGCTAATTGCCGATGAGGTCTTGACCGGGTTCGGCCGGACCGGCCGCATGTTTGCCTGCGAGCATGCGGGCGTGCGGCCCGACCTGATTTGCCTCTCGAAAGCGCTCACCGCCGGCTACATGCCGATGGCGGTCACCGCGGCTACCGAAGATGTCTACCAAGCCTTTCTAAGCGAAGACCGCGGCAAGACATTTTTTCACGGGCATTCCTTCACCGCCAACCCGCTGGCCTGCGCCGTCGCGCGGGCCAGCCTCGACCTGTTTCACGAAAACGCCGTTCTCGCTCGGGTTCAGCGCCTCGAGCACCAGCTGCGAGGCGGCCTCGAGGAGCTACGCGCTCTTCCCTGTGTCGGCGAGATCCGCGTCATCGGTGGCGTGGGAGTGGTCGAGTTGCAGTCCCCCTCGGCCGATTATCTCGACCAGGTGGGCCCACGGCTGGCAAAAGCCTTCCTCGATCGGGGCATCCTGCTGCGCCCTCTCGGCAACATTCTTTATGTCATGCCGCCCTATGTCATCACTGACGCCGAAGTCGCGTGGGTGTTGGGCCAGGTGTCGGAAGTTCTCGCGGCGCTCTGAGCCTGGTTCAACTGCTGAGACGCAGTGCCGCAGACCGCGGCTCTGCGTCTTTCCGGTTAAGACATGTGTGGGGCTCCCTAGTCCCCGCTTAACATTGGTGATCAGGGATCCGCCGAAGTGTCGGTCGAAATGACACTCTGTCGTCCTCGTGCCGCCTTCTCCGCGAGGGTACCGGCCGCAAATCATTACAGCCAATGAAGGCGAGTCGCCGCTCCGCATTGGTACTGCGCGTGCCAGTAATCTGCTGCACGCGGCCACCGCACGCCGATTCGGAGAGGCGGAGTAACTTTCGATGACTGTCATCGGTCAGCGGGGTTTTGCTCCTCATCGTCATCTCCGTACTCTGTTGCCTCAGTACGCCCCTGGTATCGCTGATTCTTGTCCGTTTTCCCTTTCCGCCACATAGTGGCAGTAGCTGCTCCGAGCGTCACAAGCGGGGCAGCCACAAAGGGACAAGGATGCAGCAGAACTACCTGGCAAACGAGAGAGCGCTACAGAGCGAGACGAACCAATATTCGTTCTTGGGCCTGACGGCGGTGATCCAAAGCGCTCCGATGCGGCAGTTGATGCGCAACGTTGAGAAGATCGGCAAAAGCAGTGCGGCCGTTCTGGTCATTGGCGAAACCGGCAGTGGAAAAGAAGTGGTGGCCCGCGCACTTCACCACCATTCACTGCGTTGCGGCAAGCCGTGGGTCGATGTCAACTGCGCCGCGCTTCCCGATCACCTGATCGAAAGCGAGCTGTTCGGCCACGAGAAAGGCGCCTTTAGCGGCGCCGACACCATGAAGCAGGGCTTCTTTGAGCTGGCCAACAGCGGCACCCTTTTCCTCGATGAAATCGGCGAGCTCGATCTCAAGATGCAGGTGAAACTGCTGCGCGTCCTCGATGGCACGCCGTACTACCGCCTCGGCGGAACCCGCAAAGTCACTGCCGACGTCCGGATTGTCGCCGCAACCAACGTGGATTTGCGGGAAGCCGTCGAAAAAGGCACTTTCCGCCGAGACTTGTACCACCGGCTCGATCAGGCTCGTCTGGATGTTCCCTCGCTCCGCGCCCGCCTCGAAGACATCGAGCCGCTGGCGAACTTTTTTCTTGCCAAGGAAGCGCCCCACATGCGTTTCTCGACGGCGGCCATCGATGCTCTTCGCGCCTATACCTGGCCGGGCAACGTTCGCGAACTGCGGAACGTGGTGGTTAAGGCGGCTCTGCTGGCCGAAGGCGATGAGATTGATTTAGGCGATCTCCCTTCGGACCTGTCTGAGATCGAAGTCTCGAACAATCTGGCCGGTCGTACCTTAGATGCACTCGAACAGCGCGCCATCTTCGATGCGCTCTCGGAAACCGGCGGCCGCCAGGATCGTGCCGCGCGTATGCTGGGCATCTCTCAGCGAACTTTGATCCGAAAACTGAAAATGTACAACGGTCAGGAGCGCGGCTTGGCGGTGGTGGCTCAATGAGCGAGACCGTCGCCCAATCCGTTCGCCGCCCCGTCCTGCTCAACTGGCAGGCGCGCCTGTACATCGTGTTCATCAGTATGTCCGGGCTGGGTTGTTTGCTGCAGGCGAATTGGGATATGGATCACTTGTTCCGTTTCCTCTGCTACCTCGTCGTTTGCGTGCTCGCCTCCGGCATGAAGGTTAACCTTCCCGGCATCCTCGGCACGATGTCGGTGAATTTTCTGTTCATTTTGATCGGCATTTTGGATATGAGCGCCGGTCAGACCCTGTTGATGGGGTGCCTCGGCGCGCTGGTGCAATGCGTCTGGAAACCGAAGAGCGGCATCCGCCCGGTGCAGACCGTGTTCAGCGTCATGAACATGGCGATCGCCGTCTATGCCTCGTACTCGCTATATCACTGGCACTTCGCCCAGCGAATCTGGTCCGGCAGTCCGATCGCGCTGATTCTGGCCTCGCTCACCTACTTCGTCTTGAATACAACCGGCGTTGCCGGCGCCGTCGCTCTCACCGAGCGGAAATCGGTGATCGACACCTGGCGTACCGCCTATTTCTGGTCGTTCCCGTTCTATCTTCTCGGCGCGTCGCTCGCTTGGGTTTTTACCATGTTGAGCAAGGGCGGGCTTTCGCAGAGCATTCTGCTGCTCGTCCCCGTGATTTACGTGATCTATCGCTCCTACCGGATGTATCTGGGCCACCTGGAAGACGAGAAGAACCACGTCGAGGAGATGGCCGCTCTGCACCTCCGCACCATCGAGGCCCTTGCTTTGGCTATCGAGGCGAAGGATCACACCACCCACGAACACCTCAGCCGGGTTCGTATCTACGCCATCGAATTGGGCAAGGAACTGGGTATCTCCGAGTCCGAGCTGGAAGCCTTGCGCGCGGCCGCGCTGCTGCACGATATCGGCAAGCTGGCCATTCCGGAGCACATTATCAACAAGCCCGGCAAACTGACTCCGGAAGAGTTCGAGAAAATGAAGATCCATCCGGTAGTGGGCGCCGAGATCCTTGAACGCGTCGAGTTTCCATATCCCGTCGTGCCGGTGGTCCGGTCGCACCACGAGAAGTGGGACGGAACCGGCTATCCCGACGGCCTCCAGGCTGAACAGATTCCGATCGGCGCGCGCATTCTCGCCGCCGTCGATTGTCTGGATGCGCTGGCGTCCGATCGCCAATACCGTCGCGCTCTGCCGCTCGATCAAGCCATGGCGGAGGTCTCCAAGATGGCCGGCAAAAGTTTCGACCCCAAAGTCGTGGAGGTCCTTCAACGCAACTACGTCCGCCTCGAGAAGATGGCCACGAGCCAGCCGGTTCCCACCGCCCGGCTCTCCACCGATCTCAAGATCGAGCGCGGAGAAGCGCCCGCCGCCGGCTTCGAGGTTTCTCAACCCGTGGCCCGCAGCGCCAACGAACCCGCCTTCCTCAGCTCGATCGCTTCGGCTCGGGAAGAGGGACACCTGTTATTCGAACTGACCCAGGATCTCGGCAGCTCTTTGGCTTTAGACGAAACTCTCTCCGTCGTCGCCGCTCGTTTGAAGCGCATGATCGAGTACGACGCCATCGCTGTGTACGTTGCGCGCGACGGCGTTCTGGTCCCTGAATACGTGAACGGAGAAAGCTTCCGCTATCTCTCCTCGTTGCAAATACCCGTCGGACAGGGTCTCTCCGGCTGGGTGG
Organism: Bryobacteraceae bacterium; assembly: GCA_036406715.1. Lineage (GTDB taxonomy): Bacteria > Acidobacteriota > Terriglobia > Bryobacterales > Bryobacteraceae > PSRJ01. Next base: position 31 of record DASXAK010000124.1, on the reverse strand, counting down.
CCCAGACCGGCCGCTCGATCCTCAATGGCAA
>DASXAK010000123.1:0-30674 GCA_036406715.1 Bryobacteraceae bacterium | reverse complement strand
AGTTCCCCCAGTAGGAGACTGATTTGTCCCTCGAAGACGAGTTGCTCAAACAGCGGCTGTCCCGTATCCGCGAAATCGAAGCGCTGGGATATCGCCCCTACGGCCGCCGCTACGAATTCACCCATACCCTCCCCGAGATCGTCGCCGGATATAACGCCAAGACGGCCGAGGAACTGCAGCCCGAAATCCGCGTGCGCATCACGGGTCGCCTCATGACAAAGCGCCTGATGGGCAAAGCCGGCTTCGCGCACTTGCAGCAGAACGGCGAGCGGTTGCAAATCTACGTCAAGAAAGACGCCGTCGGCGAGCGTGATTTTCAGCTCTTCCAATTGCTCGATATCGGCGATATCGTGGGCGTGGAGGGCTACCTGTTCCGCACGCGGACGGGCGAGCTCAGCGTGCACGCCGAGAAGCTCGAGTTCCTCTCCAAAACGCTGCTCTCGATGCCCGAAAAGTGGCACGGGCTCGAAGATGTCGAGACCCGCTACCGCCAGCGTTACCTCGATCTCATCGCCAACCCCGAGGTCCGTAAGGTTTTCGTCACGCGCGCGCGGCTGATCGCCTCGTTCCGCCGCCAGTTGGAAGAACGCGGGTTCATCGAAGTCGAAACCCCCATGATGCAGCCGCTCTACGGCGGCGCGGCGGCGCGTCCCTTCATCACGCACCACAACACGCTCGATATCGATCTCTACCTTCGCATTGCGCCTGAGCTGTATCTCAAGCGGCTCGTGGTCGGCGGGCTGGAGCGGGTGTACGAAATCAATCGCAACTTCCGCAATGAAGGCCTAGGCTGGAAATACAATCCCGAGTTCACGATGCTCGAGTTCTACCAGGCCTACACCGATTACCGCGGATTGATGGACCTCACGGCGGAACTGCTCGCGCAGGTGGCGCGCGACGCCGCCGGGTCGACTCAGGTCGACTTCGAAGGCCACAAGATCGATTTCGCATGCCTGCAGCGTTACAGCATGCGCGAAGCTGTGATCCATTTTTGGAAGGGCGAGAACCGGCCAAGCCCGGACGATGTCGCCAATCCCGAGTGGCTGCTGCATCATTCCGGCAAGCAAACGCCCGGCGAAGCCCTGGCCGACATCTTCGAGCGCGTTGCCGAAGAGCAGCTCATCCAGCCGACGATTATCTACGACTACCCGGTCGAGACCTCGCCGCTCTCGAAGAACAAGCCCGAGGACCCCGCCTTTGTTGAGCGCTTCGAAATCTATGCAGCGGGCATGGAAATCGGCAACGCCTATACCGAGCTGAACGATCCGCAAGAGCAGCGGCGGCGGTTCGAAATGCAACTGGGAATGCGCGAGCGCGGCGATGAAGAAGCTCATCAGATGGACGAAGACTACGTCCGCGCCTTGTCCTATGCCATGCCGCCGGCGGGCGGGGAAGGGATCGGGATCGACCGGCTCACCATGATCCTGACCGGCTCGCGCACCATCCGGGACGTTATTCTGTTTCCCTTGCTGCGGCCGGAAGGCCCCATCGACCTGGTCAGCCGGCTCCGCGAGTACGACAAGCTGTGACAACCACCAACTTTGAGCTGTTCATCGCCCGCCGCTATTTGCGGTCGCACCGCAAGGAGAAGGTGATCTCGGTCATCACGGCGATTTCGGTGCTTGGCGTGGCCGCCGGCGTCATGGCCCTGGTGATCGCGCTCGCCGTCACCAACGGGTTCCGCAATACCCTGCAGCGCAACCTGCTCGGCGCCATGGCGCACATCAACGTGCTGGAGAAAGAGCCGGGGCCGGGCATTCCCGATTGGCAGGGCATGGCCGCACGCCTGCGCAAACTGCCTCACATCACGGCGGTGGCGCCGGCTCTGTATGAACAGTCGTATCTCACCGGGGCGTTGCAGTCCAAGGGCGTCCTCTTGAAAGGTGTGGATGTTCAATCACAACTCCAGATCAGCAACGTGCTGCGCCGTCTGAAATCCGGTTCGCTCGACCGCCTGCGCGATCCGAACGCGTCGCCGCCCGGAATCATTCTCGGCTCGCGCTTTGTCGAAGACACCGGCATGGTGTTGAATTCGAATGCCAGCCTGATCGTCGACGAGCTCACCCCGATGGGCCCCAAGCCAACGAAAAAGCCATTTCGCGTGGCCGGCACCTTTGAAACCGGGTTCTTCGAATTCGACGACAATTGGGCCTATGCTCCGTTAACCGCGGTGCAGCGCGCCTTCTCATTGGGCGACGTCGTCAATCAAATGGAAATCAATGTCGACGACATCAACCGCGCCGACCAGATCGCCAAGCAAGTGGAGATGGTCGTCGGCGCTCGCTACACCACCACCACTTGGATGGAGCGCAACAAACAGCTCTTCACCGCGCTGCGCACCGAGCGCATCGTCACCGCCATCACGATCGGGCTAATCGTGCTGGTGGCCGCTCTCAATATTCTGATCGTGCTCGTGATGATGGTGATGGAGAAATATCGCGATATCGCCGTGCTGATGTCGATGGGCGCGCGCCGCCAGCAGATTCGCCGCATCTTCATGCTGCAAGGCGTGCTGATCGGTGTCGTCGGCAGCGCTGTCGGCCTGATGGTTGGCTACATGCTCAGCTATTTTGCAGACAAGTACCGCTGGGTGCCCCTCGACGAAACCGTGTATTCGATGAGCTTCGTTCCCTTCGAAGCGCGCTGGGTGGACGGCATCTGGATCGCGGCTGCCGCGATCCTGGTGAGCTTCCTCGCGACCATCTACCCCTCGCGCAACGCGACGCGCATCACCCCCGCCGAAGTTTTGCGTTACGAGTAGCGCAGGCTGTCAGCCTGCGAGGTGAAACCCCGTACCCCACGGCGAGAATTCAACCGCATGCGAGCTTGGTGGGGCAAGCTGTCAGCCTGCCAGTCCTTTTTCAGCGAGCTCTGCGGCACAACGCGAACTCACAATGGAAACACGCCAATCGCGATGCATACCAACGTCATCAGCACGGAGGCGCCGAACAGGAAGGGAAACGCAAACCGCTGATGATCGCGCAGTTCAATCCCCGCGAGACCAACAATCAGGAAGGTCGCGGGCGTGAGAGGGCTGATCGGGAAACCCGTGGTCATTTGTCCTAACACGGAAGCTTGCGCCATCTCGACCGGCGGGATGCCGAAAGCGCGGCCGGCTTCGGAGAGAACCGGCAGCACGCCGAAATAGAACGAGTCCGGGTCGAAGACCAGGCTCAACGGCATCGAGAGCAGACCCAGGACAAACGGGAAATGACGCGCCGCGCCCACGGGCGCTACCGCGACCGCGGTCTTGGCCATGGCGGCGAGCATTCCCGATTCTTTCAGAATTCCCGTGAACGCGCCGGCCGCCAGCAGAATGCCGGCCATGAGCAGCGCGGCTTGCGCGTGTGCATCGATGCGCTCGCGCTGCATCTTCAAGCTCGGATAATTGAGCGGTAGCGCGAGTGCGACGCCCGCCATGAACACCGTGACCGGTTCCAGTTTCAGAGCGGTCATGGCCGCGATCATCAATAGCGTCATCACAACGTTGAACCAGAAACGATCGGGACGGCGCAGCGCGAGCTCCTCGGCGGACAGGCGGCGTGGCGCGGCTGCCAGCTCACTGGCCTTATCGTTGCGCAAACGGCGGGCTTCCCGCCGGCCCATCCACCAGGAACAGAAAAAGACGAACGCCAGGCCGGCGGCCTGCACCGGAATCAGAGGATTGAAAATGGCCGCGACCGGGAGGTGCAGGGAAGCGGACGCGCGAATCATCGGGCCGGTCCACGGCAGGAAATTCACGCCCGCGGCGAGCGACGCCGCGCAGGCCAGCACCCCGGGGTCCATGCGCAGCCGTTGATACAGCGGCAGCATCACAGGCACGGTGACCAGAAACGTGACGGCGCCGGAACCATCGAGATGAACCAGCAACGCCAGTAGCGCGGTGCCGATCACGATCCGAACCGGGTTATTGCCCACCGCGGCGAGGATGCGGTCAACCACGGGATCGAGCATTCCGGCGTCGGTCATGATGCCGAAGTACAGAATGGCGAAGATGAACATACCGGCGACCGCCGCCACATCGTGAATCCCGCGCGCCATGAACTCCGCCGTCTTCAGACCGAATCCGCCGGCGAGCGACGCGATCACCGGCGTAACGATGAGCGCGCCAAGGGGCGTCATCTTCCTGCCGAGGATCAGCCCGAGCACGGCGGCGATCGTCGCGAATCCCAGGAGGGCCAGCATGGCGGATTCAGGCAAGCGTCTCCGGCGAAACCGCACCGTCGTAGATAATTCCACGTTCGGTCAGATCGGCGAGAGCTGCGTCGTCGAGTCCAAGCAGCTGTTGCAAGGTCGAGATCGAGTGCTCGCCGAGCAATGGCGCCGGTGCGGATGGGCCGCCTGGCGTCTCGGAAAGCTTGAGGGGTGTGCCCGTGACGCGGTGTGGGCCGGCGGTGGGATGGTCGAGCGTCGGGAACATTTCGCGCACCGTCGATTGCGGATGTTCGACCACATCTTGAAATGTTCGAACTACCGAGGCTGGAATGCCGGCGCCTTGCAAGCGCTCGATCCATTCCGCCACGCGCCGCTGGCGGAAAATACGATCGAGCAACGGCTCCAACACGCCGCGGTTCACAATACGGGCCGCGTTGCTGTCGTAGTCGGGATGTTTCTCCAGATCGGGCCGCTCGATCGCGCGGCAGAACGCGCTCCATAGGCGTTCGCTGCCGACCGCGATCGCAATGGGGCGGTCCTCGGTGTGAAAAACACTGTAGGGAACGACCGTGGGAAAGGCGGTTCCCATCGGCTGCGGCACGATGCCGGAGCCCAGGTAGCTCGAATAATTCGAGCTCATGGTGGAGATCATGCTGTCGAGCATGGAGACATCGACAAATTGTCCGCGGCCGGTGGTCTCGCGGGCGCGCAGGGCCAGCAGAATCCCGATGACGGCAAACTGGCCGGCGGTGACGTCGGTGACGCCGTAGCCGCAGCGCACCGACTCGCCTTCCGCGGTGCCGGTGATGCTGAGGAGGCCGCTCGACGCTTGCATCACCAGGTCCATTGCCGCTTCGTCGCGCGAAGGTCCGTTCTGTCCGTAGCCGGAAATCGAGCAATACACCAGCCGGGGATTGCGCTGGCGCAGTGATTCGTAACCCAACCCGAGGCGCTCTATGGCGCCGGGGCGAAAATTCTCGATCAGGACATCCATGCAGTCGATCAGCCGCAAACAGAGATCGAGGCCCTCGGCCTGTTTGAGATCGATCGAGATGCCACGCTTGCCGCGGTTCAATCCCAGAAAGAAGCTGGCCATGCCGCCGGCGAACGGAGGCCCCCAGCCGCGTCCCATATCGCCCGCCCGCGATTCCAGCTTGTAGACTTCGGCTCCGAAATCGGCGAGCAGCAACGTGCAATACGGTCCCGCCAGGGCGTGCGAGAAGTCGAGGACGCGTATGCCGCCGAGCGGCGGCTGCGTTTCCGCGTGACGTGCTGGACTAGCCGACCGCAAGGACATACCCGTATCATAGTGCCTCAAGCCCGAGCGCCCGGAAGGAGAGATGTACAATCGTTGGCTAGTCCGGAGAACGGACCGTGCAGGAGGTTGTCATGTTGGGTGCGAATCGGGCGAAATGCAGGTTCATTTCCGCCGTGGCTGCCATGATTATCGCAGCCGGGTTACTTCACGCCGAAGGCTCCGCGGGGCCGCTGGCGCAATCGTGCGGCGCGCCGCCCGCCGGGGCGGCGAATGCTTCCGGGGGTCGGGGGACGCCGGTGTTTTCGCCCGGAGAGTACCCGGTCAAATTGCCGGCCGTATCGCTGCTCGGCGCGCACAACGACCTTCCAAATCCGTACCGCGCCGGGGTGAGCTGGGGGCAACTGCCGGAGGGTAGAAAGTGGGGTTCGTCGGCGAGCGTCAGCATCGCGCCGGACGGCACGATCTGGGTGGCGGACCGCTGTGGGAATTCCGGCGCGGGCGGCACGACTTGCGCCGGCCCGAGCGCCAACGTCAACCCGATCTTTCAATTCGACACGTCCGGCAGGTTACTCAAGTCCATTGGCGCGGGAATGTTCGTGAGCCCGCATAAATTGTCGGTCGATAAAGAAGGAAACCTGTGGCTGGCCGATAACGGCGGGCACCAGGTCTTCAAGCTCAGCCCGGAAGGGAAGATCCTGCTGACGCTCGGCAAGAAAGGAATCGCCGGTACGGGAATGGACGAGTTTGACGCGCCCACCGACGTGGCGGTCGCCCCCAACGGCGACATTTTTGTGGGCGACGGGCACAGCGGCGGCGGCACCGCGACCGGCAATGCGCGCATCGTGAAGTTCGATAAGAACGGAAAATTTCTCAAGACCTGGGGGAAAAAAGGAATGGGGCCAGGCGAGTTCGACGTGATCCATACGCTGGCCTTCGATTCGCGCGGACGGCTGTTCGTGGGCGACCGGCAGAACAACCGTATCCAGATTTTTGACCAGAACGGCAAGTTTGTTGCGCAATGGTTCCAGTTTGGGCGGCCGAGCGGCATGTACATCGACAAGAACGACATCATCTATGTCGCCGATTCGGAGTCCCGGGACGCCCGCACGAACACCGGGCAATTCGGGCTGCCGCAGACCGCCTACGGCTACAACCTGGGGGCCGAACGCGGCATTCGCATCGGAAGCGCGCGCGACGGATCGGTGAAGTCCTTCATTCCCGATCCGTGTCCGTACCCCTACGCGGCCGGTTCGAGCATGGCGGAGGGAATCACGGCGGATTCCGAGGGCAATGTGTACGGGGCCGACTTTCTCGGAGATGTGCGGAAATACGCGAAGAAGTAACGTCGGTGATCTTGTCACCGGCGAATCGGAATCAACCCGCCGGCTCGGGCTGCGCCGGCTGCGCGACCGTTGCGCCGCAGTGCGGGCAGTACCGGTCGAATTCGCCGACTTCGCGCTGGCAATGGGCGCAGGCCGGCCGGAGATTGTATTTGCAGTGCGGACAGTAATTGAACCTCGCGCTCACCATCGACCCGCACTGGGTGCAGTGGTAGGGAAGCGGCTCGCGCACCAGGAAGTAAATGACGAATCCGACAAACGCCCACGCGGGAAGCAAAATGATCACCAGCACTACCCAGAGTGTCGGGTTCATCCCGCGCCGGGCGGCATCCCGGGCCACATATCCGATCAGGAAAATGATGGCCGCGATGGGAATTGAAACTCCCGTCACCATGGCCGCGATCACCCACTGCGCGGCGGCCCCGGTGAACTCCGGCGGCGCCACACCTTCGTAGTAATTCACCACCTGCATCAAGGCCTGCGCCAGGACGAACAGGACCACCACCGCGACAGCCAGACCGCGCGGGATCAGCCGGATTTCATCCCGAAACCGAAGTTTTTCCTTCTTCATGCGAAAGCGAATCAATCGCATTTTCTCGTTCCACGGTTCGCTCACCTGGTGTTGATAGTTCGACATCGGTTCACCTCGTTCGGTACCACGGCAGATCCCATCGCTCCCACAACAGGGCGCCCGCCGCAAACAACGCGGGTGCGGCCCACCACAATGCAAAGCCCGCCTTCCAAACCAACGTGGGGACTCCGGCCTCGTGTCCGAGCCATGAAAACGCTCGCCACACATACGGAGCGCTGACAATCCCTATGGCCCACGACACAGTGCAGGCGGTCCACGGCAGCCACCACCACCGTCGGCGCTCGTCAACCTCCTGGGTCCTCAGATCGACGCGAAGCCGCGCACGCTCGGCGAGATCGGCCGGCACGGAAATGGAAACGGTGCGCAACAACGCGATGGCGCGGTCCGTCCCCGCCGCCAGCCGTTCGCAGTCTTTGCACTCCGACAGGTGGCGATCGAGCCATTCCCGTTCCTGCGCCGAAACGCCTTCCACGCGGTCTTGGGCGATCAACCGCTTGGCCGTCTCGTGCGGATCACCGATCATTCCATGCCTCCGAGCAACCCGCGCAAGGTCTCCAGACCGCGATAGAGCCTCGATTTCACGGTCGCCAGAGGAGCGTCGACAATCGCCGCGATCTCATGCAATGCCAGATCTTCCTGAAAGCGCAGGACCAGCACTTCCCGATACACCGCCGGCAGCCGGCCCAACGATTCCTCGATCGCGGCCTGAACTTCCCGGCTATTGACCCGTTCCCACGAGGAAGGTTCCGCGGCCGCCGGCTCGACCGTCAACGAATCGATGCTCTCGAATGCACGCTTCCGGCTGACATCGATGACGAGGTGGCGAGCGATGCTGAACAGCCACGCTTCAAATTTCGAGCGGCCGTCATATTGATGTCCGCGGTCGAGAACCCGGATCCAGGTTTCCTGGAACAGGTCTTCCGCCATTTCGCGATTGCCGGTCAGCGAGAACAGATAACGGTAGAGGCGGTATTGGTACTGTTCAATGAGGCCGTCGAGCAGTTGCGGATCCCGCCGGCGCAATCCGCGCGCCAGTGTTTTGGGGCTCGCAGGGAGCAGCGCCGCAAAGAATAACGATGCACCGGCCATTCTGATGAGTATACGAATGGCCGGGCAAAAAAGACTCAGCCGCCCTACTGCGCCAGAGTGAAGTTCACGTCGATCTCGGTCTCGACTTCCGTCGGAACTCCGTTCAGCAGCGTCGGCGAATATACCCACTGCCGCACGGCTTCGAGCGCCGCCGGAACCAGTAGCGGATGCCCGCTGATGACAGTAAGGTCCCTGACCGTGCCATCTTTGGCGATGATCGCAACCAGTTTGACCTGGCCCTGAATTCGCGCCTGCTTGGCCTCCGCCGGATACTTCGGTACGGGCTTGGAAATCAATTTTATCGATTGCACGTTGCCGCCGACGCGAATGGGCCCGGAAGGTGTGATCGTTACAGGGCCCGCCAGAGGCGGAGGAGGCGGCGGGGGTGCGAGCCCGATCAGAACGGTCGCGTCGCCATTGGAAGGCACTGCGGTCACCGACAGGTGCTCGTCGAAATTATGAACCGTCTGAACAAGCTGCCGCAAAGTTTCCGGCGAGAGCGTCTCCCCTTCATGGACCGGTAGCCGCGAGAGGAGATCCGAACGCGCCTGGCCGGAGAGCCCGCTGATGTTGATCGATTTGACTATCCGGCCTGAAACGGGTCCGGCCACAGCCGGAGGCGTCGCGACGGCCCGAGTCATCCCCGGCAAGGTCTGGAATACAACCGTGAGCTGCCGAGTGCTGCTTGCTGCGTCCGCGTTGAAATGCCACTCGAGCACCGATTCGAGCACGGCTCGCCGGAGTTCCTCGGGGCCGCTGAGCACTTGGGCGTCCGCAACGTTTCCGCGCGCGTCGATATAGACCTGAACCGCGACCCTGCCTTGAATACCGCGCGTCCGCACGGCCTCCGAATATACGATTGGCGGACGATGCAGCAGCGTGGCCCCGTTCAGCTCCACCGTCACACCCGGTGAATCGGAGTCCGGCGCCGCCGCCAGTGGCACCGCCGCTGTGATCATCCAGCTCGCCGCCGCGAGCATGCCAACAGATGCCGCCATCGAAGAGACCAGACGCGTTTTGGACATGCGAACCTCCTGTAAAAGCGAAATCACTCGTTGCTTCAGATGCCGCTGCCGCAGGAACAGCGGCGCGGGCGCGAGATCCAGTTGTGGGCGCGCGCCGGCGATCGCCAGCAGAGCGTCCAGGTACTCGTCCCGAGCGCGCGTGGTGTCGACCACCTGGCGGTCCACGGCTTGCTCGCGCGCCAGTTGGATCTGTCCCAGCAGCCACCAGATCGCCGGGTGGAACCAGAGCACCGTCCGCACCAGCTCCTCGGCGACGGTGAAAATCCAATCGCGCCGCCGGACGTGCAGCAGTTCGTGGCAAAGAATCGCTTCGCGCGTTCGCGGATCGAGGGCGGGGAAGGCGGCCGGAAGGAGCACCACCGGCCGGAACACGCCGAAAGTCACGGGTCTCGAGATGTCATCGCAAACCAGCAAGTCCGCGCCATCGCGCCGGTCGAGCGGTTGGGAGCGCCGGCGGTAGAGCCGCAGACGCAGAAAGCCCGCCGCCAGCCAGATTGCCCGCGCCAGAATTCCAACCGCCAGCAGCCACAGAACGAGACGGTCGAGCGGCACGTGAAGCCCGCCTGAAGATGCCACTGGCCGGCCCAGCGCTACCGTCGAGACCGTGATGTTGTCCGTGATCACCTCGTGTTTCCACGGACGCACGAGCGGAAGCGCAAAGCACGCCAACAGCGCCATCTGCCAATGGAGGAGGCGCGCCGCCGGAACACGCAGCCGGAGAAGCCCAGCCGCTGCCGCCGCGATGGCCACTAAAGCCGCGATTTGAAAACTCCAGGCGAGAAGATTGCCGCCCATCATGACTTCCTCCGCAGACGTGCGATTTCTTCCAGATCTTTTTGCGAAAGATGATGTTCTTCGACCAGATGTACCAGAAGCGGCTCGGCTGAGCCGTTGAACACCCGGTTGATGAAGTCCCGCACCATCGCGCCGATCACCTGGCGCTTGGCCTGCGCGGGCCGGTAAACGTACGCGCGGTCCTCCTGGGTCTTCTTGAGAAATCCCTTCTGCTCCAGAATCTTCATCATCGTCATGACAGTGGTGTACGCCACTTTCCGGCGCTCCAGAAGCGCTTCGTACACGTCGCGCACGGTGGCGCGCTCGCGCTCCCAAATGACCTTCATGATTTCCAGCTCCTGCTCGGTGAGCGTCCGGCTCCGGTGTCTCATACTAATTAATTAGTACTAAATTTCTTGAATGTCAAGCCGAAAGTGCGTACAATGCGGCCTATGTCGCACCATTTGCTGTATGCCGCCCGGGCGCTGCGCCACAAACCCGCCTTTGCCGCCACCGCGATCGCCGCTTTGGCGCTGGGCATCGGCGGCAACACCGCTATGTTCTCGGTGATCCGCGGCGTGCTGCTCAAGCCCCTCGGATACCGCGATCCCGACTGCCTCGTGCGAGTTTCCATGGACACCGCTCAATTCAAATCGCGGGACGTTCCGTTCAGCCTGGAGCAATTCGAGCACATGCGGGCGGCTCGCTCGTTCTCGGGGTTCGGGCTCTTTCTAAGCACCGTCGAGGACATGACGATTTCCGGCAGTGGCACGCCCGAAGCATTGAAAGGCGCCCGCGTCTCGGCCAATTTTCTCGAGATTCTCGGCGTCGACCCTGTTGTGGGCCGCAGCTTCACCGCCGACGAAGACCGGCCTGGCGGGGCCGCCGTCGCGATGATCAGCACTGCGCTATGGAAGCGCCGCTTTGGTGGCGATCCCGAGATCGCCGGTCGGACCGTCACGCTCGACGCGACGCCGTATGTCGTGATCGGCGTCCTGCCGGCTGGCTTCGAATTTCCTTTCGCTGGTCTCGACGTCTGGGTCACTCGGCCTTCGGAGTGGCCGTGGCTTCCCTCGCGATTTTGGCGGAACGTCACCTTCCTGCTCGGATTCGCGCGCCTGCGCCCGAACACCACTCCGGAACAGGCACGCGCCGAGCTGAACGTGCTCTACGCGCAGTACGCTGCTGGGAATCAAACTCTCCTCGCCCGGCGCTCCAGTATGCGGCTGGCGCCGCTTCACGATCAGATAGTGGCGAATGTCCGCTCGATGCTCTGGATACTGCTTGGCGCGGTCGCCTGCGTCCTGCTGATCGCCTGCGCCAATGTAGCGAACCTGATGGTGGCGCGCTCCAGTTCGCGATCGCGGGAGTTCGCGGTGCGTGCGGCCATCGGCGCCGGCCGCGCTCACCTCGTCGGCCAACTGCTCGCTGAGAGCCTGTTGCTGGCCGCCGCCGGTGGATTGGCGGGTGCGTTGCTCGCGCGCTGGGGCGTAGCCGCCATTTCACGAATCAATGACCTCTATGTCAGCCGCACCGGCCCCATCCTGCCGCGTGCTTCTGCGATTCATGTGGATGGTTCCGTCCTCCTGTTCACCTGCGTGTTGTCACTGCTGACGGGCGTTCTGTGTGGCCTGTTCCCAGCCTTTCGTGCTTCACGAACAGACCTGGTTTCGACGCTTCGCGAGAGCGGCGCGGCCGCGGGCAAGGCTTCCACCGGCCGGCTACGGGGGCTGCTGGTGGCCGGCCAGATTGCGGTCTCGATGACTCTGCTCATCGGCTCCGCGCTGCTTCTCGAGAGCTTCGCCCGCCTGCACGCGATCGACCCCGGGTTTCAGCCGGAGAACCTGCTGACCCTGAAGATCGCGCTTCCGCGGGCTCGCTATGACACCGACCGCAAGAAAACTCAGTTCTTCGATGATGTCGTGCAGCGCGTTGACACGGTCCCCGGTGTTCTCAGCGCGGCCGCGGCTCTATCGATTCCGACCACCAACTGGCTGCGCACGAATATCCAGCTTCCCGGTGATCCCGAAATTCCGAGTGAACAAAAATTCGCCGTCTTGCAGAGCGTGACACCGGACTATTTCCGCACGCTCGCCATCCGCCTGCGCGGCGGCCGGGTATTCAACCCACGCGACAACGTGCCCGGCGCCTCGCCCGTAATGGTGATCAATGAAAGCCTGGCGCGCCTGATCTGGCCGGCGTATCCCGACGGCGTCAATCCTGTCGGCGAACGCCTGTTCGAGGGCGCCGACAAGTTCGCCGGCGTGATGCAGGTCATCGGCGTGGTTGCCGACGTTCATGAAGGAGGCGTGGCACTCGAGACGGTCCCGGAGTTTTATGTCCCCACCGTGGTGCGCCCGCCGCAACTCGCGTACCTCGCAGTGCGGACCACCAGCGACCCGCGCCGGCTGGCTAACGCCATCCGCGGGCAGGTCCTCGCCGTCGACCGCGACCAGCCCATCTCCGATGTCCGGACAATGACGGAAGTGCTCGAGTCCTCGGTCGGCCCGCGCCGCCTCGCGCTCATTCTGCTGGGAGTCTTCGCGGGCATCGCGGTGTTGCTCGCGGTCGTCGGAATTTACGGCTTGATATCGTTCTCGGTTGTCCAGCGCACGCAGGAACTCGGAATTCGGCGAGCTCTGGGCGCGCAGCATCGCGACATTATCGGGCTAGTGGTAAGCCGCGGCCTGACGCTGGCCCTCGCCGGAATCATCCTCGGGATCGCCGGAGCCTTTGCACTGACGCGTCTCCTCAGTGATCTCCTCTTCCATGTCAAGCCGACCGATCCCGCCGCATTCCTCGCGGTCGCGGTTCTGTTCCTCGTCGTGGCTCTGGCCGCGAGCTACTTTCCCGCGCGCCGCGCGACCAGGATCGATCCGATGACGGCCTTGCGGATCGAGTAGCGGAATGCGATTCGTGCCCCGCGGCCGCAGCAGTGCCGCTTCTACCCGGCGATCACGTCAACTAGACTTAGCGTGTCGCTATGCGCCGCCCTACTTCGCCGCCTGGTAGGTCAGCTCGTTGTTGATCACCAACTGCAGATCGGGCCACTGCAGGCCGCCGATTTTGCGTCCGTTGATGAAGAGCGTCGGCGTCCCGCGGACCTCGAGCGCGTGGCCTTCCTCGATGCTGTGGTTCACTTCCGCCTCGGTTGCCTTGCTCTCGATGCACTGGGTGAGTTTGGCCGCATCCAGCCCGTTCTCTCCGGCCCACGCCACTACCTTCGTCTTCAAGTTGTCCGGCTCGATCTGTTCCTGGTGGTCGTAGTCCCAATCGTAGAACTTCCAGAACGCGTCGTTGCCCTGGCGATACACGCAGCGCCCCGCAATGGCCGCCGCCCGTGCCCAGGGATGCACCGATTCCAGCGGAAAGTCCTTGAAGAAGACTCGCACCTTTTCTCCAAACGTTTCGGTCACGTTGTGCCGCAATACCGGCGCTTCCATGCGGCAATCCGGGCATTGCAGGTCGCCGAATTCGACGATCGTCACCGCAGCGTTGGCCGGGCCGAAAGTCGGTGCGTCCTTGGTGTTCAGCTTGTCGATGTTCGACTGAAACGGGTTTTTGTTGATGTTGTAGACGTCCCCGCTCAGGATGACCTGCCCGTTGGACGAGATGTAGTACAGTTCGTCCTTGGTGCTGCCGCCTTCAAACGCTAAGTGAACCGCCACCTCGGAGAATCCGGGTATGTCCTTGGACAGTTTCGGATCGTCGATCTTGTACGTCACGGCGGAGCGAAACAGCTCGACGTGGCGCAGATACATTTCGAGCGTCGACTTGTCGAGAGCACTCTTGGGCTTGGTTTGCGCGTTTCCGAGGAAACACAACAGCAGAGCGAGACACCATTTCATATGCGCTCCCTATTCTATCTTTCCGAAGCGATCTGGCGGGCATGCGCGGGTCCTCGAAACACTGCATTGAGGAACAGGATATTCAGGCCGTCCGCCATGCCGCGGAAGTTCGGGTCCGCCGTGAACCCCACCACCACGCCACGGCCCGAGTTTTCGGTTACCACCAGCGGCTTGTAGGCGATCTGCCGCCGCACGTCATTCCACAACAGGCCGCTTGCGAGCACGCTCTCGGCGGAATTGAAGTAGGCCGCGTTGACGCCGCGATCCGCTTTGATGGGGCTGTAAATGTGGGGCGCGGTCACCATCACGTTGACGGTTGCCGGCACTCCGGCGGTCAACCAGCTATCCGGTTCCACACGCGCCCGCAGGATCGCCCCCGGCGCGCCGGCGGGCGATTCCACCGTGGTGCGGAGAGTTTCGCGGTATTGGGCGTCGTTCTTGATCTCGGTAGCCGGAACGCGTTCGGGCTTTTCGTTATCGTCTGGATCTTTGGCCACGTCTTCCCTTGTGACATGCAACAAATCGACTTTGCGGTCGGACACGAAATCCATCGCATCGCCGAGCGCGATCAGCGTGCCTCCGCCGTCTACCCAGTCCTTCAGATGATCGATTCCGCCTTCCCCGAAGGCGTCCAGATATTTGTTTCCGGGCGGCAGAATCAGCACGTTAATTCGGGAGAGGTCGGCCGACGCGAGCTGCGCTGTTCGTACCAACGTGACCGGATACCCGTATTGCCGCTCCAGCAGAAAGCGGGTAGCTCCCGCGGCTGGCCCCGCGACCGGCGCCGCCCACGCCAGCGCGACCACCGGCTTCCGCACCGGCGCCACCAACCGGCTGCCGAAGTTGGCGCCGTCGTCTACCCAGCCGGTATCGGTTCCGTAAACGTCCGCGCCAGTCTCGCGGGCGAGGCGCATCAGCGTTTGCGCGAGGTCCGCGCGATTCTGGCTCGCCTTGAATATCAGGCTGCCGGCGGGGTACGTCCGCGAATCCTGCCGGAATGGCCGCTCCGCGGTCGAGACCTGCAGGTTCTGCCGGAGCGCCGCTGTGAGCAGCCGCGCCGCCGCTTCCGTCCCCCACGCCGCCAGATACGCCACCACCGCGGCCTCTGGTGGGTGAACCTGTCCCGGCGCCGGCGCCGCCGAAAGAACGCGTTCGAACGTCGCGGTGGAAACACCAGGGTGGGGCACCGCCTCCACATTGAACAGCAGCGGCAGCGACCACGCGGTCACGTCCAGGATTTCGCTGTGCTGCTTCATCTGGCGCCGTGTCTCTTCGGCGGCCACGAATCGCTCGTCCATCGCGATCTGCACGTCCAGCAGCGTGCGAATCAGCCGCTTGGCAGGCTGCGCGAGTTCGACGACGTACGTTCCCGCCGCATATTCCCGGCCGCCCGATCGGAACGCCGCCACCGCGCGCTTCACTTCGATGCCTTGCTCGAGCAGGATTCCCACCAGCCGGTCGGTCGCGGAGCCGTCTCGCGTCCGCGGCAGGATGTACTCCTTTACGGGCTCCGTCGCGCCTTCCTGCACCGCTGATGCGCGGTACCGATAGAAATCCTCGAGCAGCTTGGCGCGATTGCGCGCCGCGGTCTCGAGCGTCGCCAGCGAAGCCACGAAATGATGGCGCATCGTATCGCGCAACCCGAGTTCCGTCCCATCGGAGCGCCGCAGCGCCAGCCCGTGCGCCGAAGCCTGCTCGTAGGTCATGGCCAGCGCCCCATAATACGAGGGCCAACTGGCGCCGTAGCCGGGATAGAACGCATCGTAGACTTCGCGGGTGAAGTACTCGAATCCGTACTTGTCGAACCAGCGCGCATTGTTGCGTCCGAATAGCTTCAGGTTGTCCTTCTGCACCGCGGTGAGGTTCGGATTGTATGGATCCGCTTCGGGGCTGAAAAAATAGGTGGAGTCGCCGCCCATTTCATGGAGGTCCACCGCCACCACAGGCAGCCATTCGCGCAGCGCTTTCACTTCGCCGCGGATCTCCGGCTGCGTGAGCGCGATCCAATCGCGGTTCAAGTCGAACAGATAATGGTTATAGCGGCCGCCCGGCCACGGCTGGTTGTGTTCGGCGGCGAGCGGGTTGGAATCGGGCTCAGCGCCGCGCGTCTGCTCGTAATAATTCAAGAAGCGCTCATGGCCATCCGGGTTTTGCAGCGGATCGATCAGCACCACGTCCTGCGCTAAGATCGATTCCACCATCTTGTCGTTGCGCGCAGCCAAGAGATGATAACCGGTGAGCAGGAGCGCTTCCGGGGACGAGATCTCGTCCCCGTGCACGCCGCCGCCCAGCCACACCACCGCAGGCAGCTCGGAAATGAGTCTCCGTGCGTCGCCTTCCGGTGTGACCTGCGGATCGGCGAGGCGCGCAACTCCGGAGCGGATCGCCGCCAGCTTCTTGAGATTGGCTTCGGAGCCGATGGCCGCGTAGACCAGCTTGCGTCCTTCCCATGTGACTCCATATTCGAACACCTTCACATGGGGCGATGCCGCCGCCAGCGCGTCGAGATATCGGAGGATGCCGGCGTGGCTGGTGATTCGCTCGCCCGGCTCATAGCCCAAGACTTGCTGGAAAGTGGGAATGCGCGGGTCATACGTGCTGCCCGGCCAGAACTCGTACGCGCAGGCAGGAGCCCACGCTAACAGGACAGCCCATAATGGCCACAGCCGGCGCATAAACTGTTAGTTTACCCAGCCGGCCTGCCACGCGGCAGCCGTGCGCTAAAATCGGAGTCGATTATTCGATATGAGGCACTGGCCCGTACTCGCATTTGCTGCCCTTGCCGCTGTGCTGCACGCGGCGGATCCCAAATCTGTCGACCAAAGCGCGATGGACCGCAAGGCATCCCCGTGCGTCGACTTCTATCAATATGCGTGCGGCGGCTGGATGGCGCGGAATCCGGCGCCGCCCGACCGGCCGCGCTGGGGCCGCTTCGCGGAACTGGCGGACCACAACGAAGGCGTGCTCACGGACATTTTGCAAACAGCCGCCGTTCCGCGGCCCGGCCGCAGCGAGATCGATCAGAAGCTCGGCGACTATTACCAAAGCTGCCTCGATACGGCCGTGATCAACCAGAAGGGGATTTCCGTCATTCAGTCCGAGCTGAATCGCATTGGCGAGGTTCGGTCTCTAAATGAACTGCCGGCCGAAGTGGCGCGCCTGCAGCGCATGGGCACGGCTACTCTGTTCGTGTTTGGACCGCGCGCCGATGCCAAGAATTCCAACCGCACGATCGCTTCGCTGACCCAGGGCGGGCTGTCGCTTCCCGATCGCGAGTACTACCTGAAGACCGACTCCGCATCGGTCGAGACCCGCGCCCGTTTTCAGCAGCACGTCGCAAAAATGTTTCAGCTGGCGGGCGATTCCGAAGCGGCGGCCGGTGAGCGCGCGCGTGTGTTGCTCGACCTCGAAACGAAGCTGGCCGAGGCGTCCTCGGATCGCGTGTCGCTGCGTGTTCCGGAAAAGAACTACCACATTCTGACCAGGAAGGATCTGGCGGCGCTGGCGCCCAACTTCGACTGGGACGGTTACTTCCGCGCGGCTGGCGCGCCGGAATTTGAATCGCTGGACGTCCGGCAGCCGGACTACATCAAGCAGATGAGCGCGGTCTTGGCTTCGCAACCCA
This sequence comes from Bryobacteraceae bacterium, assembly GCA_036406715.1. Lineage (GTDB taxonomy): Bacteria > Acidobacteriota > Terriglobia > Bryobacterales > Bryobacteraceae > PSRJ01. The sequence continues at coordinate 12,968 of DASXAK010000123.1, read as the reverse complement.
TCGACGCCTGGAAAACCTATCTGGAATATCACCTCCTGCTCGCCGTCGCGCCGCACCTCTCGGATGCGTTCGACCAGGAAGCCTTCGACTTTTGGGGACGCTACCTCGACGGCGCGCGGCAGCAGCGGCCGCGGCCCAGCCGGTGTCTTCAGGACGTCGACTCGGCACTCGGTGATTTGCTCGGTCGGAAATATGTGGAGAGCGCTTTCGGCCCCGAGGCGAAGGCCCGGATCGCAAAACTGGTCAATGCGCTGGTAGCCGCTCTGAACCGGGACATTGAGAGTCTGCCGTGGATGACCAAGGAGACGCGGGAAGCGGCGCTCGCCAAACTGCGCGCCTTCACGCGCAACATCGGCTACCCGAACAAATGGCGCGACTACAGCAAAACCCAGGTGATTCGCGATGATTATTTCGGGAACTTCGTGCGGGCTTCCGGGGGCCGGCATGAACAACAGATGGGGCGCATCGAACAGCCCGCCGAGAAGGACGAGTGGACGAATATGACTCCGCCCACCGTGAATGCGTTTTACAGCCAGGCCACCAACAGCATCAATTTCCCGGCCGGAATTCTGCAATACCCGTTTTTCGATCCGCAGCGCGATACGGCGGTCAACTTCGGCGGCATCGGTTCGGTGATCGGACATGAGATGACGCACGGGTTCGATGATGCCGGGCGCAAATACGACGGCGCGGGAAATCTGCGCGATTGGTGGACGCCCGCCGATGCGGCCGAGTTCGAGAAGCGCGCGGCCTGCATCGCCAATGAGTATTCCGGATTCACCAGCGTCGCCGACGTGAAATTGAACGGCCGCCTGACGCTGGGTGAAAACACCGCCGACAACGGTGGGGCGCGGGTGGCGCTGATGGCGCTCATGGATACCTTGAAAGACAAGCAAGACAAGGTAGACGGCTTCACGCCCGAGCAGCGGTTCTTCCTGGGATTCGCACAGGTCTTTTGCGAGAACATCTCGCCCGAGCAGCGTCGCCTGCGCGCTCTCACCGATCCGCACTCGCCCGGGCGGTGGCGCGTGAACGGGACGGTGCAGAATATGCCCGAATTTCAAAAAGCGTTCTCGTGCAAGGCGGGCCAGCCGATGGTCAGCGCCAACGCCTGCCGCGTCTGGTAGAACTCAACCGGGAATTGGGGTGTGCAGCCGGGCGATGTCGGCAGCGGCGGGAATATCCGCCTTGTCGCCAAAACTGGGTGGATCGGCGTACGGCACAATCACTTTGATCGGCTCCACAACACCAATCGTGCTGGCAAAATTATGGAGCCGCAAAATCGCCGAGGGAGTGATCTCCTGGCCTTTCGCGAGCAGCAGCAGGCCGCCTTTGCTGAATACGTCCGCGTCGATGACCATTCGGATTCGCAGCTGGTCGACATGAAGCACGCGCGTCTCGTGCGTATCGCAGGCGACGTAGACATTGTCCAACAGCACCACGAAATCCGGATTGTAGGCCGCGGACTTCAGCATCTGGTTGACTACCGGCCCCACTTCACCGCCGCGAACGATCGCGTCGTGGAAATTCTGCGCGATCTTGAGCAACTGCGCGCCGACCGAGACGCGATCGACGTCCTTGCGGCCCGATTCCCATTCCTGGTTCTGCCGCGCCACCATGTGCGAGATGATTTCGAGGCGGGGGATCTGGGCGAGCAGGTCGTAACCGATCTTGCTTTGTGAGCCGACGATGCTGGTTTCGCCCGGGTCCAGAGCTTCGCCGGCCCGGAGTTTCTCCAGGACTTGCGGCGGCACCGCCACGAAGCCGATTTGCGAAAGCAAGGCGGCGAGTTCATATTGCCATTGTTCCGGCAGGTCCAGTCGCGCGGCCATGTGCCGCACATAGTGCCGGATGTGCTGAGCGCGGCTGAATGCCAGCGGGTTCGCGAGGCTCAAGACCTCGGTCAATACGACGATGGTGCGCCGCAGCGTCTGCTCGATCAACTCCCGCTCCGACGTGATCAGCCGGTATTGTTCCACCGCCGCTTCCAGTGCGTGAATCAGCACCTCGGTGGGGCAGGGCTTGGTCAGAAACTGGAAGACGCTTCCGCGGTTGACGGCGGCGATCGCAGTGGCCAGTTCGGCCTGGCCGGTCAGCATGATTCGTACCGTGTCCGGGGCAAAGCGCTTGACGCGCGACAAAAACTCGATTCCGTCCATCTCCGGCATCCGCAGATCCGAAACGACTGCGGCAAAGGGGCCGCCTTGCGCGAGGCTTTCCAGCCCGCGCTCCGGGCCAACCGCGGTTACGATGTCGAATTCGGTGCGGAGCTGGCGTTCGAAGGCTTGCAGGATCTTCGGTTCATCATCGACACAGAGAATACGTTTCAGCATGCCGTTTCTTCGGCGCCCGGCGTCCTCTCCGGTTTCCGCAACTTGGCAGGGCGAACCTACCCCTATTTTGACTAGATGGACGGGAACGGCAATATTAACTGTGGATAACCGAGCCGCTCAGAAGTGAAACGCGATACCAAATTGAAAATGCCGTGATTTCTGCCGATTCGGAGAGGCGAGTGCGCAGCAAACCGGGCAAGAGGTTTGGCGCGTGCCGGCAGTAGAATTGTGACGATGCGGGAGGTACAAACGCCGTATTTATTCCCCGAGGATGCTCGATTGGGCACTCATAACGTCGTGCTGCATGCCCGGGCGCGACGCCATCAGGTCGATAGTTATGCGGGTCCGCTATCGATAAAAACCGTCCTGTCCGGCCAGGTGGCCTGGATTGTGGGCCAGCGGGAATTGATTGTGGACCGGTCGAGCTTCCTTATTCTGTCTGCCGGCGAGAAATACTCGATGCGTGTCGCGGAAAGCAAGCCGGTCGAAACCTGTTGCGTATTTTTCGCACCGGGCTTCGTCGAGCAAGTCGCTCTTGACGCGACCTCGCCGCTGGACGGGGCGCTCGATGCGCCGGACCGTTTGGGCCCCTCATTGCCGTATCTGTCTGCGTTGCACAATGACCGCGAGCGCGCCCTGGTCGACCGGGTTCACACGCTCGCTCCGCGCTGCAAGAAAGCCCTGGCGCCGAGCGGTTTTGAAGAAGAATTCCTTTTGTTGGCCGAAGGATTGCTGCAGTTTTATGCTCAGGTTCGGGAACAGGCCGCGCGTGTTCCGGCACTCCGGGAATCGACAAAGCAGGAACTGTTTCGCCGGTTGCTGCGTGGGCGTGAATACTTTCATTCACATTCATCAGGGCCGGTTTCCCTCGCCGCAGTCGCGCGGGCGGCGGCGCTCTCGCCTTACCACTTTCACCGCGGTTTTACTCAGGCATTCCAGCAAACCCCGCACGCCTACCTGACGGGCCTGCGATTAGCGCGGGCCCGCACCATCATTCAGCAGGGCTCGCCGGTGCTCGATGCCTGTCTGGAGGTCGGGTTCTCGAGCCCGGCCGCGTTCAGCCGGCTCTTCCAGTCCTGGTACGGCGAATTGCCGTCGGCCGTGCGCCGGAAATTCGCAAGATCGAGCAAGAACCCGAGCCCCCCTTCCGGCAGACTGAACGCATGAGAAAACTTTTCCTCACCCTGTTGACTGCGGGCGCCCTATTTGCCGAAGCACCGGCGCCTCAACTTCATGTTTCGATGATCAGCCTCGGTGTGACCGACACCGCCCGTTCCATCAAGTTCTACGGCGAGACCTTGGGCCTACAGTTAGTCAGCGAGCCCGAGCCCGGGGAAGTGGCTTTGTTTCAGGCCGGCGCGCTCACGATCGTGCTGAACCATCCGGCAGGCCACGCGCCGGAAGGCCGGTTGGCCGGCGCGGTCGAAGTCATCTTTCAGGCGGACAGCGTGACGGGTATGTATAACAAGCTTCTGGAGCGAGGCTGCCATTTCATTGGAAAGCCGCTAGAAGTGACGTCCGGCACCTGGGCCGCGACTTTTGCCGACCCCGACGGACACCGGCTGACGATTCTCGGACCGCGTTAGCTCTCACCAGACGTGGCACGCGTTGGCGCTGACCATCGGCTGCCCGGCTTTGCAAGAGAACGCTTTCTGAAATTCGGGCATGTTCTGCACAACTCCGTTTACCCGGAACCGACCCGGCGAGTGTGGATCAGTCTGTGCGCGCAGCCGCAGGATTTCGTCGCGCTGGTTCTCGCACCAGACTTGTCCGAACGACAGAAAGAAGCGTTGCTCGGGGGTGAACCCGTCGATCTTCTTATCTTCCGCGCCGGCGGTGGTGGCGTTCATCAACGCCATCAACGCGATCCGGACACCGCCGTTGTCGGCCGTGTTTTCCCCAAGGGTCAACTGTCCGTTGAGCTTGACTTCCGGCACGGGGCTGAAATTCGAGTACTCCTTGGCAATGCAGGCGGCGCGTCCTTCGAACGCTTTGGCATCGGTCGGTGTCCACCAGTCGCGCAGGTCGCCCTTCGCGTCGAATTGGCGTCCCTCGTCGTCAAAGCCGTGGGTCAACTCATGGCCGATCACCATCCCGACTGCGCCGAAGTTGACGGCATCATCGATATGATTGTCGTAAAACGGCGGTTGCAGAATGCCGGCCGGAAAGTTGATGTTGTTCATCAGGGGATCGTAATAGGCGTTGACGGTCGGCGGCGTCATATTCCATTCCTGGCGGTCTACCGGCTTGCCGATTTTGTTTAGTTGGCGCTGGAACTCGAAACTGTCCGCGCGGACGCCATTGCCCACGGCATCGTCGCCTTTGATCTCCACGCTGGAATAGTCGCGCCATTTGTTGGGGTAGCCGATCTTGTTGGTGATGGCTTTGAGTTTGACCATCGCCTGCTGCTTGGTGGAGCCAGTCATCCAGGTGAGTTGGTCGATATCCTGTCCGAGAGCTTTTTCTATTGCATCCACCATTTTCAGGGTGCGCTGCTTGGCGTCGCCGCCGAATGTCCGTTCGACGAACTTGCGGCCGAGCGCCTCGCCTAGCTGGTTATCGGTGAGGTCGACGCACCGTTTCCACCGCGGCCGCTGTTCGGTTGCCCCGGTCAATGCCTTGCCGTAAAACTTGAAATTCTCGTCCACGAACGCGACCGGCAGCAGCACCGCTTCGGAGTGCAGCACGTGCCATTTCAAATAGACCTTCCAGTCTTCCAGGCCGGCGGTGCCGATCGCCTTCTCGGTTGCTTGAAAGAACTCCGGCCAGGCGACGTTGATGTCCTGAAACGGCGGCGCGCCGCTGTCGGCGAAGTATTGATTCCAGCGGAACGACGGCTCGAGCTTTTCGAGCTGTTGTTTACTCATCCGGTGATAGACCTTTTCGGGGTCGCGCCGCGAAACGCGGTCGAGCGAGCCGCGCGCCAGTTCGGTTTCAAGCCGCATCACGGTCTGCGCATCGGCCTTGGCCTGGTCGGCGGATTCCCCGGAGAGCTCGAACATTCTCTGGACATGCGCCAGGTATTGCTGGCGGATCTCGGCGGATTTTTCGTCCTCCTTCAAATAGTAGTCGCGGTCGGGAAGACCGATTCCGCCCTGATCGGCCTGGGCTATGACTTCGGTGGACTTTTTGAAATCTTGACCCGAGCTAAATTCAAATAGCGCGCTCATGCCGCTGCGGTGCAGGTGAGCGACCTCGGAGGCCAGTTCGGATTTGTCTTTCAAACTGCGGATACGGTCAAACTCTGGTTGGAGCGGCGTCAGTCCCTTGGCTTCGATGCCGGCGCTATCCATGCAGGCGCCGTAGTAGTCACCGATCTTCTGAGTGATCGCATCGCGCTTCGGATTGGGCTTCGAGGCCTCTTCTAAAATCTGGTGCAGCACTTCTCGGTTGCGCTCTTCGAGTTCGCTGAACCGCCCCCACCGCGATTGGTCCGGCGGGATGGGGTTCTTCTTATTCCACGTGCCGCATGCGTACTGATAGAAGTCTTCACAAGGGTTGGCATTCTTGTCGATGGCGTTGAGATCGAGTGTGGTGGGGGTGGCCGCATTTTGCGCGAAGGCGCCGGCAGCGCACAGGGTCAAAACAACCGCGGATTTTAACAAGTGAGACTCCTATTCTTAATTTAACGTGCTAGCTCGAATTTTGTGCCGAATTGCGCGATTCGTGCCGCATTTTCCGCCAACGATGTTATACTCCGGACGGTTGCATTTATGGCCAGTATACTCATTCGTAAGCCTTTGAACCTGATTTTGAGCGAGGCGCACCAGGAGGGGGAGCATTCTCTCCGGCGTACGCTCGGACCCTTTCAACTGACGGCGCTGGGCGTCGGCGGGATCATTGGCGCAGGCATTTTTGTGCTCTCCGGGCTCGGCGCGCACTACGCCGGCCCCGGGTTGATGCTATCTTTCGTCCTTTCCGGATTGGGCTGTGCGTTTGCGGGTTTGTGTTACGCGGAATTTGCGGCTTTGATTCCATTGGCCGGTAGTGCTTACACATACGCGTATGCGACGCTCGGCGAACTGTTTGCCTGGATCATTGGGTGGGACCTGACGCTGGAGTACGCGATGGGAGCCAGCACGGTTTCGTCGGGGTGGTCCAACCACTTTGTCGAGCTGATGGACGTGCTTCATATCAAAGTCCCGCTGTGGCTCGCGTACGATCATTGGACGGGTCTGCGGATCGCCGAGAACGAGGTGGCGCGCCAGATGGCCCAGTCCTCCGATCCATCCCTGGTGGCGGGTACGCAGCCGTTTCTCGAGAAAGTAGCGGCGATCATGAGCGCACAATCGGCGGAGTTGCTCACCCGGGCCCATGCGCTGCTCGACGCGCCGCGTTTGTTCGGGTTTGAATTCGGATTCAACTTGCCGGCGTTCCTGATCGCGCTGGTGATTACTGCGTTTCTCGTGATCGGCATCCGAGAGAGCGCCCGCTTCAACTCCACGATCGTCGTGATCAAAGTTTCCGTCGTGCTGTTCGTCATTGCGCTGGGGTTTCGATACGTGAATACGGCCAATTGGGGCATAAGCTGGTCGAGCTTCGCGCCGTTCGGAATGTCGGGAATCGGGGCCGGCGCCGCCTACATTTTCTTTGCGTATATCGGGTTCGACGCGGTTTCGACGACGGCGCAGGAAGCACGCCGGCCGCAGCGCGACCTGCCAATCGGAATTATTACATCGTTACTGGTATGCACGGTCCTCTACATATCCGTGGCGGCGGTGCTGACCGGCATGGTCCCCTGGCGAGACGTGAACATTGAAGCTCCCATCGCGCGGGCGTTTCTCGATCGCGGGCTCGTTAGCGCTTCTCACATCATCACGCTCGGCGCGCTCGCCGGTCTGACCAGCGTGATGCTGGTGATGCTGCTGGGCCAGACCCGGGTACTTTATTCCATGGCAAACGACGGCCTGCTGCCAAAGAAATTTTTCGCCGCCGTTCATCCCAGATGGCGCACGCCGTGGAAGAACACGATTCTGGTGGGATTGCTGGCTGCCATCGTCGGAAGTATCACTCCGATCGATGACATCGGCAAGATGGTCAACATCGGGACACTGCTGGCGTTCGTCATCGTTTCCATTGCAGTGCTCATTCTGCGCCGCACCAATCCGGACCAGCCGCGGCCTTTCCGCACACCGTGGGTTCCGGTGATTCCGATCCTCGGAGTTTTGACGAACGGCTACATGATGTACAAACTCGGCTGGATCAACTGGGCGCGTCTGATCGCCTGGCTGATCATCGGCCTGGTTGTGTACTTCACTTATGGAAGAAAACACAGCCGCGTGGCGAGCCTGGCCGAAGCGCCTAGCCCGTCGCGATCGAAGAGTGGCGTGGCGCGTTAGTTATTTCGCGCCGGCCTTGTGCTTCCAGTAGTCCCAGGCGCGCTCGTAACCGTCCTGCGCCGAAGATTTGCTGGCCTCTTCCGGAGTAAGAAAGTTGATCTTGCCGCCGCTGAGCAAGGTCGCCTGCCACTGCAGGCGGGCGTCGAGGTTCATGTAATACGACCGGCCTACGACTACGTGCAAATTCGGCGCGACCACCACCGCTCCATGCCCGCGCATGAGGGCCGCCGGCTTCTGGCCGAGTGTTTGGGCCAGCGCGCGGCCGAGCTTCGAATCCCTCACGAGCAGGTCCGTCATCCCGCCAACGTCGCGGATTTCGAAGACCGGTACGCCCGCACCGAGAAACCCGGCCAGGTGAGCGATCGGCCGCAACTGCACGCCGGTCGCGCCGAAGGGGATCAACTCGGGCGAATGGCAATGCACGACCGCCATGACGTCGGGCCGCGCGCGGTAGATTTCGCCGTGAATGAAGCGCTCGGTGTAGCCGGTTGCGGACGTCGGGCGGACGGGCTTGCTGTCGAGGTCGTACTCGATGATGTCCTCGGCCGTCACGTTGCCGGCCGCCATGTGGCTGGCGAGCAGGAAATGATTGGGATTGCGGTCGTCGCGCACGCTGACATGGCCGTAGGCGTCGACGACGCCCTCGTTCGCGAGGATATGGTTGGCGATGACGAGCTCGCTGACGAGTTTCGGGTTAGGGCCGGATTGAGCGGCGGCCAGGACAGTCGATACGGCCATGAAAATCAGAGCGCGGGTTTTCATAGAGCACCATCATACCCCTCCCATCGCGCCACCACGGCGCTGGCGACACAATTGCCCAGCACGTTGATGGACGTCCGTCCCATGTCGAGCAGGGCATCCACACCGAGAAGCACGGCTACGCCTTCGAGCGGCAGGTGAAACGTGGTCAAAGCGCCCGAGAGGAGCACGACGCCGGCGCGCGGGACGCCGGCCACCCCTTTCGACGCCAGCATCAGGGTCAGCATCATCATGAACTGATCGCCAAGCGAAAGCGGCACGCCGGCAGCCTGAGCAACGAAGATACAGGCGATCGAGAGATACAGTGTAGAGCCATCCATGTTGAAGGTGTAGCCCGTGGGAATCACAAAGCCGACGATGTGCTTGGGAACGCCGAAGCGCTCCATGTTTTCGAGCGCGATCGGCAACGCGGCTTCGCTGGTGGAGGTGGAGAACGCGATGAGAAACGGCTCGCGCGCGGCCTGGTAAAACCGGCGGAGCGGAATGCGAAAAAGAGCGATCACGGCTCCCAGAACCAACACAATAAACAGCGCCATGCTGACGTACATGGCGAGCACCAGCTTGCCGAGGCCGACGAGCACGCTGGCGCCGCCGTTGCCGACGGTGACCGCGATGGCCGCGCCGACGCCGAAAGGCGCCAGATACATTACATAGGTCGTGTAGCGGAACATCACGTCGGCGAGCGAAGTGGCGAAGGTGACCACCGGGAGAGACTTGGGGCCGATGGCCGTGCAGGCTGCTCCGAATAGCAAGGAGAAGACGAGGATCTGCAGGACGTCGTTGCGCGCCATCGCATCGATGATGCTGGACGGAAAAACATGTTCCAGGATGTCGGCAAGGCTGGTGGAAACCTGGACCGGCGCCGCGGCGCCCGCAGTGCGCGCGATCGGCACGCCATCGCCCGGCCGCGCCAGGTTCACGATGCCGAGGCCGAGGAACAGCGCGATGGTGGTGACTACTTCGAAATAGACGACGGACTTCAGGGCGACGCGGCCCATGCGTTTCAGGTCGCCGCTGCCCGCGATCCCTGCCACGAGGGTTGCAAAGATCAGAGGCGCGAGGATGGTGCGGATCAGGCGCAGAAAAATATTCGAGACGGGGCCGAGCTGTTTGGCAAACCCGGGCGCGAAGATTCCGAGGAGCACGCCCACGATCAGACCGAACAGAGTCCACGCCGCGAGCGACGGCCGTTTCACCGCTCGCCCCATTTGAGCTTCTGGCGGAGCACGTCGAAGAACATCATGCGCGGCGGCCGGATCAGGTGGAGAGCGTAAGGCGAGCTGCGGCAGACAATAGTGTCGCCTTCCCGAATCGGGTTTCCGGTCTGGCCGTCGATGGTCAGATACACGCTTTCGTCGGGGCCGCGCGAGATCACGCGGATCACGCTCGTCTCCGGCACCAGAACCGGCCGGTTCGTCAGCATGTGCGGGCAGATGGGGGTCATGCAAATCGCGGGGACGGACGGAAAAATGATGGGGCCGCCGGCCGCGAGCGAATAGGCGGTGGAACCGGTGGGGGTACAGATGATCAGACCGTCGGCTTTGTAGTTGGCGACAAACTGCTCGTCGACCCAGGACTGGAGGTCGATCATGCGGGCGATGGAAGCTTTGGTGAGCACGGCGTCGTTGAGGGCGTCCCAGGTGGCCACGACCTTGCCGTCGCGGACGAGCTCGGTGTGGAGCAGCTTTCTCTTGGCCACCCGGTGCTCGCCGCGGAGCGCGTGTTCGAGCTGAGGGAAGACCTCCTCAATAGTGATGGCGGTGAGAAAGCCGAGACCGCCGAGGTTGACCGGAAACAGCGGGATCTCGCGTTTGCCGATGGCTCGAGCGGCGCTGAGCAGGGTTCCGTCGCCGCCTAGCACAATCACCAGGTCGCATCCTTCCGGCACCGATTCGCGCGGAACGCCGGAGAGACGGCGGTCATACGCGGCGGTTTCTTCATCGCAGCGGACATCGATATGGCGTTCTTGCAGCCAGGCTACGATGTCGGGCACCAGTTTGGTGGCCGCGGGGACGTCGGGTTTGGAGATGATACCCGCGGCGTTAATGGTGGGCATAGAGGAGGAATTCTTTGTTTCCTTCCGCGCCGAGAATGGGACTTTCCATCATGCTGGTCACGAACCCGAAGCCGCGCACGGCGCTGTCTACGCGTGCGCAGGCGGCCTGGTGGAGCGACGGATCACGAACAATTCCACCCTTGCCCACCTGCCCCTTGCCAACCTCGAATTGGGGCTTGATCAGTATAACCATTCGCCCGGCAGGTTGGAGCAGCGGCACGGCGGCGGGCAGAATCAGAGTGACGGAAATGAAGCTGACGTCGCAGGTAATCAAGGAGACCGGCTCGCCGATATCGCGAAGGTGGAGCTCGCGCGCGTTGATGCCCTCAAGGACGATGACGCGCGGATCAGTGCGGAGCGACCAGGCGAGCTGGCCGGTTCCGACGTCCACGGCATGCACGCGGGCGGCTCCGGCCTGCAGTAGCGCGTCGGTGAAACCGCCGGTGGAAGAGCCGATGTCGAGGCAGACCTGGCCGGCGACGTCAATGGCAAAATGCTGGAGCGCGGCGGCGAGCTTGAGGCCGCCGCGGCTGACGTATGGCGGCCGCGCGAGTACTTCCACCGCGGCGTCCGGCATCACGGCGAGGCCGGGCTTGGCCGCTTTCTGACCGTTAAGAAGCACTTCGCCGGCCATGATCAAGGCCTGCGCCTTCTCGCGCGAATCCGCCAGGCCGCGGTCGACCAGCAGGCGGTCGAGCCGGATTTTCATGATTTGCGTCGGAGAATGAGATCAGCGAGTTGCTTGAGGCCGGCTGCTGCCGGACCGAACGGCTGCAAGACCGCGTGGGCGCGGGTGCATTGTTCCTCGGCCATGCGGCGTGAGACATCCAGACCATAGACAGCCGGGAAGGTGATCTTGTGTTGTTGGGCGTCCTTGCCGGCGGTCTTGCCGAGGGCTTCGGACGCTTCCTCGACATCGAGAATATCGTCCACGATCTGGAACGCCAGACCGATGTGCTCGCCGTAGCAGGAGAGCTCTTCGTATTGGGTGTCGGTGGCGTCCGAGCAGATGGCGCCGAACCGCAGGCTGGCGCGCAACAAGGCGCCCGTCTTGGCGCGGTGGATGGTCTCGAGCAGGATCGCGTCGGGCGGCTTACCCTCGCCTTCGAGATCGGCCACCTGGCCGCCGATCATACCGCCAACGGTTCCGGCCGCTGCGGCCAGCTCGGCGAGGAGCCGCGTCTTGCGCTCAGGCGGCAGATCCAGGTTCACGAGCACCTGAAAGGCCAGGGTGAGAAGGGCGTCGCCCGCGAGGATCGCCATGGCCTCGCCGAAGACTTTATGATTGGTGAGCTTGCCGCGGCGGTAGTCGTCGTTATCGAGGGCGGGCAGGTCGTCATGGATCAGCGAATAGGTGTGAACCAGTTCGAGCGAGCAGGCGGCCGCGACGACCGATTCCGGAGCGCCGCCGACGGTTCGCGCGGCTTCAAGACAAAGAATCGGCCGGATGCGTTTACCGCCGGCGAACAGGCTGTAGCGCATGGCGCGATGGATGGTTTCGGGCGGCGCCGATTCGGGTGGGACCAGGCGGTCGAGTTCCGCATCCACGCGCTTCTGGTATTCGCGCAAATCGATCATTTGGTCGAGTTATCCGGGCGGAACGGTTCGGGTTGGATTTTGCCTTCTTTTCGGATCAGGATCTCGACGCGGGTTTCGGCTTCTTCAAGCTGCTTGCGGCAGGCGTCGCTCAAGCCCATGCCGCGCTCAAACAGCTCCAGGGACTTTTCCAGCGGAAGGTCTCCCCCTTCCAGTTGTTTGACGACCTGTTCGAGCTCGTCGAGGCAAGCCTCAAACGACTCGGCCGGCTTGGCGTCCGGGTTCTCCGCCATGCACGTATTCTAACAGGCGCGTTTTGGAGACACTACGGCTGGAGGGAAGGTATTGGAAAGAAAAGATGCGTTGCGGGGCGGCCGGGCTACGGGAGGTTTCCCGCGGACTTATCGCCGTGCGTTGTCGGCCGCCCGATGGTTTGAGCCTCATCTACGAGGCCATTGGAATCGCTTTATGGCGCTACGTTTAACTCTCGTTTCGATGTTGACTCTCTGAAATCCGATGGGACGGCGATGTGAGCTATCCGCACTCCACCGAGTGTCATGGAAGCACTTCCAAAGTCTCCCCGCCGACCTCCTCCACGTAGGGGATCCGCCGTACGAGCCTTAACAGCTCTACGGGGAGTTCAGCACCATTACAGTGCAACGCTTGCCGGCCAGCAAGAAATCTGGAAACCTGCGTCTCCGCAAGCCTCCTTCTGGTTTCACGGTAGCAAGCGCCCCGATCGCAGCAGGGAGGCAGTATACGTAAGTGGCTGATTGTTCGGGTGAAAGAAAATTTTCACGAGGCGTGATTCCCCCACGGCGCCGCTACGCTGTCGCCACAACGAGGGATGAAAACGGGCGCGATGGGAGCGAAGATGGCGGCTGCCAAGGGCGGTTGTAAGCCGGTCTCTGTCTGGTGCTTCGAGCCCGTGCGTGAATCTGGCCG